>DIZT01000029.1:3235-3562 GCA_002427975.1 Micrococcaceae bacterium UBA6021 | reverse complement strand
CGACGGATGAATCCATTGCGCCACCCTGTAGAATCCCCGCACGCACCAAGAGCTGAATGACTCCCAGGACCACGGCGACTGCGGACCCGGCGACCATAATGGAACAAATCACTACGACATTCGTCGGAACATGGACCTGGTCTTTCGCCTGTTTCGACATAAAACGATGCTTCTTCCGTCAACAAGTCCCGAGAATTTCCTTTAGAAACCCATTCTAGAAGTGCAAATCTCCAAGGCGTCGCACAACCTTAGGGATTTGGAACACGGAAGTTATGAGAAGACATCAAGTTGCACTAGGAGAAGGATTCGGCTGTCCGTAAGGGGATC
>DIZT01000029.1:278-3211 GCA_002427975.1 Micrococcaceae bacterium UBA6021 | reverse complement strand
GCCCGTAGGGGGATCCTTCACCGGGACATTCAGGCTCTGCCTGTGGATGAATGAACTGTGCTGTGATTTGCGAGAGTTTGGCGCATATTCGCCGACCCATTTCGCCTTCAGAACCTGAGCAGACGGCGGGTTGGTCTCTACCCGCGAGCCTCCAGCCGTCGACGAGTGAGCGCCTGGGCTACTGGTGTAAGCGCCGCCCAAAGCTCCTCCTCGCTGGCCTGAAGGGCCGGCGGCAGATTCTTCTCCGGAAGTCGGCGGCGCCTGGCGCACGGACGCATGGAACCTTCGAGGTATTCCACAGCTGCCAGCATCAGTGCGGACGTGACGCCGCTTGGACCGTCGGGCCAGACAGTACGGGCTTCGCCGGATTGGTCCAGGTTACCGGCCCTGATTGCAATGTCCACGGCCTGCTCGGCGCTCAACCCCACAGCGCGTGCGGCAAGATCAGGCTCGCCCAGCCGCCACAGTTGGCGCGCGATGGACAGCGGAGGACTCGTGATCGTGAATGATCCCATTGATCAATGATCGCCAATCATCTCCAGATCCGGACATTTGGCGGCGTCCTATCCACGCTCAGGCGCCTGTAAGCAGGATTTCGCGTTGCGTCGACACTTGTTTGGAGGCGATTCCGGTCCTCATTCAGCGAGCCCCTTAATGGGCGGCTTGGGCCAACCTTCGCGACCCGGCACTTTCGCCCCGTGGCTGGCCTGATGCAATGGGCCTCCAGCATTGAGGACGACCGTGATGTGCCGGTGCTCCTCGGGCCCGATGGCTCCCGATACCTCGCCAACGACCCTGCCGCAGCACGGGCACTCGCCGCGGCCTTCGGCCGGGAACTCAGCCTGCGACCTGAAGGTAACGTTCAGCACCATGACGAGACACCTCTCCATTTGGTGACGACGTCGTCTCTGGCTGCACTTGAGAGGCTCTCAGGTGATGCGGTTGACGAGCGCCGCTTCCGCGCCAACATCGTCATCGACACCGGGGCCGAGCGGACCTTCCACGAGGATGACTGGGCCGGAGCAGAACTGGCTGTTGGCGGGGAGGTCGCCATCCGGTTGGGAAAGGGCATGTCCCGCTGCGTGATGGTCGATCAGCCGCAGAGCAGCGTCTCTGCGGAGCCCAAGACTCTGAAACTCCTCGGCACCCATAACAGCACAGAATTCGGCATGCAAGCCCACACTGTCCGCACCGGAATACTCCGGATTGGGGACGTCGTTACCCTGCGGTAAGGGCTGGCTTGATCACTGAAACGGCAGGGTACGTCCTGGGGCGCCCGGTGGAGGATCCCTGGCGCCTTGTGTGTGGCGGGTTCAGAGCATTGGAAGAATCGCGGCAGGTCAGACCCAGGGTGATGAAGCTGAGATGGGCTAGGAGCGTGGGTCAGTTCTGGTTTCCGGCGGCTTGTGGCGCCCGGATGGTTGCCGCCGCGGTCCGGAATGTGGGCTGAGACCGGTGGTGGCCCGGTGGTGATAGACGGCCGGAGGCCGGCGGGGCGGTGGGCGCGAGTACGCGGGTGCCCCGGTTCTTGTCTCAGGCTCCGGCGGTTGCCGCGGCGGTGCGGGCGGTGAAGAGTTTGAGCAGGTTGTGGCAGCCGGCGATCAGCTTCCATTCCTGTTGGGCCTGCCGGAGTCCGCGCAGTAGCACGTGTTTGCCTTGCCGGGTGTGGATCTGTCCGAAGACCGGTTCGATGATCGCTTTGCGCCTGGCGTAGACCGCCCGGCCTCTCTTCGTCTTGAGTTTGCGCGCCATGCGTTCTTTGGCCGTGGCGTTTTTGGGGATCCGCCCGCGGGGCGCGTCCGGGACCTGTTCGCCGTGCTTGAGCCGGCCGGTCGCGATGAAGAACTCGGTTCCGCCGGCGGCCCCGGCCTCGATTTCGTTGATGTGTTCGAGGTTCTCGGCCGAGCAGTACCCGGCATCGATGGTCCACTGGGCGGGCATCTGTCCGAGGGTTTCGGTGGTGGTTTCGATCATCGGTCCCAGTTGCTGCACGTCGACCGCGATGTTATTCAACTCGGTGGCGACGATGACCTGGTGGTCCGCGTCGACCACGGCCTGGGCGGTGTAGCTGTAGTGGTAGGACCCGTCGGCGGTCTTCATGATCCGGGAGTCGGGGTCGGTGAAGTTCCGCTGCGCGGTCGGTTTGACCTCCGCTTTGGCGGCGGCTTCTTCGCCTTTGGCGGCAGTTGTGTCCTCGTCGTCTCCGCGGTCCCGGGCTTTCTGTTCGGCCTCTTGGCGTGCCTTGGCTGCGGCGTCCTCTTCGAGCTGTTTCCGGGCTGCGGCCATCTTCGCCAGCCTCGACGCCTTCTGGGCCAGTTCGGGCGGGAGTTCATCACCGCGTTTGTCCGCCCCGAAACGGGCGTCCTCGCCCGCGTCGATGCGTTCGGCTTCGGCGAGCAGGTCGGAGACCTCGGCGGCGAGGATCTTCTGCTTCTCGGTCAGCCGGGAGTAGCTCATGGCCTTGCGCCGGGACGCGTTGGCCCGCACCTTCGTCCCGTCCAGGGCGACCCGGCCCAGGGAGACCATGCCCGCGGCCCGGCACAGCTCCAGCGCCTGCAGGAACACGTTGCCCAGGGCCGCGAGATGGCGTTTGCGGAACCGGCCGATGGACCGGAAATCCGGGGCCTGCTGGGCCGCGAGCCAGCGGAACGCGACCACGTCCACGCAGGCCCGCTCCAGCTCCCGCGAGGAACGAACCCCAACGCAGTAGCCGTAGAGCAGGACCCTGACCATCAGACGCGGATCATACGGCGGCTGGCCCTTCGTCTTCGCGTACGAGTCGTAGAACCGGGACAGGTCCAGCTCCTCCGCGACCAGGTCGGCGATGAACCGGGCCAGATGATTGCCCGGCAGCCACTCATCCAGCGACGGCGGCACCAGCATCACCGCGTCAGGATCAAACGGCTTGAACCGCTTGTTCACACCCGCACCGG
>DIZT01000029.1:0-175 GCA_002427975.1 Micrococcaceae bacterium UBA6021 | reverse complement strand
CGCTTGTTCACACCCGCACCGGCCTCCACCAAATCCTCGCCGGCAGGCTCGACCCGCTCCACGAGTCCTTCATCGAACAAACCCTCCTGGGCACCGGAATCCATACCCCGATTCTCCCAGCCGCACACGGCACCGCCCGGAACATCGCCCGGCGTTTTAAAAATCCGGACGACTA
>DIZT01000079.1 GCA_002427975.1 Micrococcaceae bacterium UBA6021 | reverse complement strand
GAACCACCCGGCTGGATATCACCGTCCGGACGGCACTACGCCAGCGAACACCCCGACTGGGAACCACCCCAATGGCCACACCAGATCCTCGAAGAGCTAAGACTTCAACAGCTTGGCCCGGATCCTCAATACCTGCCCCACCACTTATCCCTGCCCGACGACCAACTGCAAGACCATCCCTGACAGAACAAACATTCCCGGATTGGGCGCTGGCCTGAACCACTGGGAACGTCAACCTCTGGGAACCTCTAGGAAACTGTGTCGCTCATTGCTTCAACGTCCGGCGGCGGGGCTGGCATCGTCGTCGTACCAGGGGAGGTGCCGCCCGCTGGGACGTCCGAAGACCTCACCAAAAGTAGCCCAGCTCCACGCTTGAAACATGCTTGACCAGACCCAACAGGTTGGTGTGAGTGGTCTGCGGATGTCGTACTCGCTCACGCCATCCAGCTTGTCTGGGAGAGCGTACCGCCCGACACGCAGATAATGGTGCAGTGTCTCTTTTTCGTCCATAGCGGGCGCTCTATCCAGGTGCTCGACGGTCATCGCCCCTCGCGGGAGGAGTCCACACAAACGGCGTAGTGGTCGTGATTGCCCTGAATCCCAACCTTCGCAGGATCGGCTCGCTGTCAGTGGAGGCATCCACCTGCAAGTACTTCACTCCGCGGGCGGCCGCCACCTGAGCCCGCGCGGACACCAATGCCTTGTAAATCCCTCGTCCCCGCCATGCAGGCAAGGTCGAGCCGCCCCATAGACCAGCAAAGTCCGTGCCGGGATTGATCTCCAGCCAGGCCGCCGACACGACCACCCCCGAGGCCTCGGCCATAAGAACCACCAGGTTTTCCGGGTCTGAGGCCAGCCGGTGATGCAGGTCAGGAGCCACCCAGCTGTAGTCAGCGCCCCACACCTCGGATTTCATGGCCGCAAGGCGCTCCAGATCAGGGCGTTCGCGGACCTGCGTCAGCCGGACACCCTCCGGGACCGCCGGTTCACCGGCCATCGCGGCCGACTCACCCACGAGAACGGTCTCGCGGGCTTCCGGTACGAAGCCTGCTGCGCCAAGCCGGGTCTCAAGACCAATCGGGAGGTCATGTGCCCGGGTCTTCCATTCGACGGCTTCCCCGCGGCTGGCAAAGTAGTCACGCTGCTCGGCGATCAGCCGGTCGAGCATCCCGCCGTCCACGCCGAGGTCACGCGCCGATTCGATGAAGCCCCGCCGTTGTCCTGTCACGCGGAGCAGGGGTCCCAGCAGCTGATACTCGTGGCCAGACGGAACCGCCGGGGGAATCAGCCGGCGGAGCTGGGAATCGTACGCGGCAAGGATATCGGTGGTTGAGATCATACGGTTCAGCCTAGGACCATCGTCGCCGGACCGGACCGGACCGGACCGGACCGAACCGGATCCGTGCGCCCGGGCCATGTCTGGTATTCCGGACACTAACCGTGTTTTGATGGCCATGCGGGGACCAGCCATGGGCGCAAGGTTAAGTACGGGATCCCGGACATGGCCGGAGTCCCGCGAGAAATGACGGAGGGCATAGTGATGCCGAGCACGGAAGCCAGACCGGAGGCCGGCAGCGAATCAAAGGCGACGTCCAAAGTCCCCGCGGCCGAGAACACCCTGCGTATCCTGAAACTGCTGGCGTCGAAGCGGGGGCCCATGGCGGCGTCGAGCATTGCCACGTCCCTGGGTTTGCCGCGGTCCAGCGTCTACCACCTGCTTGCCGTGATGGAGGCGAACGGTTTTGTCCTCCACCTGCACGAGGAGCAGCGCTACGGGTTGGGGATCAGTGCCTTCGAGCTGAGCTCGGCCTATTCGCGGCAGGAACCGCTGTCCCGCCTGGGCCGGCCGCTGCTGGCGTCGCTGGTGGACGTGATCGGCGAGAGTGCGCACCTGGCGGTGCTGCATGGCCGCGACGTGCTCTACATCGTGGAGGAGCGGGCCAAGAACCGCCCGTCCCTCGTGACCGACGTCGGCGTCCGGCTCCCCAGCCACCTCACCGCCAGCGGCCGCGCCATTCTTGCGGCACTGCCCAAATCGCAGGTCCGCGCGCTGTACCCGAACGCCGCCGCTTTCACCGCCCGGCATGAGGTGGAGGGCGCCATCATGAAGTACTCCGCGCTGTCCTCGCACCTGGACCAGGTCAGGCAGCGCGGCTACGCCACCGAACACGGCGAGGTCACGCTGGGCTTCGGCTCGATCGCCGCCGCTGTCACGGACCACGTGGGATGGCCGACGGCGGCAGTCGCCGTCACGTTCCTCGAGGACAAATTGCCGGCGGACCAGTGGGCAGCGCTCGCCGCCCGGGTGCAGAAAGTCGCCGACGAACTCTCGGTCCGCATCCACGGCCGCCCCGCCAAGTAGCACTGGAAGTATCCCGAGTGGCCTCTCGCAACCCCATCCAAGTAACTCGCAGTTAACGTCGCTAAACGGGCGTTTCGCGGCATTAACTGCGAGTCAGTTGGGTAGATGATGCGGGTCTGGAATCCCGGACAGCACACCTCCGAAAGCCCTGTCCGGCCCGGCCTGGAACGGCTTTAGTTATTACAGAACCTCTTCCCCAAGCACCAACACAAGAAGGAGCCCCTCATGGCATCCGCCGATTTCACTACCGGTGCCCGCCCGGTCAAAGCTGCCCGCGGTACCGAGCTGACCGCCAAGTCCTGGCAGACCGAAGCCCCGTTGCGGATGCTGATGAACAACCTGGATCCCGAGGTGGCCGAACGTCCCGATGATCTGGTGGTCTATGGCGGCACGGGCCGGGCCGTCCGGTCCTGGGCCGCGTTCGATGCGATCACCCGGACCCTGGAGACGATGGAGAAGGACGAGACCCTGCTGGTCCAGTCCGGTAAGCCGGTGGGTGTCTTCCGGACCAACGAGTGGGCGCCGCGGGTGCTGCTGGCGAACTCCAACCTCGTGGGCGACTGGGCGAACTGGCCCGAATTCCGTCGGCTCGAGGCCGAGGGCCTGATGATGTACGGGCAGATGACTGCCGGGTCCTGGATCTACATCGGCA
>DIZT01000333.1:10624-10933 GCA_002427975.1 Micrococcaceae bacterium UBA6021 | reverse complement strand
CGGTCACGTTCCGGAACGCCGGATGGTCCAGGGTGATGTGGCTACCGCGAAGCTCGGGATCGCGCGGCGATGCCAGCTCCACGCCCAACGGTTCCAGCCACGCTTCATACAGCTGCACGGCGTAAGCGGTGAGGTTCAGGGATTTCCGCCGGATGGCAGCCATGCCGGTCTCTTCGATGAGGTCAAGGGTCCCGCGCATGGCCAGCATCCCGAAGATGGCCGGAGTGCCGCTGAGGAAACTCCGGATGCCGGGCGCCGGTTCGTAGCCTGCGGCCATCTCGAACGCGTCCTTGCGTCCCATCCAGCCCC
>DIZT01000333.1:7357-10570 GCA_002427975.1 Micrococcaceae bacterium UBA6021 | reverse complement strand
CCCATCCAGCCCCAGATCGGCTGTTTCAGTCCGGGCAGGTGCCGGCGGTTGACGTAGGCGAACGCCGGCGAGCCCGGTCCCCCGTTGAGGTACTTGTACGTGCAGCCCGCGGCAAAATCCACGTTTGCCCCGTCAAGGTCCAGCTCCACTGAACCGGCGGAATGGCACAGGTCCCAGACCACCAGAGCCCCGGCGCTGTGGGCCACCTGCGTGATTGCCGCAAGTTCCGCCTTGAACCCTGAGCGGTACGCCACGTGGCTCAAAAGTACGACGGCGGTAGCCGGCCCGGTTGCGTGCCTGACCTGGTCTACGGTCACCCCGGACGAAGGATCGGTTTCGATCCACCGCAGGGTCAGGCCTTCCTCCCGGGCGATGCCCTCCACCAGGTAGCGGTCCGTGGGGAAGTTGTCCGTGTCCAGGACGATCTCTGTGCGGGTGGGGTCAGCAACGGTGGCCAGCGCAGCACGGATCAGTTTGTAGAGCACCACCGTGGTGGAGTCGGCGATGACGGTCTGGCCCGGGGCTGCGCCGAGGACAGCGCGGCCCAGCTGATCGCCGATGGCCTGGGGCAGGTCCAGCCATTCCTCGTCCCAGCCACGGATGAGCCGGCCGCCCCAGCCGTCCTCGATGAAGGTGCTGATGTCGTGGACTGTTCTTTTCAGCGGGCGGCCCAGGGAGTTGCCGTCGAGGTAGGACAGATCCGTGTCCGTCCCGATAAAGAGGTCGCGGCAGCCTGCCAATGGGTCGGCGGCATCCAGCTGCGCTGCCCGCTCAAGGAGAGCGGCGCCGTCGTGATTTTCCAGGTTCCCGTCCATCGCGCTGCTCACTGACCGATCTCTGTCCGTACCGCAAACAGTTCCGGGAAGAAGGTGAGCTCAAGGGCTTTCCGGAGGAAGGCAGCGCCGCTGGATCCCCCGGTTCCCGATTTCATGCCGATGGTGCGCTGGACAGTGCGCAGGTGCCGGAACCGCCACAGCTGGAAATTGTCTTCAAGGTCCACAAGCTCCTCACAGGCCTCATAGGCTCCCCAGTTATCGGCGGCGTTTTCGTAGATGTGCTTGAACACCGGCACCAGCTCCGGGCAGAACTCGTGGGCGCGGGTGACGTCCCGTTCCAGCACGGACTGTGGCACGTCGAAGCCCTGCCGGGCCAGGTAGGCCAGGAACTCGTCATAGATGCTGGGCGCGTTGAGCAGGTCCTCCAGCATGGCGTGCGCTTCCGGGTCCGATTCGAACACCGGCAGCATTTTGCGGTTCTTGTTGCCGAGGACAAACTCCACCGCACGGTATTGGCTGGACTGGAAGCCTGAGGAGTTGCCCAGGAAGCCACGGAACTGGGAGTACTCGGTGGGCGTCAGCGTGGCCAGGACTGACCACTGCTCCGTCAGGGTTTTCTGGATGTGCTTGACCCGGGCGATGCCTTTGAGGGCGGAGCCGAGATCGTCTGCGCGCAGCCAGGCCGCGGCGCTGCGGAGCTCGTGCAGCACCAGCTTCAGCCACAGCTCGGTGGTCTGGTGCTGGATGATGAACAGCAACTCGTCGTGGTGTTCGGGCTTGCTGACGGGCTGCTGTGCGCTGAGCAGGGTGGGCAGCTGGAGGTAGGACGCGTAGCTCATCCGGGAACTGAAATCGCGGACTATGCCTTTGTCCAGTTTGCGGGTGTTCTTCTCGACGGCCACGGTGCTGCCTCTCTGGCTGTTCCTTGCGGGTGGGAACCGGTCAGCGCCGCACCAGGAGATTGTGGGCCTGGACAACGTCCAGGCGCATCTGGTCGACAAGCGCCTCTGGCCCACGGTATGCCACCATGCCCCGGAGCCGGGCCACAAATTCGACGACTACTGTCTGGCCGTACAGATCGAAATCCTCCACGGCCTCGTGCGGACGGTCGATCACGTGGGCTTCGACCTGGCGGCTGACGCCGTCGAACGTGGGATTGGACCCCACCGAGATGGCCGCCGGCCAGCGCGTGCCTGCCTGGTCCACCAGCCAGCCGGCGTAGATTCCGTCCGCGGGGATGAATCCGCTGGCCTCGTGGGCCAGGTTGGCGGTGGGAAAACCCAGGTCACGGCCGCGGGCAGCGCCGTGTACGACTTCGCCGCGCATCCGGTGCGGGCGTCCCAGCACCTCGGCGGCGGTGGCGACGTCTCCGTCCTGCAGCGCTTCACGCACCCAGGTGGAGGAACACCGGCGGTCCGTGCCGCCGTCGTTATGCAGCGGGTAGCCTTCCGAGCCGAACTCGCTGATGACCTGGACGTCGAAGTCGAACTTTTCGCCCAGTTGCTTCATGGTGTCGAGGTCGCCGGAGTTGCCGCGGCCGAACCGCGCATCGTGGCCGATCACCACGTGGCTGGCGTGCAGGCTGTCCACGAGGACCTGGCCCACGAACTCCTCAGGGGTGAGGCTGGCCAGGTTCAGGGAGTACTTCATGACGAGGATGGCATCCAGGCCCAGCTCCCCCAGCGCCACCAATTTGTCCTGCAGCCCCATGATCATTTCGGGCGCGGACTCCGGGCGGTGGATCAGGGCCGGGTGCGGGTCAAAGGTGACGGCCACGGCCTTGGTCCCGTTGAGGCGGGCCGAGCGGATGAGCCCGGAGAGCACCTGCTGGTGCCCGCGATGGACGCCGTCGAAGTTGCCAAAAGTGACGACGGAGGGACCAAAGTCCGCCGGGACCTCGGACGGATCATTCCAGATGTAGACCATCACCCTCGCCTTTTACTGCCTTCAACTGACATCTCTCCGAACGCACCGGCGCCGGAACTCTCTAAGATTACCCGCATTCAGGATCGGTTCCGTGCGCTGACCGCGCGCTCCGAGTATGGAATAAACCTGCCCCCGGAACCCTGGGCTAATTGCTCAACGAGGGCCGCCGCCGGTACAACCAAACCAGCCCAAGGACGGGCAGCAGCAGCGGAATGAATGCGTAGCCCCGCCCGAAGAGCGACCAGACGGTCTCATGCGGGAACTGGACGGGATCGAACACGCTCAACGCCCCTACCACCAGCACACCGACAAGTTCCACGAGGACGGCACTCAGCGAGATCTTGAACCAAGTGCGGCCAGGCTTGGCCAGGGACACCGTGGCCACCACATAGACCAGCGCCGCGAACGCGGACAGCAAGTACGCGAGCGGGGCCTCGGAGAACTTGGTCAGGATCTGGTAGCCGGCGCGGGCGGTCGCCGAGATGGCAAACACGGCATAGACAGCAATGAG
>DIZT01000333.1:850-7179 GCA_002427975.1 Micrococcaceae bacterium UBA6021 | reverse complement strand
GGAGTGCGGTGCTTTCACGTTGCGTACTTCTTCCATTGTCAGTACCAGATCTGGTTCATGCGGGCCGCCATCACCAAAGCAGTGACGCCGACGGCAGCGAGGACAAAGTTGCTCCAGCGGGTCCGTTCCAGGATGGCCCAGTACACCGCCGCCGGCGGCAGGAGCATGGCTGTGGCCAGGTATCCCCAGAACTCCCAAGTCTCCCCGGCAATCGGTTCGCCTGCGATCACCCTTACGATCGACCCCACCAAGTAGACCAGCAGTGCCAGCTCGACGGCGGCAACGGACAGGATGGTGATGTCGTTGGGGGCTTTTTTGAGGACGCCGGCACCCAGGCAGATTCCGCTCGAGAGCAGGCCGACCACCAGAATGATGTAGAAATAGGCGTCCATGCCTAGTCGTCCCCGCCCGCAACATTTCCGTCCGCAACATTTCCACCCGTGCCGGTGCCCGGCGCGAAAACCAGGACGGGTTTGGCAAAGTTCCCGGAGTCCGCCAGGAGCGCCACGAGGCTGCCGTCCGGCGCAAACGCGGCCGCAGGATGCTCTGCGGTGGCCACGCCGGGACTCCCGGCAGCAGCGCCGGCAGCAATCCTGCGACCGAACGAAATCTCCGTGGTCTCCTCCGCCGTGAGTTCGCGGTTGGGCATAAGCGCCCGGGCGGCCTGGGACATTTCCAGGACATTAAGACCCTCGGCCAGCTGCTCCAGCGTCCGGGCCTGCTCCAGCGAGTAGGGCCCGACGTGGGTCCGGCGGAGAGCCGTCAGGTGCCCACCCACTCCAAGTCCGTCACCGAGGTCGCGGGCGAGTGCCCGGATGTACGTGCCCGAGGAACATTCCACCGTGACGTCGATGTCCACCACGCCGCTGCCCGCTTCGCGGTTGATGCCGTGCACTTCGAAGCGGTGGATGGTGACCGGGCGCGCCGCGAGTTTTACCTCTTCACCGGAGCGGACCCGGGCGTAGGCGCGTTCACCGTTGACTTTGATGGCGCTCACGCTGCTCGGCACCTGCTGGATCTCACCCGTGAGGGCTGCGACGCCGTCGTGAATTGCTTCGTCGGCGACGGCGGCGGCGCTGACGGCGGCAATCACGTCACCTTCGGCGTCGTCAGTGATGGTGGACTGGCCCAGGCGGATAGTGGCCGTGTACGTCTTGGAGGTGCCCACGATATAGGTCAGGAGCCGGGTGGCCTTGTTGATGCCAACCACGAGGACGCCGGTGGCCATGGGGTCCAGCGTTCCGGCGTGCCCCACTTTCCGGGTCCCGGCGAGACGCCGCATCCGACCAACCACATCATGGCTGGTCCATCCCTGCGGTTTGTCCACTATCACCAGTCCAGAAAGCACGCTTCCCAGTATATCGGCGCTGGCGAGTAGCACCCACCCAGGGCCATGGGCGGAGGCTAGGATGGCATCCATGCCTGAGCTTGCCGCGCACGCGCGCGACGTCCCCGTCAACCAAATCCGCGAAATCACCGAGGCCGCCTGGCACACCCCCGGGGCAATCATCCTGAGCATCGGTGAGCCCGGCTTCGCGCTCCCCCGCCACATCCTGGAAGCCGGCATGGCGTGCCTTGACCGGGACGAGACCAACTACACGCCCAACGCCGGCATCCCGGCACTCCGGGAAGCGTTCGCCGCCAGGTTCCGTGAACGCGCCGGCACAACCAACAGCGCCAACCACAGCACCGACGACACGAACATCGGTGCCGAGCGGGTCTACGTGGTGGACGGCGCCCAACAGGGCCTGCACTTCGCCATGAGCCTCCTCCTCTCCCCCGGCGATGAGGTGCTCATCCCCAACCCGGGCTACCCCACCTTCGCCATGACCAGCCAGCTCCTGAACGCCGTGCCGGTGGGCTACCCGCTGTATCCCGATCAGGCCTTCCAGCCACGGATCCGGGACATCGAGTCACTCATCACGGACCGGACCCGGGTCCTCATCCTGAACTCGCCGTCCAACCCGCTCGGAGCCGTCCTCGGCGAGGACCTGAACCGGCAACTCGTGGACCTGGCCCGTAAGCACGATCTCTGGATCATTTCCGACGAATGCTACGAGGCCTTCACGTACGACGTCCCCCACGTCAGCCCGGCACGGTTCGACAGCGACGTCCCCGGCGAAGCGCGCGTGTTCACGTCACTGACCCTGTCCAAGACGTACGGCCTGACGGGCCTGAGGATCGGTGCGCTCATCTGCCCGCCCGGGCTGGAGCAGACTATGAACAACGTGATGGAAGCGATCGTCTCCTGCGTAGCCTCGCCGTCGCAGTATGCGGCGCTCGCCGCACTGACCGGGCCGCAGGACTACGTCCGGCACGCCCACGCCCATTACCGGGCGAACCGCGACGCCGCCTCGGCCGTGCTCGACGCCAAGAACATTCCCTACCTGACTGCGCAGGGAGCCTTTTATCTTTGGGCCGACGTCTCCCACGTCAGCGACGGCGACGTCCGTAGCTGGACGCGGCGGTTCCTTGCCGATTCCGGCGTAGCGCTCGCACCGGGGACAGCTTTTGGCTCGATTGGCGAGGGCTGGGTCCGGATCGCGCTGTGCGGTGCACGCGACGATTTGGTGGAGGGCGTCGGCCGGCTGCCTGAGCGGGCCTGACCAACCCGGAAGGCCTAGCCGCGGCCGGCGGCCAGCACCCCATCCAGCCACGACCGCAGGGCCTCGGCGGGCGCCGCCCCGGCCTGCTGGGCCAGCACCTTGCCCGCATCGATGATCATCAGGGTGGGAATGGCCTGCACATCGAACCGGCCGGACAGCCGGGGCGAACGGTCAACATCAACTTTGACGAGCTTGATCCGGCCGGCGCGTTCAGTGGCCAACCTGTCCAGGACCGGGCTCACCATCCGGCACGGGCCGCACCAGGCTGCCCAGAAATCAACCAGCACCGGTACCGGGGACTGCTCGGCGATGACACTGAAATCGTCGTCCCCGGCCACCGCGATCCAGGGCAGGTCCGACCGGCAGTTTCCGCAACGTGGGCGGCCGGATGCGGCTGCGGGGACACGATTGGTCTTCCCACAGTTCGGGCACTTTGTCAGGGCAGGTTCCACGGTTCCTCCGAGGCTTCCAGTGGTCAGTAGTCCGTACGTTGCGCGTTGCGCCGCCACGCGTCAAACGGAGCGTCCGACGTCGGAATGGCCGCTTGGGCGACGGGCAGCAGTTCCGGACGGGTTCCGTTGAAGTAGTCATAGAAAACGGCGTCGTCGAAGCCGGCCGCGGCCGCACCGTGGCGGTCGGCCGCAAAATAGACTCGGTCAATGCGCGCCCACAGCGCGGCTGACAGGCAAAGCGGGCACGGCTCGCAGCTCGCGTACAGCACAGCCCCGCGCAGGTCGAACGTGGCGCCGGCGGCTGCCGCCGCGCGGATTGCCACCACTTCGGCATGTGCCGTGGGGTCGTTGTCGCGTGTGACCCGGTTGACACCTTCGTGGACCCGGCCGTCCGGGGTCACCACCAGAGCACCAAACGGGCCGCCGCCGTCGGCGACATTCCGGACAGCCAAATCAACGGCCTGTTTCAGGAAACTCGTGGCATCAAGGGAATCACTCGCGTGGGTCATAGGTCGATCCTAGCCACGGCGTGCCGCCGCCGGGCTCAGGTAGGGGGCACATTAGGGGGAAATGCCGTCGACGCTATCCCGATCGCGGGACTAACCTAGCGCCGGAGGTAGTTCGGATCGCATTGACTTTGGTCCCAGGCCAGGCCCCGGCGACGGGGTGCACGTCAACTCCGGAGGATCCAATGAACAAGACGTTTCCCATCGTCGCGTGCCTGGCAGCAGCGGCGATAATCATCCCTGTCGGGCCTGCAACGGCTACGCAGAAACCGTCCGGTCCCGAAACGCTGGCGGAGCACCTGATGGCGCCGTTGAGCCTCGCCTTGGGTCCCGGCAAGAGCGTCCTGGTCACGCAGAACTTTGCCGGCACGCTGGACCGCGTCGACGATGACGGACACCTCAGCAACATTTACACAAACCCCGGCTGGGACGTTGGCGGCGTTGAGACGCGCGGCACCACCACGTTTTTCGTCGAAAGCGTCGGGGCAAGCCAGGGGAACCCGGACGCGTTGGCCGGCTATTTGAAGTCGATCAACGGGCGCGGGGAGGTCAGCACGATTGTGGACCTCGCGACCTACGAACGTAAGAACAACCCGGACGGATTCCACGACTACGGCTTCGGATCCGACGTGACCGATCAGTGCCTGGCCCAAATTACGGCGCCGTTCCCGCCGGCACAATACTCCGGGGCGGTCGACTCACACCCGTATGCCACAGCGGTTCAAGGCAACACCGTCTTCGTCGCTGATGCCGGGATGAATGCCATCCTCAAGGTCAACGCCGCCACCGGGGAAACCTCCACCCTCGCTGTCCTGCCCCCGCGTCCGGCGGCAGCGACGGCAGACGCCGCCGCGGCTGTTGGCTTCCCGTCCTGCGTTGTCGGACACGACTATGCGTTCGAACCGGTGCCCACCGATGTGGAGATCGGCCCCGACGGCTGGCTGTACGTTTCATCGCTGCCGGGCGGTCCGGAGGATCCGTCTTTGGGCGCCCGTGGTGCCATCTTCCGCGTCAACCCATGGACCGGAGCCACGCACCTGTGGGCCGATGACATCCTGAGCCCCACCGGCATCGCCGTATCGGGCACCGGGGACGTCTACGCCGCTTCGATGTTTGGCAATGAGATCGTCAGGATCGACGCCCGGACCCGTGAACAGTCACAGTTCCTGGCCGTCGATGGTCCTGCTGGGGTGGAGCTGAGGGGAAACACCCTTTATGCCACAGCCGGTTTCAGCTTCGCTGACCTCACCGCGGGAACCGTCCTGAAGGCCAGTATCCGGTAGGAAACTTCAGGCGCCCCACAAATGCGAAAGTAATAGGCCCCGGACCCGAGGACTTCCTTGGGTTTCCGGGGCCGGCTCCTGCCCGGCCAGCCCATAAGTTACGCATGTGGGTCGGCCGGGAGGTCGCTGTTTTACTTGTTGGCGTCTTCGTCGAGGTCGTCGTCGCCGGTGAGGTCAATATCCTCTTCGTCGAAGTCGTCCTCGTCGATCTCCACATCGGCGGGAACGTCGCTCTTGTACGGATCGGCGTCGCCGGCGTGCTTGGCGTTCTCGGCCAAGGCTGCCACCTCAGCGTCACGCTTCTTGGCAGCCCGGAGGAGTTCCTCCAGGTTCGAGGCAACGACGGGGATCTGATCGGCCACAAATTCCAGCGTGGGCGTCAGGCGCACAGTAACGTTGCGCCCCACCTCCTGGCGGAGCACGCCCTTGGCCTTCTCCAGGCCCTTGGCAGCGTCAGCCTGCACAGCCTGGTCGCCGAAAACGGTGTAGTAGATCGTGGCATGCTGCAGATCATTGGTCACCCGGGCATCGGTAACAGTAATGCCCTCCAGCCGAGGATCCTTAACCTTCCGGCCCAGAGCCTCCGCAACAACAACCTTAATCCGCTGCGCCAACTTGGCAGCCCGTGCGGGATCAGCCATTTCCACTCCTAAAAATTTGGATGTACGACGGCGCGTTAGCGGCTTGCGTACACATGTTGGGTAATTGCCACCCACCTAAGGCGAGTCTACGACGGACTCCCGTTGGGTTTTTCCGGCGGCCCTTTGGAGCCTTTGAGGGGGCCCGGGAGTGGCATCGGGCCTGCCGGAGACGGACGGCCAACGATCGTAGATCGCTGGCCGTCCGTCGTAGGGGCGGGGCCCCCTCTACGGCGGAAAGGGCGGGGCCGCCGGAAAAATCCAACGACCCCGACCCTGTAAAGCTCAGACGACTAGACGCGCGGCTTTTCGCGCATCTCGAAGGTCTCGATGATGTCGCCCTCGGTGATGTCGTTGAACGAACCAAGACCGATACCACACTCGAAGTCCGTGCGGACCTCAGTGGCGTCGTCCTTGAAGCGCTTGAGCGTCTCAACGGTGAGGTTGTCACCGATGATCTTGCCGTCGCGGCTGATGCGGGCCTTCGTGTTGCGTCGGATGATGCCCGAGCGAACGATGGAACCGGCGATGTTTCCGAACTTGGAAGAGCGGAAGACTTCGCGGACCTCGGCGGTACCAAGCTGGACTTCTTCGTACTCCGGCTTGAGCATGCCCTTGAGGGCTGCTTCGATGTCATCGATTGCTGCGTAGATGACGGAGTAGAAGCGCATGTCCACGCCTTCGCGGTCTGCCAGTTCGGCAACCCGCTCGGCAGGCTTGACGTTGAAGCCGATGATAACGGCGCTGTCGACCGTTGCCAGGTTGACGTCGTTCTGCGTGATGGCACCAACGCCGCGGTGGATGACGCGCAGCTGCACGCCTTCGCCGACGTCGATCTTGAGCA
>DIZT01000333.1:0-746 GCA_002427975.1 Micrococcaceae bacterium UBA6021 | reverse complement strand
GACACGTCACCCTTGAGGATGAGGTTGAGGGTGTCGATCTTGCCATCGGCCACGGCCTGGTCGAAGTCTTCCAGGCTGATGCGCTTGCGGCGCTTGGCCAGGGCGGCGTTGCGGTCGGCTGCTTCACGCTTCTCGGCGATCTGGCGGGCGGTGCGCTCGTCAGCGGTCACAAAGAAGGTGTCGCCGGCGCGCGGCACGTTGGACAGACCCAGCACCTGTACGGGGCGGGACGGGCCGGCCTCGGTCAGGGCACTGCCGTCGTCGTCGAACATCGCACGGACGCGGCCGTGGGCCGTGCCTGCCACGATGGTGTCGCCGACGTGCAGCGTTCCGGACTGCACCAGGACGGTGGCCACGGAACCGCGGCCCTTGTCCAGGTTGGCTTCGATCGCGATACCGCGGGCATCCTTGTTCGGGTTGGCGCGCATGTCCAGGGCGGCGTCTGCGGTGAGCAGGACTGCCTCAAGCAGCTCGTCGATGTTGAGGTTCTGGCGGGCAGAGACCTCCACGAACATGGTGTCGCCACCGTATTCCTCGGGAACCAGGCCGTACTCGGTCAGCTGGCCGCGGACCTTGTCCGGGTTGGCGCCTTCCTTGTCGATCTTGTTCACGGCCACCACGATCGGCACATTTGCTGCCTGTGCGTGGTTGAGGGCCTCAACGGTCTGCGGCATAACGCCGTCGTCCGCTGCGACCACCAGGATGGCGATGTCGGTGACCTTCGCACCACGGGCACGCATGGCGGT
>DIZT01000076.1 GCA_002427975.1 Micrococcaceae bacterium UBA6021 | reverse complement strand
TGCCTGAGTTTGTCCCGGAGGACGTTGATCTGCCGGTCCGCAACCGATAGTTCGTTGGCGGACGACTGCTCCGCCGGTGTCCGTCCGGAGTCCTGATTCGGTGTCTCCATGGTGCATCAGCCCCTTCCTGCTCTTCTTCTTAAGACCTTAGCCCCAAGTTGGCAGGTACTGCTGGAGACTCCCGAAATGTGGACTAGTTCGTGATCTCCGGTTCGTCTTTGACGTTGGTGCCGGCGATGGCGTCGCGAGCGGCACGGCGGAGTTTCTTGTCAGAGACGAGCCGTTCGCCCACGGCGCCGGGCGTCCAGGCGTTGACATCGTCCTCGTTGAAGTCCGTCTTCGAGGGGCGGCGCTTGACCGAAATGCCAGTGACGCCGTCGGCAAGCCGGCGGGTGACCAGCAGGAAGCCGGTGTGGGCCACCATGCGGTGGTCCGGGCGGACAGCCAGTCCTTCCAGGTGCCAGCCGCGGACCATGGACTCCCACGCGTCGGGTTCGGTGAAGCGGCCGTCAGCCCTGATGGCCTCCGCGGTCCGGGACAGCTGGGTGACCGTGGCGACGTAGTTGATCCAGACGCCGCCGGGAGCGAGAACGGTGGCGACGGCGTCCAGGCACTCCCAGGGTGCCAGCATGTCCAGGACCACGCGGTCCACGGACCCGGGCGCCTCGCTGCGGACCACTTCCTCCTGGAAGTCGCCGAGTGAAATCTTCCACGCCGGGTGCGGGCCGCCGAAGATGGTTTCCACGTTCCCGCGGGCAATGTCCGCAAATTCCTCACGGCGCTCGAAGGAGTGCAGGTAGCCGTTGTCGCCCACGGCACGAAGCAGCGAGATGGACAGCGCTCCGGAGCCGACTCCGGCTTCAACAACCCTGGCGCCGGGGAAGATGTCCGCCATGGTGACGATCTGGCCGGCGTCCTTGGGGTATACCACTGCAGCGCCACGGGGCATGGAGAGGACAAAGTCGGAGAGGAGCGGGCGCAGCGTCTGGTACTGCTGGCCGACGTTGTTCACAACGACTGAGCCGTCCGCTTTCCCGATGATCTCATCGTGGTTCAGGAAACCGCGGTGCGTGTGGAAGGCGCCGCCGACTTCGAGAGTGATGGTGTTCATGCGGCCGCGCTCGTCGGTCAGCTGGACCCGTTCCCCTTCACGGAAAGGTCCGCGGCGGCGGGCAGCTCCCACTGGCTGGGTGCCATTGGCGGCAACACCGGTGGTGGACGGTGCTGCGGCTTCGGCGGCAGTTTCGCTGCTCATGGATTTTCCTCGCTCCTGTAAAACTGTGGGGCCACGCATCGAAATAGGTCCGTCCGGTGCGGCAGAGGCCTCTGGGCGGCTACGCGCCGGCAATGCATGGCCGGCACGTAACTCTACCGGCTTTGACCCTGCGGATGCCTATTTGACCGGTCAGCCTTGCCGGTGATGGCGGCCACCACCGCGTTCTGCGCCAGCAGGCCGGTCACTGTTCCACGATGGTCCACCACCGCATACTCATGGCCCTCCAACTTGGAAAGGTACTGGATCAGCTCCTGCCCCTGGGACCACTCAGGCACGTAGGCTCCCGCAGCGAGGGCATAGGACACCGCCGTGGCAGGCGTAGAGCTGGCAGCGTAGTCAGGAACGGCGGCGAGGGCACCAGCGTCAACAACGCCCTGGGGGCGTCCCTCCGGCCCGCAGACCACAACGGCCCGTGAACCGTCCGGTGACAGTCCGCGGATATCCGCCACTGTGGCGGTGGCTGGAATTCCGACGGCGGGAGCCGCCAGGGCTGCGGCGCTGACCAGGTGCATCCTTCCGCGCAGTGTGCCCTGCTGGATTGAGGCGCTGGCACCCATCCAGAGGAAGCCGCCGACCAGGACTGTGATCATCAGGAGGCTGAAATCCGGTGTCTCACCGGCCAGCAGCGGCCTGGCAATGAACCAGAAGCCCAGCGCCACCACAATAACGCGGCCTGCCCAGCCGGCGGCGATGGTGCCTTTTGCCTGGCTCCCGGTTGCTTTCCACACCGCCGACTCAACGATCCTGCCGCCGTCCAGCGGAAGTCCGGGCAGGACATTGAAGATGCCGATGACGAAGTTGGCCCACATAAAGATATTCGTGAGGATCTCCGCCACGCTGCCCATTCCGGTGGTGGACAGGACCACCCAGGCGCCGCCGGCGAGGACCAGGTTGGCCGCCGGCCCTGCCAGTGCCACGATGACCGAGCGGGCCGGAGTCGCGGTGAAATTCTCAAACTGGGTGTGGCCGCCCCAGAGATTCAACACGATCTTCTGCGTGGGCCAGCCGTAGATCTTAGCCGTGAGGGCGTGTGCCAGTTCGTGGATCAGGACGGAGATCAGGAGCAGCATGGCGTACGCGAACGCCACATAGTACGAGGAGATACCCAGTGCCGGATTCTGCTGCAACAGCAAAGGCCCGTAGACAATGACGGTAAAGGCGGCAATCACAAACCACGAATACGCCAGAATGACCGGGACCCCGGCGATCCGGCCGAGCGGTATTCCTTCCCGGCGGGCGGGGGCCGGCGCGGAACTCATGACGGGCTCCCCGACACGGCCACGGCACGTCCAGCCGGCGCCGCGGCCAGGCTGCCCGCTGCGATGGCCTCCAGTTCAGAAACGGTGCGGCCTTCGAGGGATTCCCAGATGGTGTGCATGGGGTCTTCAGGGATCGGGACAATGTGCGGAATAGCCACTGTGGCAACGCCGGAGGCGACGGCTGCAGCCACTCCCGGTGCCGAATCCTCCAGCGCTACGCAATGCTCCACGGTCAGATCCGGGTCCGCCTCCTGAAGCAGCTCCACTGCCTTCAGGTACGCTTCCGGGTGCGGCTTTCCCTGGCTGACGGTGTCCCCCGTGACCAGGAACTCGAAGTAAGGTTTGGGCAGGCTCGCCACAATTTCGCGGGCCAACGGCTCCTCTGACATGGTCACGAGCGCACAGCGCACGCCGGCACGGTGCAGGTCATCCAGCAGTTCCCTCGCCCCGGGCCGCCAGGGAACAGAGCGCTGGACGCTCCTGATGACCTCCGCGGTCAGGGTGTCGATGATCTCCCGGCGTTCCAGCCGGACGCCGGCAGCCTGCAGGATGCCGGCAGAAAATGTCAGTGACTGTCCCACCAGCTGCATGGCCTGCCCGTGCGACCACGTACCGCCATGGGCTTCCACGAGAGCGTGCTCGGCGGCAATCCAATAGCGTTCCGTGTCCACAATGGTGCCGTCCATGTCCCAAAGAACGGCTTTGAGCGGGGATACGGGGGGTGAGGATTGCATGGATTCAGTCTACGGGGCCCACCTGAACGCAAGCCGTGCTATACGCCCTCGGCGAATATCAGCATTGGCAACAGGTGCACCCGCGCCCCGGCGCACTTTTTGGCCCTTCATTCAATGCGTCCCGCCGGTTCTTGGACGTAGGGTGATGAGATGAATAGCTTCGACGGAGACACCACGGAACCGGGTGCCGCACCTGAACCGGAGCAGTTCCTGCTGCCAGTGGCGGACGGGGAGCGTATCACTGTGATGCTGGCCGCTTTTGAAGGCTGGAATGACGCCGGAGAGGCAGCGAGCGACTCGTTGCGTTATCTGAACAGGGTCTGGGGCGGCAAAAAGGTCGCGTCGATTGACGCCGACGAATACTACGATTTCCAGTTCACCCGTCCCACGGTCCGCAGGACCGCCTCGGGGGAACGCAAGATCAAGTGGCCCTCCACCCGGATCTACAAGGCCATTGCGCCGGATTCGAATGTGGACGTCATTTTTGTCCAGGGCATTGAGCCGTCCTACAAGTGGCGGGCGTATACCGCGGAGCTGCTGGTCCATGCCGAAGCCCTCAAGGTGGACTACGTGGTGTTGGTGGGGGCACTGCTGGCAGACGTTCCGCACAGCAGGCCGATACCGGTCAGCACTTCTTCGGATGACACTGCACTGCGGGAGCGCCTCAACCTTGAAGCTTCCCAGTATGAAGGTCCGGTCGGCATCGTCGGCGTGCTGTCCGAAGTGTCGCTGCTGGCGGGCCTTCCCACTGTTTCCCTCTGGGCCGCGGTCCCGCATTACGTGGCCCAGGCCCCGTCACCCAAGGCGCAGCTGGCTCTCCTGCACCGGGTCGAGGAGTTGCTCCAGGTCCCGCTGGACACCCACGAACTGACCGAAGAGGCCGCCGCCTGGGAGCGCGGCGTCGACGAGCTGGCTACTGAGGATCCGGAAATCGCCGCCTACGTCCGGCAGCTTGAAGAGGCAAAGGATACCGCCGACCTTCCCGAGGCGAGCGGTGAATCCATCGCCCGGGAGTTTGAGCGTTACCTGAAGCGCCGCGGCCGGGACAAACCCTAAAGTACGACGCCGAGCAGGGCGTCCAACGCGTCGCTGACCAGGGCCTGATCATGCTGGCTGCCCGCTGCCGCGGCGGTGCTCGCCGCGGCGGCCCAGCGGTCAACAGCGGCCAGGGCAGAAGGCGCGTTCAGGTCAGCGGCGAGGGCGGACCGCATTTCTGCAATCAGGCCTGACGCTGATCCTTGCGGCGCGGTGGCGGCGGCGCGCCGCCATGCGGCCAACCGGTCCTTCGCCTGCGCAAACCCGTCCGCGGTCCAGGACCAGTCTGAACGGTAATGGTGGGCCAGAATGGCCAGGCGGATGGCTGCCGGATCTTCGTCCGCGGCCCGCAGCTTGGAGACCAGGACGAGGTTGCCCTTGGACTTGCTCATCTTTTCGCCGTCCAGGCCCACCATGCCGGCGTGGGCATAGTGGTGGGCCAGCGGTACTCCGGCCAGGGAATATGCGTGGCCGGCACCCATCTCGTGGTGGGGGAAGATCAGGTCCGAGCCGCCGCCCTGGACAGTGAAGGGAGCGGGCAGGTACTGCTGTGCGATGACGGTGCACTCGATGTGCCAGCCCGGCCTGCCCTGGCCCAGCTCGCCGCCGGGCCAGCTGGGCTCGCCGTCGCGGGCCACCCGCCAGAGCAAGGGGTCCAGCGCCTGCCGCTTGCCTGCCCGGCCCGGGTCGCCGCCGCGTTCGGCGAACAGTTCAAGCATTTCGGACTCCCCGAGGCGGGAGATCGAGCCCAGGGTCCAGGCGTCAGGAGCGATGGACTGTTTGCCGGCAGCTTCCACGTCGTAGTAGACGTCGCCGTCGGGCTCCCCTGCCGCGCCCGGGACGCGGTACGCCAGCCCCAGGCGGACCAGCCGTTCGATAGCCGGAACAATGATGGCAACTGATTCAACGGCGCCCACATAGTGGTCCGGCGAGAGGACGTTCAGGGCTTCCATGTCGGTCCGGAAGAGTTCAATCTGGCTCGCGGCCAGGTCCTGCCAGTCCACACCGGTGGCAGTAGCGCGCTCGAGCAGGGGGTCGTCCACGTCGGTGACGTTCTGGACATAGGAAACCTGCTGGCCAGCGTCACGCCAGGCCCTGTTGAGGAGGTCGAACGCCACATAGCTGGCCGCATGGCCCATGTGGGTAGCGTCATATGGGGTGATTCCACAGACATACATCGACTGCTCACCCCCGGATTGGAGGGTGACCTCACCGCCTTTGGCGGTGTCGAACAGCCGGATGGCAGGCATGGCGCCGGGCAGCGCAGGGACAGGGCGGGAAGTCCAGGATTTCACAGCTCAAGCCTAGTGCTAGGCGTTGATGACATTGAAACCGAGCAGGAGGTACAGGGCCAGGCCCAGGAAGATCCGGTACCAGACGAAAAGCCTGTAGCTCCTGGTGGAAATGAACTTAAGGAACCAGCCGATGATGACGTAGCCCACCGCAAAGGCGATAACGGTGGCCAACGCCGTCTCCGGCAAGCCGTAGGGGCCGGTGATGCCGTCCTTGGAGACCACCTTGTACAGCTGGTAAAGGCCGCTGCCGAAGACCGCCGGGATAGCCAGGAGGAACGAATACCGGGCCGCGGCTTCACGCGTGTAGCCCATCAGCAGGCCTGCCGTGATGGTGCCACCGGACCGTGAGACGCCGGGAATGAGTGCCATCGCCTGGGCAAAGCCGTACAGAACACCGTGCTTGTAGGTGAGCTGTGTGAGGTCCCGGTCCTGTTTTCCGACGGCGTCCGCCACGGCCAGCACGAGCCCAAAGACGATCAGCATGGTAGCTACGAGCCACAGGCTCCTCAGCACCGACTCGATCTGGTCCTGGAACAGCAGGCCCAGGACGATGATGGGCAGGCTGCCCAGGATAACCAGCCAGCCCATCCGCACATCCGGGTTCTGCCTGGAGACTTTCCCCGCCAGCGAGCCCGCCCATGCCCGCACGATCCGCACGATGTCCCGCCGGAAGTACACCACTACCGCTGTTTCGGTACCCAGCTGGGTGATGGCAGTAAACGCTGCCCCGGGGTCGGACGCATTGGGAAGGAACTGCCCCACAATCCGCAGGTGCGCGCTTGATGAAATCGGTAGAAATTCGGTCAGTCCCTGCACAAGGCCCAGCAGGGCCGCCTCAAACCAGTTCACGCTAAGACCCTACGTCATGGACTCTGATGATTCCCCGTAAGCTTGCAGCTATGCAGCAGCGTTACGTCGGCAACAGTGGATTTCGAGTCTCAGCCCTTTCCCTCGGCACCATGTCCTGGTCCGGCGAAACCGACGAACAGGACGCCGCGGAGATATTGCGCACATTTATCGATGGCGGCGGAAAACTCATAGATACCGCGGCGTCCTACGCCGACGGCGGCGCAGAGGCGATGGTCGGATCCCTCCTGGGTGACGTTGTCTCCCGCACCGAAGTCTGCATTTCCACCAAAGCAGGGACGTCGACGTCGGACGGCCGGCGCACGGTGGACACGTCGCGCAATGCGATGCTCACCGGCCTGGACGCCAGCCTGGCCAGGCTGGGGACCGATTACGTGGATGTCTGGTTCGCCCAGGCCTGGGACGGCAACGTCCCGCTGGACGAGACCCTGTCTGCCCTTGAGTTCGCGCTCC
Source organism: Micrococcaceae bacterium UBA6021 (assembly GCA_002427975.1). GTDB lineage: Bacteria > Actinomycetota > Actinomycetes > Actinomycetales > Micrococcaceae > Arthrobacter. The sequence continues at coordinate 4,075 of DIZT01000076.1, read as the reverse complement.
GGAGCGGCCGTGCCCGCTATGCGGGCATCTCAAATTTCAACGGGTGGCAATGCGCCAAAGCCGCGGCGGTGGCCGGTTTTCCGCTCGTAGCCGCGCAGGCTGAATATTCGCTGTTGCAGCGAAAGGCTGAAGGGGAACTGGTTCCCGCCGTCGAAGATGCGGGCCTGGGGCTGATGGCGTGGGCGCCGCTGGGACGTGGTGTCCTGACCGGCAAATACCGCACCAGTATTCCTGCCGATTCCCGGGCAGGGCGAACAGATTCCGCAGCTTACGTGGAACCCTATCTTGCGCAGCAGCCGTCCAGCGTTGTGGAAGCCGTGGCGATGGCTGCCACGGGCCTGGGCCGGACACCGCTGGATGTGTCACTGAGCTGGCTGTTGTCCCAGCCTGGCGTCGCCACGGCCATCATCGGGCCCCGGACTCCCGTCCAGGCGAAAGAGATCATGGCCGCCCAGCTGACCCGGCTGCCGCCGGAGATTGCCCGGGCGCTGGAAGACGTTTCCCAACCCGGCTGACACGCCACTCAGTCCTCGAGGATTTCCAGGTCCTCGTCATCGTCAATGCTGGCTTCCTCGTCCTCGTCCTCTTCATCGTCAAAAACCTGAAGGGGCGTAACTTCGCTGTAGGCCTCGTACAGCGCGTCGTCATAAACCTCGAACGCATCCGCGACCGCAAAAAAAGCCGCTTCGACCGTGGGATCGCCATCGCCACGACGGTTGGATGCTGCTATAAGGTGTTCTTCCAAGGCGGTTGTCAAGGACTGAAGCGCGACACGCGGATCGATGCTCATGACTTCACGTTAGCCGGAAAAGGACGAAAATGGAGAGCAATGAAGGAACATTTTCTCACCAGCTCGGTCCAGCGGGAACGGGACTTTATCAGGCAGTACGAGTACCTCGTGCTGACGGTCAGCCCTGACGATTCGCTGCCTGACGCGAGGCGCCGGCTCGTGGAGCACTCCGAGTACGGCAAGTGGGAACTGGAACGCAGCAAGCTGTATGTGGGTGGCGGCAGGCGCTTCTGGCTCCGCCGCCGCGTGATGCAGGTCCAGCGGACCGTTTAGGTATTCAGGGGCCGGCGGACGGCCTAGGTCTCCAGGGGCCCCAGCCAGGCGTTCGCCACTGTGTTGTGCGCCGACTCATCATCTGACGGATGGAACATTCCGGCCAATACGTCCCGGTACAGGCGTTCAAGTTCCGAACCACGGAAGTAGCTAGAACCGCCGCTGACCCTGATGGCCAGGTCCACAACGCGGCGAGCTGTCTCAGTTGCATTGACCTTCAGCCCCACAAGTTTGGGGAACCATTGCGGCCCGTGATCAACCAGGGCATCGACGTCGCGGGTTACGGCCACCAGCTGCGGGTAGAGGCTGTCCATGGCCATGGCGGCCTCCGCGACCTTCCAGCGGATATCCGGATCCTGCGCGTATGGCCTGCCGGCGTTCTTGAATGACGTCCGGCGCTTTACAGCTTCAACGCCCAGGCTCAGGGCGCGGTCACCGATTCCGGTGTACACAGCAGCGAGGAGCGGCTCGAAGCAGGCAAAAATTGCGAAAATCAGCGGATCAGGGTTGGGTCCCACGGGCAGTTTGCGGAAGATCCGCTCCGGCGGGACCTCCACGCCCTCCAGGACCGTGGTGTTCGACTGGCTGGCGCGCATGCCCAGGGTGTTCCAGTCGTCCAGGATGGTGTAGCCAGCGGCATCACGGGGAAAGAAGCCGTGCACCAGCTCCCCTTCGCCACCCCTCGCCTGGGCGTCCTTGCCGAAGATTCCCAGCCGGGTCCACGCGGGGGAAAGGCTCGTGAAGATCTTGGTGCCCGTGAAGCTGTACCCGCCGCCCGGCAGCGGCACGGCTGCCGTTTTCGAATCAAAGAGGACCGAGTCGTTGCCGGCCTCGGAATTGCCAAAGGCGAAAATCTCGCCGTTGGCCGCTTCCTGCAGGACAAAGTCCAGGGACGCGTCGCCCCTGGCGGCCAGGACGTGCGCGACGCCGGTCCAGACCAGGTGCATGTTGATGGCCAGGGCGGTGGCCGGGGCTGCCGTTGCCAGCCTCCGCTGGCACTGTGCTGCCGCCTCGAGCCCAAGCCCCAGGCCGCCGTCGGACGTCGGGACAAACATTTTGAGGTAGCCGGTGGCGGTCAGCTCCTCAAGGTCCTCAACGAAGAAGGCGTTGTCCCGGTCATAGCCCGCAGCACGGCCGCGGATGGCCTCGAGCACGGGGTCCGGCAGGACTTCCTCTGGAGTCATGTCCTGGCCGGCTCAGTAGTTCGTGAGCAGCGTATTAAGTACCCGGGCGCCGAACTTCAGCGAATCCACCGGGACCCGCTCGTCCACGCCGTGGAACATCCCGGTGAAATCGAGATCGTCGGGGAGCTGGAGGGGAGCGAAACCGTACCCGGTGATGCCGAGCCGGCTCAACGATTTGTTGTCCGTGCCCCCGGACAACGTGTAGGGAAGTACCTTCGCTCCCGGGTCCTCGGCGTGCAGGGCGTCAATCATCGAATCCACCAGGTTTCCGGCGAAGGGGACCTCGAGGGAGACGTCGCTGTGCACATAGCTCACGTCGACTCCGGAACCGGCAAGCTCCCGCACGATCTCCAGGACGTGATCCTGCTGACCGGGGAGGGTGCGGCAGTCCACCAGGGCCTCAGCCGATTCGGGGATGACATTGTGTTTGTAGCCGCCCTTGAGCAGCGTGGGGTTGGTGGTGTTCTGCAGGGTTGCCCCCACAAACCGGGACACGGTGCCGAGCTGGTCCAGCAGGCGGTCCGGATTGTCCGGATCGAATTCGACGCCCGTGAGTTCTGTCACACCATCCAGGAATTGCCGGGTGGTGGGGGTCAGCTCAATCGGCCACTTGTACTCGCCGATCCGCGTCACCGCCGCTGCGAGGCGCGTCACGGCGTTGTCCGTATTGATCTGGGAGCCGTGGCCTGCCCGCCCGTGGGCGACCAGGCGAAGCCAGGAGATGCCCTTCTCCGCGGTCTGCAGGAGGTAGGTGCGCTGGCCGCCGATGGTTGCCGAGAACCCGCCTACTTCCGAGATCGCTTCCGTTGCGCCTTCGAAGAGCTCTGGGCGTTTGTCCACGGCGTAGCGGGCGCCGTACTCGCCGCCGGCTTCTTCGTCGGCGAAGAAGGCAAAGACGATATCGCGCTTGGGCTTGCGTCCGGATCTCGCCAAATCCCGCATCACAGCCAGGATCATTGCGTCCATGTCCTTCATATCAACGGCTCCGCGGCCCCAGATGAGGCCGTCCTTGAGCTCGGCGCCGAAGGGATCAACCGACCACTGTTCACGCAGGGCGGGCACAACATCAAGGTGCCCGTGCACCACCAACGCGCTGGCGGACGGATCTTCGCCGGCCATCCGGGTGACCACACTGGCCCGGCCGGGCGCGGACTCGAAGATCTCCGCAGCGAGGCCCACCTCCTCGATGAGCCCGGCCGTGTACTCGGCAGCCGCCCGCTCCCCCGGCCCCGAACCGTCACCGTAGTTTGACGTATCCATCCGGATGAGTTCCTGGCAGATCCGGACAACTTCATCCTCGGCACGGATGTCAGACATAGAAACTCCTTGGGCAGTGGGACGGCTGCAAACAACCGGCGTTCGCGTGTGCCTTCAGCCTACCCATCAGCCCCGATTCCATGTTTCCGGAAAGTTCGTGTTAGAGTTTTTCTCGCTGCTTCGGAGAAAAGCGAAACGCTGAAAGGCGTAAACGTTGTCCGAATTACCACCTGCGCGGGTGGCGGAATGGCAGACGCGCTAGCTTGAGGTGCTAGTCCTCGAAAGGGGGTGGGGGTTCAAGTCCCCCTCCGCGCACAAAGAAAACCCCGGGAAACCGGGGTTTTTTTGTGTCTCCACCCACGCGAGTGGTGGTTTCACCCACGCGAGTGCTGAAATGCGACACCCGCAAGGGGGATCGCAGCATAGTGATTGTTGTGGCATACATAGAGGCAAGAAAACGAAAAGACGGCTCCACAACCCATTACGTTCGATGGGTTGACCCCGGCACCAAGGCGACGTTGACCCAGAAGATGGATTCGGAGGAGAGCGCCGGACCAGCATGCCCGCCGGT
>DIZT01000113.1 GCA_002427975.1 Micrococcaceae bacterium UBA6021 | reverse complement strand
TCGGCCGCCTGGAGCAGCGCCTTGCGGACAAGGACATGGGCATCGAGCTCACCACCGCAGCCAAGGTGCTCCTGGCAACCCGCGGGTACGACCCGGCCATGGGTGCGCGGCCGCTGCGCCGCACCATCCAGCGCGAGATCGAGGACCAGCTCTCCGAGAAGATCCTCTTCGGCGAAATCAAGCCCGGCGAGATCATCGCGGTCGACGTTGATGGCGAGGGCGATGACGCGACGTTCACCTTCGCAGGAAACACGAAACCTCGGATCCCGGACGCACTGCCGGCCGCGAGCTAACCAGGAAAACCACGTCTGACCACCGTTGAGGCGGGCTGAAGTCCGGTGTCTCACCACACTGCCCTGCAGGCGAAGGATTCCATGACGCCTGAGGATCCAGCCGGGGTGCTGCTACGGCGTGGCCAAGGCGGGGGTGCGGCCCGTCCGGACTGCACCCCCGCTTTCCGGCCTCGAGGATCAGTGCTTCCTGAAGGCGCCTTTGACTTTTTCGCCGGCCTGCTTCAGGTCGGCTTTGACGTGGTGGCCCTTGCCCTCAGCCTTCAGCCGGTCGTTGCCGGTGGCATCGCCTGCCGCTTCTTTGCCCTTGCCGTGAAGTTTCTCGGCAGCGTTATGGATCTTCTCACCCAAACCCATGGTGGGTCTCCTTAGTTGGCCGCCCCGTCGACGTGAATGCCGTAAGAGGCCGACAATTCATTGTACGGACAGACCCGCGATAAGGGGCAGAACTGGACCCATCCGCCATTTGAGGTGCCGCTGTGCCTCCGGCAATGGTGGGTTTGGATCCAGGTCAGGGCGCGGGGTGCGGTCCCGGTGGCAGCCCGGGAAATCAGTGGTCTTCGCCGCCTTGTGGGTAACTTCTAGGGCGCCAGTCGGTAGTAGGCAGAAGCAAAATGTATGAGCGGGTCCGGTACTTCCGCCGCTGGAGCGTCACTACCCATCGCAAGTACCTCTCCCACGATGAGCAGATGCGTTGCCGCCGGATGGATGGCAACCGTTCGCAGCTCGAAGTACGCGATCGATCCGTCGAGGATCACCGATCCGGTGGCGGGGCCACGGCGGTAGGGAACCTGGGCCAGCAGGCCCTCAACGGGGGCCCCTGGACTGGCCAGCCAATCTGCCGCGCCTTGGTGCTTGCTGCGCAGCAGACTCAACGCCCACGTACCCGTCGTGGCAATTGCTTCGCCAATGCCTGAGCCCGCGTAGAGACTGACAAGCATCGTCGGCGGATCATAGGAGACGGAGAGAAAAGCAGTCACTGTTGCTGCGTAGTCGCGCTTGTGCAGCGATGTGGAAACCACGGCGACGCCGGCTGAGATGTCCGCGCTGAGCACGCGGTACAGATCGATGTCCGCTTCGGAAGGCTGTTCTTCGCCAAGGCGATGCGCGTCCAACGTCCCTGGAGTCTCCATAAGCACATCGTTTCACGCGGTGAACACATCAGGGCCGATCGTGACGAGGCCTTGGTGGTCGTTGCCGCTGGAAAGGACGGCCGACGCCTGATGCTGACGCGTAGCTTCAGCAGGTGCCCTCTTCTGCTTCGACAGGGATAGACCAGCAGAATTTGTTCGGGTGGTTGGCGTCCGCTGTCACGGCCCGGAAAATCACAGGCTCAGCGTTCCGCCAACGGAACCGCAGCACCGCTAGCTCTGGTTGTGATTTATCCGTCGAACGAAGGTGGGGGTCACCGCCTCGCGGGCAACTCCATCCAACAACACCGTTTGGCCGCAGCTCAGGTCGTCTGGCGGCAGGTATTGGCTGGCTAACGGCTATGCGGGTGCGTCGTACTGGCGCTGGATGAAGGCTGCCATTCCAGCAACGGTGAATGCCACTTGGCCATGCTCGGGGGCGTAGATGAGTCCTTTGGATCTCAGGCCGGCTCGCGCTGGTCCGAGCTTGTTCTGGCTGGTACCCAGACGCTCCGCCACCACTCCCATGTTCGATCCGGCATCACCGTCCTCGGCCATGCTCCGCAGATAGTTGCGTTCGCTTTTGGTGGCCCGCTCCCATCGGGATGGGAAGAAACCGGCATCGGGCTGCGATCGGCCCGTGGCCACGGCCAGAGCAGCGTGTCACTCACCGCCGCGCAATGGTCCTTGACTCCCGACCAGTGGTGAACGTCCCACTTCCCGGGCTCTTCCATCCGCCGGTGACCTGCGGGATGCCGGCCGAGCGGGCCGTTTTGACAATATCAATGGTGCCCGTCTATACAAGGCTCCGGCCTGCTCAGACACTGTCATTCTCAGACCATCACCTGCGGGACATGCCAGACCCGTTCCGACACCGATCTTGGGCCGCCGGGCGTGAAATTTCTGAAAAGGGCTGCTCCCGGCTGGCGGGCTTGTGGGACGATGCGAGGATGACGGACGAGGAATCTTTGACGGCCGCTGCTTCCGGACAGGAAGCCCGGATGAAGAAACCGGTGGGATATCTGGATCCAAGCGGGTCCGAATCCACCCGGAAGCTTCGCGAGACTGCACGGCGGCGCCGGGACGCGGAACAGAAACTGGAACACCATCTTCGGGAGTCGAAGCAGACCCGGCCGGTGTGAGGTGACCGCCTGTCCGCCCTGGTCAGCCGGGATATTCGCGCGGACGGCCGCCGATACGGCTGTGGGGCACCGGCATCACCCGGGCACGCTCACGGCGTTCTGCATCCGCGTGGAACGGGCCGCGCCGGGCGGGTCTGCCGCGTCGTTCAAGCTCCGACGCCGGCGTGCGACGCAGCGGGACAGGTCAGGCTGCCAGACCCACCATCCCTGCGGTGGTTAAGGCATCGCCGGGTGCCAGGATGCTGAGCCTGCAGTCGGTCTGGAACGGATCAATATGCACGGGCAGGTGATGGGACTGCGAGCAGGCGCGCAGCTGCTCCAGTGCGGCCGGCTCGACCCGGGCGCGTGATATGTCGATTTCCAGGGCCAGGCCTTCC
>DIZT01000143.1:483-5658 GCA_002427975.1 Micrococcaceae bacterium UBA6021 | reverse complement strand
GGCTCTGGTCCAGGGACGAGGCCCGCGCCGTGTTGGCCCCCATCGTGCGGCACGCTGACATCCTGATTGCGTCCGATGACGAACTGGACCTTGTTGCGTCCGCCGCCTTGAGCGGCACTGATTCCCTGGGGAACGACGACGCCGAAACTGCGCTCGCCGCCTCGTTGCTGGAGCAGGGGGTCGGGGAAGTCGTGGTCAAGCGGGGTGCCGCCGGCGCCGGCGTCCACACAGCTTCAGGACGGTTCGAGGCGCCTGCCGTCACCGTGACAAGCATCGATACCGTAGGCGCAGGGGATGCCTTCACCGCCGGCTACCTCTCAGCCCTGCTCGACGGCCAGGACGTTGCCGCCCGCCTGCAGCGCGGCGCCGTCATGGGAGCCTTCGCGGTCAGCACTGCCGGTGACTGGGAAGGCCTGCCCAGCCGGGCCGAGCTGGCAATGCTGGGCGCCACCGCCAGCGGAACCACCCAGCGCTAGCGCCGGTGGTTGAGCCTGCTTCCGGTGGTTGAGCGTGTCGAAACCCCGAACACCCAGAAGTCGCCGGCGCGTCTATGGTTGGTCTCCTTCGATTCCGGTGCTGAGGCTGAGGTCCTGCCATTGGTCCAGTTCGGTGCGCTGTGCCTGGGCGACGGCGGCAAATGCGTTGAACGCGTCTTTGCCAAGCACCAGCAGCGACGGTGGATTCGGGTTTTCGGCGACCGCCAGGATGGCTTCCGCCGCCTTGGCAGGGTCGCCCGGCTGGGTTCCGTGGACCGTATCGTTTTCCTTGCGGCGTTTCCCGGCCGTCTCCGCGTAGTCCTCGATCGCCGTCGCTGACTGGGTGAGCGAGCGGCCCGCGAAGTCGGTGCGGAACGCGCCGGGCTCGATGACGGTGACGTTGATCCCGAGTGGCCGCAGTTCTTTGTGGAGTGATCCGGACAGGCCCTCAAGGGCCGCTTTGCTTGCGGAGTAGTATCCGGAACCGGCCGGTGAGATGCGCGCTCCGATGGAGGAGATGTTCAGAATGGACCCGGCCCTGTTGGCGCGCATTCCGGGGAGGACTGCTTTGATCATGTCGATGGCGCCGAAAACGTTAGTGTCGAACAACTGCCGGATGTCGGCGTCGTCCGCTTCTTCAACCGCTGCGCGGTAGCCGTAGCCGGCGTTGTTGACCAGCACGTCGATGCCCCCGAAACGCTTCCTGGCTTGCTGCATCGCCGAGGCGATCTCTGCGCTGTTGGTGACGTCAAGCGGAAGGGCCAGTGCCGTGTCCGGGTAAGCGGCCGCGATGTCATTGACCGTGGTGACGTTCCGTGCTGTGACGACGGCGTTGTGGCCGTGGGCAAGCACGGCTTGGGCGAGTGCGCGGCCGAGTCCGGTTGAGCACCCTGTGATGAGCCAGGTAGCCATGGTTTGATTCCTTTCGAGAGTGAAACTACGGACGGACGAGGACCTTCAGGGCCTCGCGGGAATCCATGGCGCGGTAGCCGTCGGGCACCTCGCTCAGGCTGATGGTGCGGTCGAAGACCTTGCCCGGGTTCACGGTGCCGTCAAGGACGCCGGGTAGCAGCGTCTCGATGTAGGCACGGACGGGGGCCGGGCCTCCGGTGAGCGTGATGTTCGGGCCGAACATGGAGCCGAAACCGATCGGTGCGTCCTCGTACTGGGGCACGCCCACCCGGCTGATAACGCCGCCAGGGCGGATAACGCCGAGGGCCTGGTCGTACGCCGGCCGGTGCCCGACGCACTCAAGGACGGTGTGCGTTCCGTCGCCCCCGCTGAGCTCGCGCACCTTCTCGATGCCGGCCTCGCCGCGTTCGGCGACGACGTCGGTGGCGCCGTATTCGATGCCCAGGTCAGTGCGGGCCTTGTGCCTCCCCATCAGGATGATCTGCTCGGCACCCAGCTGCCTGGCAGACAGCACCGCCATCAGTCCGACGGCCCCGTCACCGATGACCGTGACAGTGGTCCGGGCATTGACTCCTGCCTTGATGGCTGCGTGGTAGCCGGTGCCGTAGACGTCGGAGAGGGTCAGCAGCGAGGGCAGCAGTTCGCTGTCCTCGCCAACCGGGGCCTTGACCAGGGTGCCATCGGCGAACGGGACGCGGACGGCCTCGGCCTGGGCGCCGCCAATCCCGTTCGAGCCCCAGAACCCGCCGTGGCGGCAGGAGGTCTGCAGGCCTTCACGGCAGAAAGTGCAGGTCCCGTCGGACCAGGCGAAGGGGGCGATGACAAAGTCACCCTTTTTCAGGGTGGACACGTCCTTGCCAGCTTCCTCGACGACGCCGATGAACTCGTGGCCCATGGGGCTGCCCTGCGTGGACGACGGCATGCCGTGGTAGGGGTGCAGGTCGGAGCCGCAGATACAGGAATTAACGATCCGCACGATGGCGTCGGCCGGATCCTGGATGACGGGGTCGGGTACGTTCTCCACGCGCACGTCACCGGCGCCATACATGATGGTTGCTCGCATTTTGTTTCCTCATCATTTCGTCAGGGGCCGGAGCCCGGGCGTTCCCTCACTAGCCAACCGCATATTGCGCACATGTGGGAGTGCCTGTTGATACAGGTACCCGCAGTGCCACCCAGCTCAGAGGTGCAGCTCGAACTCCGTATGCCCATGCCGGACTCCATTGATCTGGAGTTCCAGGGCGTGGACCCCGGGATGGTGAACGCGGGTGGTCATTGGCCGGAACGCATGACGCTTGGATAATGAGCGGGTCTCGCCGGCTCCGAGGGTGAGCGCCGCGATCTTGAAGACCTTGGCGGACTGCGTTCCGTTGGCTTTGACGTAGTGGACCACGTAGTCGACGGCAAGCCGGGCATCGTCGGACCCGGTGTTGGCGATCTCGAAATCGAAGGCCAGTTCTCCCGGCATGGCCACCGAGTTCCGATCCAGACGCGGCCCCGTGACAGCGAGGGACGCCGGGACGAACCCCTGCAAGGCCAGGGCGCCCGGGTGCGCGTTCTTGATCAGCGTCCGCAGGCCGTGCCTGACCACCCACGCGGTGTTGGGGTCCGGCGCGGCCAGCCAGCGCGCCGCCGTCGCCACCACCAGAGTGGGCGCATGCCGCGCCACGTCGTTCAGATGGTTCGCCACTGAGCGCCGCACATACTCCGAGGGGTCCAGGTACAGGGCATCCAGGACCGGGATGGTGGCCTCCGGATTAAGGACGACGGTGGGAACCCGCACCGCCCAGGGGAGGTACGGCCGGGTCCCCTCGCTGGCCAGCCGGCGGACATGCTGGTCCGGATGCCCGGTCCAGCCCTGGACAATCTGCAGGGTACGCTCCAGGTCCGCGGCCAGGAGCCTGCGGATGGCGAACTCGCCGGTCAGTCTCGGGGTCAGTTCGGCCAGGAGGGCCAGGCAGTCGTCAAAGCAGCGGTCAAAGCCGCCGCCGGCATCCGGGCCGGCACCTGGCTCGAGCGCCAGCGTGACGGCTGCCTCGGAAACCGGCCACAGGATCCAGCCCGTGAAACCGGCTCCGGAGAGGGCGCTCCGGAAGATGCGTGCCGCCGTCGGATATCCCGGACCCGGAAGCTGCCGCACATCGGCCAGCAGCGCACTGCTCACCGCATCCGTCCGGCCCCGCAGGCTCAGCTCATCCAATCGCGCGGCGGCAGCAGCGACGGACGGCCACTCCGATCCGGGAGCCGCCCCTGCCAGGATCCGGGCCAGTGCTTCCACGCCCTGCCGGTTGATCAGCTCATTCATCGCGCCCATTGAGTCAGGCTACCCGGCAGGCTGACATGCCAGACGGCTGGGTCAACACCGGGCGGAAGAGGATAATCTTCACCCTAAGTACTCCTCACGGCGCACGGACGGAAATACAGTGGCAGAGCGGACAGACAAGAGCGGTCGTTGGCGGACCTTCCATGACAAGTTCGTGGTGGAGGAACGCGTTATGGAACCGGCCGCGCGCCAGGGCCTGTACCGGACGGCCATCGTCCTTATCGGTGTTGGCGCCCTGCTGTTCATCGTGACCATGATGGGAGTGCTGCAAAGCCACACCGGTCCCTGGGGTCCCGACGAGCCCACCCGTGAGTGGCTGGTATCGCTCCGGTCAGACGCGCTCACAGCCGTAATGATCGTCCTCGCCGTGATCTTCGGCCCCGTTGCCTTGCCCATTATTGTGCTCGTGGTGACAGTGGCCTGGGGCTTCGCGGCCAAGCACGCCTGGCGGCCGGTAGTCCTGGCTGCCGCCATGCTGACCGGCGTCGTCATTTCGCAGATCATCCTGGCGATCGTCCAGCGCTCACGGCCACCTGTGGACCTGATGCTGTTCGGTGCCGACCACACCTTCTCGTTTCCCTCCGGCCATGTGCTGGGTGCCTGCGACTTCCTGCTGGTGACCACATTCCTGGTCTTCTCGCGGCGGAAGAACCCGCGCTCAACAGTTCTTGGCTTCGTGGTCGCGGGCATCGGCGTTGTCCTCGCCGGGCTATGCCGCCTCTACCTCGGCTACCACTGGTTCAGCGATGCCCTGGCTTCCTTTGCCCTGTCCCTCGTGATCCTGGGCGCCGTCATGGCACTGGACACGTGGCGGACTGCCCGGATTCCAGGCGAGCGGACTACCGGCGAGCTTTCCAAAGCCGACGCCCCGGGCGACTAGGAACCCGACGAGGCCGGCCCCGGGAAACCAGGCGTCCGGCCGGCGTCCGTGCCGCTGCCCAGCAGGCTGCGCGTGAGGGTTTCGGCGTCGGCCATCAGGTCCTCCACGGCGGCGGTCAGATGGGAATCGGACACCGGCGTGTCCTCCAGCGCGGCGGCCACCACCGCCCGCCGGACCAGTTCCCGGGCGAACGATGCGGTAGTTCCTTCCGTGCGTTCCGCAGCGACGTTGAGCGCCGCCGGACTGAACGCCACCAGGCGGCCGTACAGTTCCAGCAGCCGGACCCTTTCGGCATAGGCAGGCAACGGAATCTCCACCGCGAGGTCCACCCGGCCGGGGCGCTGGGCCAGTGCCCGCTCCAGCATGTCCGGCCGGTTCGTGGTGAGCACAAACGCAACGTCGGCATCGTTGTCCAGCCCGTCCATCGCGTCCAGCACCTCAAACAGCAGCGGCTGCGGCCCGTGCCCGAAACTCCGGTCCTCGGCGATCAGGTCGCAGTCCTCCAGCACCACAATGGAGGGCTGCAGCGCGCGGGCCATCCGGGCCGCCTCCGAGATCCTGGCGAGCGACCCGCCCGAGAGGAG
>DIZT01000143.1:0-433 GCA_002427975.1 Micrococcaceae bacterium UBA6021 | reverse complement strand
CCGTCGGGCAGGATAACGTCCGACGCCGGGAGGCTGGGGCGGTGGTGGAAGGTCACCCCAGCGGTGCTGGGGCCAAATTCGGACATGACCAGGGAGATGACCTGGCTCTTGAGGACGCTGTTGTTGTCCATCCGGAGGCGGAACTCGGCCAGGAACGCAGCGGCTTTCTCGGGCGTGGCCGCCAGCACTTCCAAAGTGGCGGTTTGACGCCCGGTCCGCGGGTCTGCGTCGCGCTGAAGGACGGCCAGCGGGCCGCCGTCGAAGCTGACGAGCCACAGGCCCATGGCCACCACCTGGCGCTGCCTGTCGGGTCCTACGGCAAGGTTGGTGTAGTCAGGCTGGGACAGGGGCAACTGCGGAAAAAGTTGGTGTTTCTGGACCATGTCACTGAAGGACTGGTGGAGCCTCTGGCCGCCGCCGCCGATGCCCACCA
>DIZT01000043.1 GCA_002427975.1 Micrococcaceae bacterium UBA6021 | reverse complement strand
GCCCCCGCCGGCTGCGCGGCACCACCCAGTTCTAGGCAAGCAGAGGGGTGAGCTGCCGGTAGACGGGTCCTTGTCCAACGCGTCCTTCGGGGCCGGCCGGAAGCCCGGTTAGCCCAGTGCGCGGCCATAGCCGGCACCGTGCTGGTCCCGGTGGTCTAGCGCTGGACGGTGTCCAGTTTGAGCATCTTGGCGATGACGCCGTCCAGCTCGGAATCGTCGAAGATCTTCTTCCAGTCGTCCTTGATGATGGTGTCCTTGCCGTACTGGATGGCGATTTCACAGGCCTCGGAGAACGGGTTGGAACCGCGGAGGGCGTTGGTGAGGGCGATCTGTACGTGTCCGAACAGCATGGCCTTGGCGGCTGCTTCCGGAACGCCGGCGGTGTGGACGGTCTCGTGCAGCGCTTCGTTGAGGAGGGTGCCGATCATGCACGCAACGGTTTCCACGAGGGTGGGTTCAAGGATGGCGAGCTGCTTGACGGTGACCCAGTGAACGTCGATGACGGGCGCATAGATGGTCCGGATGACGGCCTCGGCGGAGTCGCGGGTCGCTGCGGGTGCGTCGTCGTCGATCGCAGCCACCACATTCTGCGGGGCACCCTCGCCGCCGAAGGTGTCGGCCCACTCTTCCTTGGTGGTGCGCTCCAGGAACACAGACGGGTGGCACGGGTGCGCAACTGCCTGGACGACGTCGTCACGCTTGGCCAGCAGCCCGGCGTAGGCGGCGGCGGGGTCAAGGGTGAGCAGGATCGCGCCGGCCTTCATCTGGGGGACAACACCCTCGGAAACAACGCCCAGGACGGTGTCGGGGACGGCGAGGATGACCACGTCGGCGCCCTTGACGGCGTCGTCAGTGGACGTGATGAACCGGCCTTCGCCACGGACGCGGTCCTGACCTGCCGGCGAGTTCTCGCTGTAGAACACGGTGTGGTCGCTCTTCTGGAGGTTCCGGGAAACACGCATTCCCATCTTGCCACCGGCTCCGATAACGGCGACGGTCAATTTTTCTGCTGACATTTCACTTGCTCCTTAGGAATTCGATGCTTTGTTGGGTCCACTGGTTTTCGAGGCGAATGGTTTCCGCCTCGGAGTCCTGCCACGGCAGCCAGTGTTCGACGATCTGATTGATGTTTCTTTGGTGGGGCTGGAACTTGCTGACCATGTAGTCGTAGTCGAGCAGGCCTTCGCCCAGCGGTGCGCCGGAATAGGTGAACCCGACCCACCCGTCTTTGCGGCTGAATGCGAAGTCTTTGACGTGCATGTTCAGGACATAGGGCGCGACGGCGTCAATCACGTCGCGCGGCATCTCCAGGGCAGCGACTGTGTTGGCCGGGTCGCTGCAGATCCCGAGGCAGGGGCTGTCCACGCAGCGGATCACGTCCAGGATCCGGGACGTGGGCACTTGCTCATAGGTTTCCACGGCGATCTTCACCCCGGCGGCCTCGAACTCCGGCAGGACTTCGTTGAAGATCGCCATCGCGTCCTCCGCGGAAGGGGTGTGGCCCGGGGCGTTGAACATGGTCCGCAGCAGAGGCGAGCCCAGGATCCCGGCGATGTGCAGGAATTTTCGCAGGTGCTCGGGGCGGATGCCTTTGGTGCCGAGCTCCAAGGAGATGCCCAGCCGGTCGGCTGTGGCCCGGACGGCTTCGAGTTCGGAGTCCGTCATGGCGTCCAGCGGCGCGTAGTCGCAGATCTGGAAGAGCTCCACTCCTAGTGCTGCTGTCCGCTCCAGGGCCTGATGGATGCTGAGCGGTTCGGAGACTTTGTCCGAGAGCTGCCAGAAGAACGCGTAGCTGCTCAGACCAATGCGTGAGCCCTGGCCCATGCGGCTCATACCGTCACCTCCGATGCTGCTAGCCGTGCTGCAGTCTCGTCCAGGATGATCTTCAGCGCCTTCGGATCGTGGGCGAAGCGGCCCAGGAACAGGCCGGCGACGGCGGAGTCCAGCTTGGCTATGAGGCCGGGTCCGGCGCTGCCGCCGTAAATCACCCGGCTGTCCGCTTGCACGGGCAGGGCGCGCAGGTGCTCGTCCAGTCCGGTGATGACGGCGCTGATGTATCCCGGTGTTGCGGGAGCCGGGGCGCCGATGGCCCACTGTGGCTCGTAGGCCACGATGGTCCGGCCGGCGGGTCCGAGGGACTGGGCGCGGTTGAGGGCGGCGTCGATTTCCGCGGAGCAGAGGGCCACCGCTTCCTCAACGGATCCCTGCCGCAGTTCCCCAACGCAGAGGATGGGCGTGAGGCCGTTGCGGTAGGCGGCGGCCGTCTTCAGCCCGATGACCGTGTCATCTTCGCCGAAGATCCGGCGGCGTTCGGCGTGGCCCACCTCGGCGTAGCGTCCGCCGAGCTCGGCCACGGTCGAGCCGCCGACTTCACCGGTGAACGCGCCTTCGTCTTCCCAGAAGATGTCCTGGGCGCCCGCGGCGGCTCCTGCAGTGCCCAGGATGCGGGCAGCTTCGGGAAGCACCGGGAGGGTGGGCAGGACAAACAGCTCGATGTTGCCGGTCTGCACGGCCGGGTGCGCAAATGCAATGGCAGCCACGTCGCGGCAATAGTCCACCGAGCGCTGGTAGCCGAAATACATCTTCAGGCTGACGCCGATGATGGCTTTGGAACCAGTGGCGCCTCTGACGCGAGCCGGAGGATTCTTAGGAGGAAGTGACACCTTCATAGTCCTTAATCAGGGAGACCTTCTCGGCCGAGGCGGAGGTTTCGTCGAAGGTATAGGTGAGCCATTCACGGGTGAGCCGACGGGCGAGCTCAAGTCCTACCACCCGCTGGCCGAAGGTGAGGACCTGGACGTTGTTGGACAGGATAGAGCGTTCCACCGAGTAGCTGTCGTGCGCGGTGACAGCGCGGATGCCGGGGACCTTGTTCGCGGCGATGGCCACGCCCAGGCCGGTGCCGCAGACTAGCAGGGCGCGGTCGGCCTTGCCGGCGGCGATGAGTTCGGCGGCGGCGATGGCCACGGACGGGTACGGGGTGTGGCTGGCGGCGTCCACCCCGACGTCGGTGACGGATTCGACCAGGTCGGAGGCCTCCAGGTCAGCTTTCAGGGCTTCCTTGTATTCGAAACCGGCGTCGTCGGCTCCAACGATCAGGCGCAGTTTTGCGCTCATGCTTTCTCCTCGATGGTTGTCCGCTCGATGAGCGTGTTGTGGATGGCTCGGATGATCAATGCCATGGACACGGCACCCGCGTCCGGGGTGCCGAGACTCTTCTCGGCGTGCGGGCGGGCCCGGCCCATGAGGGGCAGGAGCTGTGCGGTGTCCTCGGCTGACTGCTCGGCAGTCAGAGTCGCGGCGCCCC
Organism: Micrococcaceae bacterium UBA6021; assembly: GCA_002427975.1. Classification (GTDB taxonomy): domain Bacteria; phylum Actinomycetota; class Actinomycetes; order Actinomycetales; family Micrococcaceae; genus Arthrobacter. The sequence goes on along the minus strand of DIZT01000043.1, from coordinate 567 downwards.
AGGCCTCGGTGAGGGACTTGCCGGCCTCCACCCCTGATGCCAGGGCATCGCGGAACGGGACCAGGACGTCCACCAGGGTTTTGTCGCCGGGCTTGGCTTTGCCGAAGTCCATGATCGTGGCCGCTGCACCTGCGACTCCTGCGGCGACAGCACCGGCGTCGGGCGCTTTTGTGTCGCTCACGGCGTCACCGACGGCGCGGAGGGCCATGCCCCAGAGGGCGCCGGACGTACCGCCGGCTTTGTCGGCCCAGGCATCTGCGGCGAAGTGCAGTGTGGTGGCGGCGCCGGCGCCGCGGGCGACGGCGTTTGTTGCGGCCTGGACGGCGGCGCGGACGCCGCGTTCCATGCCGATGCCGTGGTCACCGTCGCCGGCGATCGCATCGATCCGGCCCAGTTCGTCGGCGTTGGCGTCCACTACGGATTTGGCGGCACCCAGCGCTGCCAGAACACGGGCCGCACCGGCACGGGATCCTGGGGTCGCTTCCGGGATGGATTGTTCGACGCCGGCCGCCTCGCCGCCGTCGGACTTTTCCAGCGCGGCTGCTGTGACGGCACCTAGGCGGATGG
>DIZT01000273.1:380-6860 GCA_002427975.1 Micrococcaceae bacterium UBA6021 | reverse complement strand
CAGCCGGGGGGCTGGCAGCACCGAATCCATCCAACAGGCTCCCTTCAGAGGGGCCGCTCTCACGAAACGGAATATCATCATGGGTCTCAACCTCAAGTCCACTTCGGGCAAGCTCCTGGCCTCCACTGCCCTTGTCGCCGCCGCAGCGAGCGTGGCCGGTCTGGGCACGTACGGCGCCTTCACCTCCACCACGTCCGCGTCGGCATCGGTCGACTCCGGAACGGTCAACATCGCCCTGGGCGACGCCGGCACCGCCGCGAACCGTCTCACCGTCGCCTCCACCGGACTCGTCGCCGGTGACACGGTCCAGCGCGCCGCCACCCTCACCAACGCCGGCAACCAGAATCTGGCCGCGGTCACCCTGACGACGGCCGCACCCACCACCTCCTCGCTCCTGGACACCGACGCCACGAATGGTCTGCAGGTCGTCATCGACAAGTGCTCCGTTGCTTGGACCGAGGCCGGCACGGCCCCCGCGTACACCTACACCTGCTCCGGAGGCACGATCACCCCCGTCCTGGCAACCCGCGGCATCATCGGAGCGAACCTGGCCCTGGCCAACCTGGCCTCAACCACCGCCGGTGGCATCGATTACCTGCGGGTGACCGCGACCCTTCCGGCCTCCGCCGGCGACACGTTCCAGAACAAGAACAGCGTCGTGAACTTCAGCTTCACCGGCACCCAGCGCTCCGCCACCAACAAGTAAATCCCCACGCATGAACCCCGGGCGCCGTCCGCCCGTCCCGGAAGCCCGGGGCGGGCAGACCACACCCGGCACCACCGCAGACACACCCCGGGCGGACCATCACAGGTCCGTCACCGACGCCGATTCCGGGAGCAGAGACCAATGAGCAGCCTTCACGCCCTTCCCGCCCGCAGCGGACCGGCCCCCTGCACCCGCGCCGCAGCGGAACAGACGGCCAAGCCGGCCCGGTGCGCCCTCCGCCGGATCGCCGGCACCGCGGCGCGCGCCCTGACTACGACGCTGTTGATCATCACCGCAGCGGTGTTCCTGTTCCTGGCTGTCGGACCCCGGTTCCTGGGTTACCAGACTTCCACCATGCTTACCGGCAGCATGTCCCCGCTGATCAATCCCGGTGACGTCGTCGTCAGCATCAAAACCCCCACATCCCAGGTCAAGGCCGGGGACATCATCACCTACGCCATCCCCGTCGATGACCACCGGATCGAAACCCACCGGGTCACCGAAGTGATCGCCAACCCGGACGGCACGACCGCCGTCCGGACCAAGGGAGATGCCAACAACGGCGCCGATCCCTGGACCGCAACCCTCAATGACGGCTACGTCCATACCACCGCGGCCGTGATTCCCCACCTGGGAGACGCCATCCGGGCACTAAGCGAACCGATGGTCCGCACCGTCCTGCTTTACGGGGCACCTGCCCTGCTGGTGATCACCCTGCTCACCTCCATCTGGCGCAAGACCCCGGGCCCCGCGGACCGGAAATGCGGCGCGTGATGACCGGCGCTGAGCAGGTCCTGGACCGGACCCGGCTCCAGGCCCTGGCCGAGGAACTGGACTCCCGTCCCCTGGCCCTGGAATTCATCACCCAATTCCTGCAGCTGCTCCCGGCCCGCCTGAGAAGAATCAACCACACACTTACAGACAACGACCAGGAAACCGCCTGGGACGCACTGCTGAGCCTGGCCACTTCAGCCTCCATGGCCGGAGCAGACCACCTCGCACTGCTCTGCCGGAACATCGGACGCGAAGTCAGGGCCGGCAACCTGGACACGGCCCGGCATGCCAGCCAGGGCCTGGGCGCCCACACGGCCGTCGTCGCCGCGGAGATCACCAAACTGCTCGGCCAGCCCGTCACCGGGTAAGGAATATCGCTGATCCCGGCCCACGCACGACCTGAGGCCCTCCGGGACACACTGGATCAGGGCGATAATAGGACCGGCACGCCGGCGACTCCATTCGGAAAGGGCAAGGGCAGTGGCACTTCCACCGGTACAGGACAACAACGGGGCGTCCCGCGCCCTGACCAGCTTCCCCGCACGCGTGGTGGCGGCGGTGCTGGCCGCACTCGTGCTCACCCTCGCCCCCGCCATCGCCGAGGCCGCGTTCAAAGCCACCACCACCTCGCCGGTCTCCGTCGGAACCTACGCCATCCCGGCCCCGGCCACCGCCACCTGGACCTACAGCTGCTCGCCCAACGGAAAGAGCTACACCCTGAACCTCACCGGCTACGGCAAAGTCAGCAAAGCCGGCTCCTACCTCGTCATCATCAAAGCACCGGACGGCACCACCTCTGCCCCGCAGATCATCACCGGCAACACCCTCACCCTCACCCAAACCTCCGCCACCCGGGGAACCTACACCTTCACCATCCAGGCCCTCGTAGGCACCTGGACCGGAGCCGCCTACACCGGCACCGACACCTGCTAAGAAGCACCACCGGCCCCCGGCACCTGATCTACGCCGGCGATCGGGGCGCAGCGGCAACGCCGTTCCCGCCACCTGAGGAGATTCCATTGGATGACAAATCCCGAATACGAGTACATGACAGTCCGCGTGGACAATCGTCCCCGGCAGCAGGCCCGGGACCTGAAGAAACTGGCCAAGGAAGGCTGGGGGAAGTCCTCTCCGTCCGTCCCGGCACAATGTTCGCAGGCCTAAGCACTACCTCAGACGCCCAGCTCAGACGCGTCCTCAGCTAACACCAGGCGACGAAGCTACGCCGCCATAGATGCCACCCAACCAGAAAGCGCCCGCCGAAGCGCAGCGCAAAAACCGGGTGCTTGATACGGTGGAAGTGTCCCGCCAGTCGACGCGAAAACTTGGGGTGATTGCTCCTGGCGGGCAACCTCTCAGAGGTCAAAAGGGGGCACCGCAAATGGGGTTGCGAAGCTTTTTCCACAGGAGCCCTGCCAGGGCAGACGTTGGCCGGCCTGTCTCCGTCGTACAGAATGCCTCGGTGGAGAGGGAACCGCTCTCGCCGGAGCAACGGGCCGAGCTGCAGGAGGCCTGGGTTGAACTGACTGAGGCAGCCAGAGGCTCGAAGGTGACCAGCTTCCACGCCTGCACCAGGGCCGGCGGGCCTTGGACGGAAGATCCTGCCGCCGTCAGAGACGTCGCACCAGAGGATAGCAAGCGGCGCATCGGCTCGACGAAGGTTCCGCCCGAATCGATCGATTGAGCAACCGCTCCGCTTCATCAAATTCCGAGGCCTAGTAGTTCCGAGGCCGACGCCCTTGCTGGCGCCCCAGCAGGCGCTGAAGAACAGCGCTGCTAGCCCTGTGGTTCTGGCGGCAAATGAGCCGGGGCCGGGGAGTCGTCCGAAAACCGTTTGCGCAACGAAAGGTTGCGTTAGTGAGGAGTGCCGGATATGCTGACGTGCAACCGTCGATTGCGTTGAGGCCAGGAGGATTACATGGAATACGGAAGCATCGAGCGGGAGCTCCGCATTGACGCCACTCCCGAGGTGGTCTACGCGGTGATCAGCTCTCCCGAGCACCTGCGCGAGTGGTGGCCCGACGACGCCGAGCTCGACCCGGTCCCCGGCGCCACTGGCGCAATCACCTTCGGCGACCCGGCCTCGCCGGACGCGAAGATCGAGGCGCTCACCGTCTTGGAGGCTGACCCGCCCCGCCGGTTCGCGTTCCGCTGGGTGTACGACGACGGCGAGTCGGCGGCGCCGGACAACTCCCTCCTCGTCACTTTCGACCTCGTTCCGTCCGGCGACGGCACGCTGCTGCGCTTTAAGGAGACCGGCTTCCGTGAGCGCGGGTGGGAGGCGGCCGTGCTGGAGGAGGCCTACCTCGACCACGTCCGCGGCTGGGACCTGTTCCTCCCGCGTCTCGTCACGTATGCCAACCGGCTGGTCGCACGGCCGTGAGCACCGCGATCGATGACGAGCTCTGGTCCGCGGTCGGCGACCCGACTCGCCGACGGATGCTCGACCTGCTCGTCGCTGGCGGCGGCGGTACGGCGACCACGCTCAGCGAGCGGCTGCCCGTCACCCGGCAAGCGGTCGCCAAGCACCTCGGCGTGCTGGACCGCGTCGGCCTGGTGCACGGGACGACGGCGGGGCGCGAGCGCCGCTACGAGGTGGACGAGGCCCAGCTCGCCCGTGCGGTCGCCCAGCTGTCCGCGGTCGGCGCGGCCTGGGACGCTCGGCTGCAGCGGATCAAGCGGATCGCCGAGCGGATCCAGCGCAGCAAGCCGGCCTGACCGCACCTGCACACCCACAATTCGCCGCCACGTCCGTGGCGGTGCCGAACGACCACGACCTGAAGCGGATCGGCACCTGGCGCTAGATCCCGCAACCGCTCAATCAATGGACACGAAGAGACAAGGATCCGATCACTCATGACGACACAATCACCAGGCAGCCACGAAATGAGCACAGCAAGTACGGCGCACACCGAGCGCGGCTACTCGACGTCGTACACGGTTGAGCAGTCACCGCAGGAGATCTTCGCTGCCATCCTGGACGTCGGCGCCTGGTGGACGGGCCAGGTTGAGGGGCGTGCCGACGAGCTGGGGGGCGAGTTCACCTACCGGCACCCCCCGCAGCACTACAGTCTCCAGCGCGTGGTCAAGCTCGAGCCGGACCGCCGCGTGGTCTGGCGGGTCACCGACAGCCACCTGGCCTTCATCTCGGAGCCGGGCGAGTGGACCGGCACTGAGATCGTGTTCGACATCGTCCCCACGGGCGGCGGCACCGAGCTGCGGTTCACCCACGTCGGCCTAGTGCCGGACGTCGAGTGCTTCGGCGCCTGCTCCACGGCCTGGCTGCACTACGTCAACGGCAGCCTGCGCAGCCTGATCACCACGGGAGAGGGCCTGCCCGATCCGTGGTGATCAGGCGGCCGGGAAGGCCGCCCCGCCGAAGGGCGTTTCTCCTTGTCCCACTCCAGCACAACAACATGACCATAACTGTCGAGGACTGCCCAATCGGGATCCTCTATGGCCGACTGTCCTGTTCACCGTTCGGCTTACGTGCACCAGGGTGACATCTAACGCTGCGGGTACGGACCGGCGGATTGGGCTGAGGTCTTCTGAAATTTCGTGCTGACCACTGTTGACAAGAACACTCGGTGAGCAGGACTTCGGACATTCGTGCACTCGCCTTCGGAAACGACAGCGGTTACCGGCGGGCCCCTGCAGCACGGTGACCGACCGGCTAACGGACGGGCCCTGAAGGAAACGTCTTGGCACTAGAGTTCGGTCCATGATTGTTTGGCTCAACGGCACCCATGGGGCGGGAAAGACGACGACGAGCGCACTCGTGCAGCAATTGCTGCCTAACGCGCGCGTCCTCGACGCTGAGAAGGTAGGTGAGGTCCTCATGGACATCAAGCCGGGACTTCCTGCAACGGACAACTTCCAGCACTGGGAGCCATGGCGGCCGCTGGTTGTCGAAACCGCTCGGCGCGTGCTCGAGTTCACCGGTGGCACACTCGTGATGCCGATGACTGTCTTGGTCGAGAGCTACTGGCGGGAGATCAGTGGTGGTCTTACCGAGCACGGCATACCGATCCAGCATTTCGTGCTCCACGCCGACCAGGCCACGCTCCGCGACCGGATACAGAACGACAAAGTCCTCGGCCCCTCGACGTTCCGCTTCGCGTACTTGGAGCCATACGCCGAGGCAGCTCATACATGGCTGCACAATGAAGCCGAGGTCATCGACACCACACACATCACGGCGGACCAGGCTGCGCAGCAGATCGCGGATTCGGTGCTTGGTCGCTGAGAGTGCGGAACGTCCGGCATGCTTGGTGCCCGCTGAGGGATCCCTCAGCGTGCGAATGAGGAGGCGATGTCAGGAATGCCGAGAGGCGGCTATTCGGGTATGTCCTGGAAGTACTGCGCTACGTCGTAGTTGCCAATGAGCCTTACCAAACCGACCGGCGTCTGCCCGCTCGCGTTGACGTGCAGCGGATCAGCAGCGTGGGTGCGGAGCAGGCCAATCAACTCACCCCGACCTTTGGAATTAAATACGGCGACCCAAAGTGGTGTGTTGCCGAAGACGTTCTCCGCGTCGACCCGTGCTCCTGCATCGATCAGGGAGGCAGCCGCCGTCAGGCCGAATTCCTGCGCTGCGAGATGAAGCGGTGTGAAGCCTTGGCGGTCCACAACGTCAGGCAATGCTCCCGCGGCAAGCAACCGTGCTATTGCCCCGGGATCGTCTTCCAGTGCAGCGTAGTGGAGCGGAGAACGGCCGGCGGGGTCCATCCGTCGCTTCGGCTCGTTGTCCACGTTCATTCCTTGCTCTCGATAGCGCCAAGGCGGGTGCGCACTTCCGCTGGTCTGAAGTCATAACCGCTCGCCCGAGCACCTGTCCAATTGAGGCCCACGAGAATCCCGTCACCCTCAAGGCCGTCGATCCAGCGGGTGCGCCACACTTCCACGGGGATGGCCATCGGTTCGAATTCCCTGTAGACGGGGACATTCGCGATAACGCGCTCTGCTCTGCTCCGCAGGGACCAGAAAGGCATGCTGCGATC
>DIZT01000273.1:0-307 GCA_002427975.1 Micrococcaceae bacterium UBA6021 | reverse complement strand
ATCCCCATCTCCGTTGAGCGGGGCCGGGAGGCCACCTGCATCGCGGATCGCCCACACCTCACCGTTCTTGACGATCTCGTCGTAGAAGACGGTTGCATGCTCTGCGCTGACACTCATTCCGACAGCCTATGTCGCAAGGCAGGCCAGCAAGCAGCCTACGAAGCCCTCATAGGCACCTGGCCGTGGATAGGTCACCATCAAATACGCCCAATACGGAGAAGATTGGCGATCATTGACTTCATGGGATCATTTACGATCACGAGCCCCCCGCTGTCGATCACACGCGAACTTTGGCGGCTGGGCGAGC
>DIZT01000226.1 GCA_002427975.1 Micrococcaceae bacterium UBA6021 | reverse complement strand
CTGCAGATCCAAGCGGTATTAGAGTCTTCCAAAACTCGGTCAAAGTGTCCCCCAAAATATTCAGTCAAAAACGCTCACGCGTGCGGTTTTGCATACACTCGAACGATTTGTTTTCGTAGTCGAGATATGAAGCATCGTAGCATCTCGTTTGGCGCGAAAAACGACATGGTTGGGGACGAATCCTCGAAGCTCTCATCACCTGGGCAAAAACGGTCCTTTATGCGCAGGTGCGAAGTCATCTGCTGCGAATCGAATCTGCCGCACACACACAGGTCGTGCTAGCAGAAATCATCTCCCAGGCCCTGAGCCTGCTTGTTCACCCGTCCACCACGACCGCCGGGGCATCTCCCGTAACGACCCTGACCGGGATCCTCGCCCTCCTCGCCTGGCTGCATCTCCTGCACGTGGCCAACCGGCGCAGCACCAGCTAGCAGAGGGGCGTTACCGGCCGCACGTTGCGGCCGGTAACGTCCCATGCGCTTGGCATCATAGACCCTATGACGCATCTTGACGGAAGATGCATACGGCTCGTACAGTTAGAGCCATCTTCCGTCAAGATGGGATAACGTCCCGATGATGCTTAGGAATCACTTTTATGATCGTTGTTAATGTCGCCCACTCCTATGCCGAACTTCTCCGCAGGGACCGGTCCCCACTCCTCTCGTTCGAGTTCAACAGAATCACCACCGGCCATTGGCCACTGATGTCTGACTCCACCATGGAGGGATTTACCGACTACCTGGTCGGCACATACAACGACATGATTGTCACAGCATTCAAAATCGTCTCCGTGACTCGAGAGGAGTTCGAGGGTAAGGAAAAGCTCAAGTTTGTCGTGGATGACTTCTACAACCCTGACCGGTCCCGCGAGTCCTTTCCCGAGAGCACGCGGGAAGTCGATCCGGCTGCATGGTTGATCGGAAGCCCGATCCCCGGAGGGTCTTGGAAAAAGGGTGAGGCTCGAGGCACCCGCCGTTACCCATTACCCACGTATCTGAAGGACCATCCTGAGTTGACCGAACGTGGGGAAAGGGATTTCCCGGCCGCGATGGCGGAGAACCTTTTCGCTTATCTTCGAGGCGATGGCAGGGTGCCGATCGAAGACTTCCCGGCCCTAGATCGGAGTAGCGCGATTTCAGCGTTTCGGCCGGTGGGGGGCGTAACAGTCAGCCGCCAGCCCGACGGAACGGTACTAATCGTGATTCCCAGCGGGACCAAGGCTCAGCTGATCATTGATCCCGACAAGCTGGTCGCTGCGCAGTGAGCTTGTCCGCGTTCACCTCAGGACAATCCCTGCGCTCCCCCTGGATCTGGCCACCGGACCGCAAGTGCTGCGGATAGAGTCACCTCGTGGCTAATGACTCAAAAAACCCCGTTGTGGAGACCGTAATCTGGGCTGCGACAGTGGGCGGATTCGCCGGTCTGATCGGGTTATTCGTTCCAATCTCCAGAAGCTTTTTCGAAACAAATGGCTTTCTGGGATGGATCTTGTTCGCTTCCCTTTTGACGCTTCTGCCGTGGATCGTGCGTTCGTTGGTGAAGGCCGGGACGCGAGGCAAGGACAAGGCCCTCCAAGAAAGGTGGGATGCCGAGAACCTCACCCTTCTCCGGGAGCGAGAAGCCCGAGAAGACTCGGCACTGCGGGCCCAGTGGCGTAGGGACGTGATGCTGGTGCGGGATTGGCTCCAAGGCTGGGACCTTCACGGAAAGTTCCATATCTACTTAGACGATATGAAGTGGGCGCGTTGTTTGGATTCCTGCCCGTCCGGGCCGGCCATTATCGCCGGGAGCAGTCCGGGCAGCGCCGGCTTGACCTGATCAGTTGCCTCTGGTGGATAGGCGGCGCTGCCGGGCCTGTAACCCCGGCGGTGATGTCCTTTATCCGGACGGGCAGGAGCGACAGTGGCTTTGGGGGCCGGGGCCTACTGTGTCACAGGTTCCGTGGGTTGCCACTAACGGCTCCCTTGGCCTGACGGCTCATTGGGGAGTGCAATGGTAGTGCCACATGTGAAGCTTGGGAGGTCCCGGCTATGTTTGAGCATACTTTCATCGGGCTCGATGTTCACGCGGTAAACGTCGTGGGCCATGCACTGAACCCGGCCACCGGCGAAATCAGAACCCACACGATGGCCTCTGATCCTGCCGTGGTTTTGGAATGGATCCACCGGTTGGCCCCGCCGGTCAAAGTCGTCTACGAATCGGGCCCAAGCGGCTTCGTCCTGGCCCGGTACCTGCGCGCTGCGGACATCAACTGCGTCGTCGCGGCGTCCTCGAAACTGCTGCGCGCACCCGGGGACCGGGTCAAGACTGATCGGCGTGACGCCAGGGTGCTCGCAGAGATGCTCGCGGTCGGCTCGGTCACCGAGGTGCGGATCCCGGACCCGGACGAAGAAGCACTCCGGGACCTGTCCCGGCTGCGCTCCGGCACGGCCAAGGACCTCGCGCACGCCCGCCAGCACGTGAACGCCATCCTGCTCCGCCACGGCATCCGCTACCCCGAAGCGACCAGATGGACGAAGGAACACAGCCGGTGGCTGCACCGCCAGCACTTCAAGGAACCTGCGCTGCAGTTCACCTACGAAGCCGACGTCGAACAGGCCGAACTGCTCGCCGGGCACCTGGCACGCATCGACAAACAAGTCACCATCGTGGCCGCTGCCTGCCGATACACCCCCGTAATTGAGGCCCTAATGTGTCTGCGCGGCATCCAGATCACAACCGCGTTCGGGCTGGCCGTAGAGATCGGGGACTGGACGCGCTTCAGCGGCTCGTCCATCGGCTCTTACCTCGGACTGGTCCCCAGTGAGAACTCCTCCGGCCAATCCCGGCACCAGGGGCCGATCACCAAGGCCGGGAACACCTACGCCCGCAAACTCCTCATCGAAGCCGCGTGGCAGCACCGGCGCCCCTATGCCCGGCCCGGGGAACGACTGCTGCGCCAACTCAATCATGTCGGCCCGGCAACACGGATCCGCGCCCTGGAAGGAAACCACAGGCTCCATCGCAAATGGGAGGTCTTCGATGAACGCCACAAAATGTCAGTCAAGGCCAACACCGCGATCGCCCGCGAACTCGCCGGCTGGTGCTGGTCCCTGGCCGCCCCGCTCCAGCAAGGAGAACGCATGAACGCGGCCTAACCCGAACGTGCCCTCGAACGTGGTGGGAAGTGACGTGGCAGCACGCGGAGCTAACCCGGGACTCGACTATGAGCAGACGGATGACCACCCGTCGACGCTCGACCTTAGACACCGATCAGCGCTCCAGCCGAACATCGTCATGCGGTAGCCAACCCGCGCATATCAGTCTGACACTGCCCGTCGAAAACGACTCGCCAGCACTACCCACCACACCCGACCGGCACAAGATGAGCGGCCCCGGAAACAAAATGGTCTGGAGCCGCTCATCTCTGCCTCTTGACACCGGAACCTACATATCAG
>DIZT01000146.1 GCA_002427975.1 Micrococcaceae bacterium UBA6021 | reverse complement strand
TTGGGGTCCACCATGACCATGCGGACCTCGTCCGGGGTGGCACGCATCAGGATGGACGTAATCATGGAGTTCACGAACGAGGACTTACCGGCACCGGTGGCACCGGCCACGAGCAGGTGGGGCATCTTGGCCAGGTTGGCCACAACGTAGCCGCCTTCGACGTCCTTGCCGACGCCCATCACCATGGGGTGGTCGGTCCGGCGGGCATTCTGGCTGCGGAGGACGTCACCGAGGGAGACGGTCTCACGGTCCGTGTTGGGGATCTCGATGCCGATGGCGGACTTGCCGGGAATCGGGCTCAGGATGCGGACGTCGCTCGAGGCAACGGCGTAGGAGATGTTCTTGGACAGCGCCGTGACGCGTTCCACCTTGGTGCCCGCGGATAGCTCAATCTCGTAGCGGGTCACGGTGGGCCCGCGGCTGAAGCCGGTGACCTGCGCGTCGACGTTGAACTGGTTCAGCGTGTCCGTCAGGGAGGCCACGATGGCGTCGTTGGCCTCGGTGCGCTCTTTCGGGATGGAACCGGGGGTCAGAACGTCCGACGGCGGCAGGGTGTACGTGACGTCGCCCGCCAGTGAGAGTTGTTCGGTCCGCTGCGGAATGGGCGTGGGCAGCGGCGCGGGGGTGACGGGCTTTGCCGGCACCTGCGCAACGGCGGCAGGTACAGGGTTAAGGGAGCCGGCGGCGACCATGCCGGGTGTCACCAGTGGAATTGCCTCGGTGGGGTTGTCCCCTGCCTGACCCACTCCCGCAGCGCCGATGCCTTGGGCTGCCTTGATCTTTTCGACGGCGATTTCCGCCGGGGTGGGGCGGCGCACGCCGGGAGCGGGGCGCGGTCCGCGGCCTGGTTTTGCGTCAGGTTCGTCGTCGTCGATGACGGCGTGTTCGAAGGCTTCGTCGCCCACGTAGCCTTCCAGCCCGGCGTCAGATTCTTCATCCTTGCCGAAGAATCGCCGCTTCTTTTTCTTCTTGGGTTCCGCGGCTGCCCGCGTTTCTCCGAGGTAGCTGCGGTCGTGGCTGTCCCCGGCTTCGCCGGCTTCCTGCAGGTCGAGGCCCATCAGGTGACCGTAGGCCGCACGCAGCCGGCGCGGAATGGCCCCGAAGGGGGTGGCAGTAATGATGAGCAATGAGACAAAGGCCAGCAGGCCGTAGACCGCTACGGGCACAGCCGTGTGGATGGCTGCGAGGGGTGAGGCTGCCAGGAACCCGAGCATGCCGCCGGCCTGGCGGAGGCCGGCGAAGCCGTCGGCAACGGTGGGCTGCCCGCCCACAATGTGGGCAAGGCCGCAGCCTGCAAACGTCATGATCAGGAAGCCGATCCCCACCCGGTTGTTTCCGCGGCCGTCATCGGGCTGCCGGAAGAGCCGGAAGGCACAAACGAAAAGCATCAGCGGCAAGAGCAGTGACACCGCACCGAAGGTGCCGTTGACCACGCTGTAGACGGCGTCGGGGAACCATCCGGTCATTCCCCACCAGGCGAAGGTAGCGATGAAGACGCCCAGGGCCAGGTTGAACAGGGCTGCGCCGTCGCGGCGTTCCTCCGCCGGCAGGTCGCTGACATCGGAGCCGATCCTGCGTACTCCGCCACCGACCAGATGGCCCACGCCCAGCCAGGCGCCGCCCACAACACGCAGGAGCCAGGGCTGCCGCGCTTCGACGGCGGGAAGCTGGCGGGTGCGCGCCGCACCGGAGGATGATCCGGCCCGGCTGCTGGTGCGGCTGGACCCTGTGGTTCCCGCACCGCGGCCCGCGGAGCTGCCGGATTTGGCGCTGGACTTGCCGCCAGCGGTGCCTCGGGGCGCGGAAGTAGTACGAGTGGCCATACGTGCCACGGTACCGGAACAGGCGCGGTTTTCCGCGGATTTCAGGCTGTTCCCGGCCTCATGTTGCGCATAGGAAAGGCCCGGTTCCACACGAACCGGGCCTTTCACTTACTGCTTGCGTTCCGGGCTGTTACGCCTCCAGGACCACCGGGATGATCATGGGCTTGCGGCGCAGCTTGCGGTTGACCCAGGTGCCGACGACGCGGCGGACAACCTGCTGGAGCTGGTGCGTGGTGTGGTCCGTGCGGTTGAGCACGGCTTCTTCCAGGGCGGCGTTGATCTTCGGGATGATCTCGTCGAAGACCGAATCGTCCTCGGCGACGCCGCGGGCGTGGATCTCGGGTCCGGAGACCACTTTGCCGGTGGTGCGGTTGATGACGGTGATGATCGAGATGAAACCTTCGTCGCCGAGCGTCTGGCGGTCCTTGAGGTCCGCTTCGGTGACCTCGCCGACGCTGGAGCCGTCCACGTAGACAAAGCCGACTTCAACCTGGCCCACCACGTCTGCGCGGTGGTCCTTGAGGTCGATAACGGTGCCGTTGTCGGCAAGGATGACGCTTGCCGTCGGGACGCCGGACTCGATGGCGATCTTGCCGTTGGCGATCAGGTGCCGGGTCTCGCCGTGCACGGGCATGGCGTTGAGCGGCTCAAGGATGTTGTAGCAGTACAGCAGCACGCCGGCGGCCGCGAGTCCGGAGACGTGCACCTTCGCATTGCCCTTGTGGATGACGTCTGCGCCAAGCTTG
>DIZT01000342.1:2576-11144 GCA_002427975.1 Micrococcaceae bacterium UBA6021 | reverse complement strand
GAGGCTCTGACGTGCCTGCATCGAATCCAGCCAGACCTACCCCTAACCGGACTAACCCCTAAGGAGTAACCGTGTCAGTGCACATCGAATCCCCCTTGGGGTTTACGGCAGACTTTCCCGAGCACACCCAGGTTCTGGAGGATTCCTCCGCGGGGCCAAACAGTGAGCAGTATGGCCTGCTGGGAGACGTCCTCGTGACGGTCATCAAGGATGACACCTCGGTCACGGATGCCCCGCAGGCCAACGGCTGGGCGCACCTGATGTCTGGCTTCTACCTCGAAGAACGCGCCGGGACCCTGCTGACCGAAGGCGAACTTAACGTTCCCGGCAAGTCCTCGTATGCCGTGTTGGTGGGTTACACGGACTCCGCCGGCGAGGCAAGGATCGCCGCCACGGTGGGCGTATGGGAAAACAACCGGTTCATCGGTGTCCTGGTGATCTGGCCCTATGCGAACCCGGAGATCGAGCCGCGCCTGGGGATGCTCAAGGAGATCATTTCCTCGATCAGCGTCAGCTGACGGCGGCGTTTGAACCGCGCTCCCTAGTTTTCGATGCTCAGCGCCGGCGGTAGCAGAGGTCAAAGATCAGCCGGCCGGCCTCGTGTGCTTTGGCCTCGAAACTCGTGCGGATCCGGCCTTCAAAACGTGGGGCCCAGCCGCCCGTTTCATCCACGCCCTCGTTGGGGCCGGTTTGTTCGGTGCTGACCGGCGCCCTGCCCTCGCGGACGGGCGCTCCGCCCACCAGGGATTCGACGCCGGATTGCCACACCTGGGTGAGCGGGCTTTCCGGTCCGTGGCGCTCGCCGGTGTGGAGGTTTTCGAAGTCCGGGGAGTCCGTCAGGACGTCGCGGACGTGGACGGCGTAGTTGGACCAGTCCGTGGCGATCCGCCACAGGCCGCCCCTGGTGAGGGCCCGCGCTGCGAGTTCGGCAAACTCCGGCTGGATGAGGCGGCGTTTGTGGTGCCGTGATTTGTGCCAGGGGTCGGGGAAGAACACCCACAGTTCGCTGACTGAACCTGCCGGCAGCATGGTGGCGAGGACCTCGGGCGCGTTGGCCTCCACCACCCGGACGTTGCTGAGCCCGCGGCTGTTGATCTTGATGATGGTGTTGGCCAGCCCGGGCGTGTACACCTCCACCGCCAGGAAGTCTCTATCCGGGTTCTGCTCGGCGGCGTGGCAGATGGCGTCGCCCAGCCCGGACCCGATTTCCACAATCAGCGGTGCCTTGCGGCCGAACTCTGCCTCGGCGTCGAACGTGTAGTCGGGGTGGACCGACGTGTTCGCAATGTGCCGGGGCACGTCCACCGCCCACCGGTCCGCGTGCTCTTCCCACGCCGTCTGGCGTCGCCCCTGCAGGCGGGTGCCGCGGCGCACGAAGCTCACCGGCCTGCCGCCGTAGGTGCCGAATGACGCCTGGGTTCCGGGCGTCACCGGCCGCGGGATATGCGGAGGCTGGGGAGATTCTGGGGATTCGCTCATCCCCTCCAGAATAGAGGAATCAGCCCAGGGCGGCCTGGCTGGCCGCCAAAGACTGCAGTTCCCGCAGGATTTCCAGCTGTTCCGTGTTGATCGCCGTGAGGCGCTCGATCTCCTCCTTGGCCTTTACGTTGGTGTCGTAGTCGTGCTGCGCCATGGCCGCGGCGATGGCATCCTGCCGCTTGGCCGCGATGAGCAGGATAGCCCCCTGGAGACCGGCAAGCATGGACAGGAACAGGTTCAGAAGGATGTACGGATACGGGTCCCAAGCCCGGGCAGCCAGAATCCAGGAGTTCAGAGCAGCCCACAACAGCATGAACGCGATGAATCCCCCGACGAACCGCCAACTGCCCATGCTGTTGCGCATGACATCGGCAGCCCGTTCGCCCCTGCTCAGCGATTCCTTGTGGGCGGCATGCCAGGTTTTTTGCTGTTCGCTCATGCGCCAAGCGTAGGCTCTTCGCCTTTCCCGCAGCGCCACCCGTTGAAAGCCTGGCCACGGGTTCAAAAAAGGATCATGAAGTCCCCATGTCTCAGCACAAGCACCAGGCCAATTGCAACCTCTGCCGCCGATACCCACAAAGCAGCAACGCCGGCCGTCCAGCCGCTTGATCGGGGCACAAATACCCGGAGCGCAACAATGCCGAGCGTCACTGCCAGCAGGCCAAACAGCACCGGGTAACTCCAAAGCACCAACGGGGCAACCCAGTCCAGCCTCCCAGAACCCTGAGACGGTCGGGTAAACAGCGCCGCCATAAGGCTCAACGGCGCGGTGAAGTACATGCTGGCGAGGGCCATCAGGCTGAAGGCGAGGCTGGCTGTGCCTTCGCCGCTGCCGTGGGCCTTCGGCGCGGCTGGGACGGGAGCAACTGACGGATCATGCAATGGTGCAAGGCTCATGACTGATTTCTCCCGAATGTTGTGGCTGGACACCCTGTGCAGATCCCAAAGTAGGTTCGTCTCGGGCGAGCCGCTAGTCCTGCTTTGGCCTATGTGGATAACTTCCTGTGTGGTTCGCAAGGGCCCCTCGGGAGCCGGGGCAGGACAGGCAGTCAGGGCAGGACCGCGCACAATGACAGAATGAGTCCCGTGACCCGTGCTGACCACGTCGACGTACCCGGACTGCTCGTCGACGCCGAAATCGACGACATCCCCGCAGCAACCCCCACGCGCCTCCCGGGCCAATCAGGCGGCGGCCCGGAGAGCCCGCAGGCCAGCCGCCGGGCCCTGGCCTACCTGGGCCTCTGCCTGGTGCTCATCGGGCTGAACCTCCGCACGGTATTCTCCAGTTTCGCCGCGGTTCTTCCCGAGTTGACGTCCGACGCCGGCCTGCCGGGCTGGGCCGTTGTTGTACTCACCACCGTGCCCGTCACGCTCCTGGGTGTCTTCGCGCCGCTGGCCCCCGTCCTGGCCCGACGGTTTGGCGCCGAACGCGTCCTGCTCGGCGCCATGGCCGTGCTCACAGCGGGGCTGCTGCTGCGGCCCGCGGACGCCGGCGGGCTGGTGCCAGGTGCCGGCCACCTTCCGGCCCTGCTTGTGGGAACGGCTGCCAGCGGTGCCGCCATCGCCCTGTGTAACGTGCTGCTCCCCGGGCTGGTGAAGCGCGATTTCCCGCACCGGCTGGGCCTCATGGGTGGCCTGTACACCACGGCGATCTGTGCCTCGGCCGCCCTCGGAGCCGGCTTCACCTACCCCGTCTTCACGGCGACGGGGGAGTGGACCTCGGCGCTGTGGTTCTGGGCGGTTCCTGCCGCCGTCGTACTTTTGCTGTTCCTTCCGGTGGCACTGCGCCAGCACCCCGTCCGGCACCAAACCGCCAACGTCGGCGTCAACGTGTGGCGTTCGGCGGTGGCGTGGCAGGTGACCATCTTTATGGTGTTGCAGGCCATGATGTCGTTCAGTGTCTTTGCCTGGCTGGCGCCGATCCTGCGCGAGCGCGGCGTTGACGGCGGCACCGCGGGTCTGATGGTCGGCGTGTCCATCCTGCTCCAGATGACCGGTTCCCTGTTCGCCCCGGCTCTGGCGGCGAGGTTCCGCGACCAGCGGGCCATCAGTGTGGTGGTGGCGCTGATGACCGGCGGCGGTTTCGCGTTGAGCATCTTCGGGCCTCTTGATTTCATCTGGTTGTGGACCGGGCTGCTGGGGCTGGGGCAGGGAAGCCTCACCGCGGTGGCTCTGACCATGATCATGCTCCGGACGCGCGACGGACACACTGCCGCGCACCTGTCCGGGATGATGCAGGGCGTGGGCTACGGCCTGGGTTCCACCGGCACGCTGATGGTGGGCCAGTTGCACCAGGCCACAGGATCGTTCACGGCCGCCGGGGTGCTGTTCCTGGTGGTGGGCTCCCTGGCTGCGGTCTTCGGGTACCGTGCGGGCCGGAACCGCTACATCGGCTGACCCCCGGGAGTTTTTGTCCAGATATTGCCGCTTTTGCCGGCCTTAGGACGCATTATCTGGACAAAAACTCCGGGCCTGCGGGCAAAACCCGTTGCCTCGCCGAAGCTGATACGGTGGCGTCTCCAACAACTGATCAGGCTGGTGCCGTGCGCGATTCCACCCTCCCCACCACAGACCCCACAGCCGGGATCCTGCAGCGACCGTACCTGTGGGTGACCATCGGCGCGTGTGCCCTGGTGTTCCTCGCGGCGTTCGAATCGCTGGCGGTGACCACCATCATGCCTGTCGTCAGCCGCGAGCTCGACGGCGCCAGCCTGTATGCACTGGCCTTCGCCGGGCCGTTGGCCACCGGCGTGATCGGCATGGTGGCGGCCGGAAACTGGTCGGACAGACGCGGGCCAACCGCCCCGCTGTACGCCTCCGTGACGCTGTTCGTGCTGGGCCTCATCATCGCGGGCACGGCCATGTCCATGCCGGTGCTCGTCACGGGCCGCCTCGTGCAGGGGCTCGGCGGCGGCGCGCTGACGGTTACGCTCTACGTGGTGGTGGCCCGTGTCTACCCGGCCGGCCTGCACCCGGGGATCTTTGCCGCCTTCTCCGCCGCCTGGGTGATCCCGTCGCTGGTGGGCCCGTTCGCCGCCGGCATCGTGGCGGAGGTCCTCAGCTGGCACTGGGTGTTCCTAGGCGTGGTGGGGCTGGTGGTCCCCGCCGTGGTGATGATTGTTCCGGTGCTCCGCGGCATCGACCGGCCATCTGGGCAGACCACACTCCCGCCATGGGCGCTGGGACGGCTGGCTTGGGCGGCGATCGCCGCGCTTGCTGTGTTGGGGCTGAACCTCTCCAAGGGAGTCATCATCGCGGGCGTTCCCGCTGCGCCGGCACTCCTGGCTGGGGCCGCCGTCGTGATTGCCCTCGTTGCGGTGCGGCCGCTGGTGCCGCGCGGCACACTGCTTGCACGCCGCGGCCTGCCCAGCGTGATCCTGACCCGCGGCCTGGCGTCCGCCGCGTTCTTCGGTGCCGAGGTGTACCTGCCCTACCTGCTGATCGAGCAGTACCGGTTCCCGCCAACGCTCGCCGGACTGGCACTCACGGGAGGCGCGTTGTCGTGGGCAGGCGCTGCCGCCGTCCAGGGCCGCCTCGGTGCCCGGTTGCAGCACCGGGCGGCGGTGCGCATCGGATCAGCGCTGGTGTTGGGAGCCATCACCCTCACCTTGGCGACGTCGGCGCTCCACTGGCCTGCCGCCGTCGCGATTTCCGGCTGGCTCTTCGCCGGCGGCGGCATGGGGCTGCTGTATCCGCGGCTCAGCGTGATGACGCTCGCCATGTCCACCAAGGAAAACGAGGGCTTCAACAGCTCGGCGATGTCCATCTCTGACTCCCTGGGCGGGGCACTGGCGCTCGCCGCCACTGGAATCGTGTTCGCGGCATTTACGACGACGGCGGAATCGTTCGCCGGGGTTTTCGCTCTGACCGCGGTGGTGGCCGTCGCCGCGGTTGCGGTTGCCCCGCGGGTTTCGCGCTAACCCCCGGAGTTTTTGTCCAGATAATGCCGCCAAAAGCCTGCTGAAGCCGGATTATCTGGACAAAAACTCAGGCAAGACGGGTGGCGCGCAGCACGGTGTCGCCGATGATGGCCTCCTCGCCGTCCGGACCCGCGGCCCCCCGCTCCCGCGTGGTGTTGACCTCCACCTGCCAGTGCGGCGAATCCAGGCCGAGCTCCTCCACGAGCTGCGTCGGGGTGTAGAACATCTCGGGTTTGGTGTGGTTTCCCCACGGCGGCAGGCGGTCCGGATGGTGGCCCACGATCAGCAATGTGCCGCCCGGCTTGACCGCCGCCGCGGCCGTCCGCAGCGGGCCCTGCCACGCCAGATCCGGTGAGTGGAGGAACTGGGAGGACACCAGATCGTACGTTCCTGCAGGCTGCCACTGCTCCAGATCACACGGTTCCCAGTGGATGCGGCTGGGAATTTCACCCGCTCCCTCGGCGTGCACACTTTCCCGGTCCAGGGCCGCTTTTTCGTGGGTGGCTGCCCGTTCAAGGGCGACGGCGGAAACGTCGACGGCGGTGACGGTCCAGCCCCGCTGGGCGAGCCAGATGGCGTCGGCCCCTTCGCCGCAGCCCACGTCCAATGCCTTGCCAGGCCGCAGTCCCGCGCCTTCGCGGACCAGCTGCGGGTTCGGCTTTCCGCTCCAGAGCTTGGGCTTGCTGCTGTATCTTTCGTCCCAGGCTTGGGCGGCACTCTGCGGCGGTTGGTCACTGAGGCGAGTGCCGCCGTCGTCCGTCTCGTGGTGGTGGTCTGCACCCTGTTGCGTCATGCCTCAAGCCTGCGCCTGCCGGACATCGAAGGCAACGTCCCGCACCGCGCCCCCACCCCAACTGACTCGCAGTTAACGTCGTCATTCCGCGCTTTGGCGACGTTAACTGCCAGTCAGTTGGGCGGATCGGAGGCCGACGACGTGGGGATGGTATGCTTAGGGGACTTGATGTGCAGTGATGCCCACGTAGACCCTTAATTGGGGAGTGGGCTTTTTTCATGTGAGAGGCACATCCTGCGTCGATGAACGCGTTCCATTTGGTCCCAGCCGCCGCCCTGAATTGGGCAGCAGCACGGTTGATCACCTGACTTTTCTTCGGCGAAACCCTTGAGCCAACCGGCATCGGGGGCCGATATCCGCACGGATACCGCCTGAAAGACCTTGAAACATATGACTACTTTTGCTGCCCTCGGCACGCCCAAAGCACTTGCCGACACCCTCACCGCCCAGGGAATTGTTGAGCCGTTCCCCATCCAGGTCAAAACCCTCCCGGACACCCTGGCCGGACGCGACGTCCTGGGCCGCGGCCGCACCGGCTCCGGCAAGACCATCGCTTTCGCCATCCCGCTTGTAGCACGACTCGCTGAGCGGGAAGCCAAGCACTTCCGGAAGCCCGGCCGCCCCATGGGCCTGGTCCTCGCACCGACCCGCGAGCTCGCCACCCAGATCAACGCCACCATCGAGCCGATGGCCAAGGCCATGGGCCTGAACACCACCGTGATCTACGGCGGCATCTCCCAGGCCCGCCAGGAAAAGGCCCTGCGTGCCGGCGTCGACATTGTCATCGCCTGCCCGGGCCGCCTGGAGGACCTGATCCGCCAGCGCATCCTGACCCTCGAAGGCGTCGAGATCACCGTCCTGGACGAGGCCGACCACATGGCCGACCTCGGCTTCCTGCCGGTGGTCAAGAAGCTCATGGACATGACCCCCAGCCAGGGCCAGCGCCTGCTGTTCTCCGCCACCCTGGACAACGGTGTGGACAAGATCGTCCAGCGTTACCTGTCCAACCCGCTGACCCACGCCGTGGATGAATCACAGGCCGCGGTGACCACCATGGAACACCACGTGCTGGTAGTCAACGACCAGACCGTCAAGAAGCAGCTGATCTTTGAGCTCGCCTCAGGCGCCGGCCGCCGCGTCCTCTTCATGCGGACCAAGCACCACGCCCGCAAGCTGGCCAAAACCCTGACCGACGCCGGCATCCCCGCCGTCGATCTGCACGGCAACCTCTCGCAGAACGCCCGTGACCGCAACCTGGCCGAGTTTTCCTCCGGTGACGTCCGCGTCCTGGTGGCCACCGACGTCGCAGCCCGCGGCGTCCACGTGGACGACGTCGAACTGGTAATCCACGTGGATCCGCCCACAGAGCACAAGGCATACCTCCACCGCTCAGGCCGCACAGCCCGCGCAGGTTCGGACGGCACCGTTGTCACGCTGACCCTCCCGGAGCAGCAGTCCGACGTCAAGAAGCTTATGAAGGCTGCCGGCGTCGAGGTTAACTTCGAGCGCGTCACCGCCAACTCCCCGCTGGTTGCTGAACTCGTGGGCGAAATGGCCGACAAGATCGATCCGCGCACCCGCGCCGCTCTGCTGGCCAAGAAGTCCGGGCAGCAGGGTGGCGGCACCTCCACGGGTGCCAACGCCGAGCGCAAGCGCGCCCGCCGCAGCCAGGATGCACCCACCGCGGGTGGCCGTGGCGGCCGTGGCGGACGTGGACGCGTCGGAGCCGAAGCTCCCCGCACCGATCTGCCCCGCGCCGAGCGCCGCGCTGTTGCCTACGAAGGCCGCACCGAAGCTCGCGCAGCCTTTGATCGTGTAGCTGAGCAGAACGAGGACCGTGCGATTGCAGCAGCTGCTGCACGCCGCAACGCCCGAGGCACCGCAGCCTCCACGCACCGCAACGACGTTCCCGCAGCAGGTGGCCGTGCATCGGCCGGCCGCGGTTCTGACGGCCGTTCGGATTCCCGCATCACCCGCAGCGATGCTCCCCGTGGCGGCACGGGCCGCCCGGCTACCACCGGCGGTCAGCGAGGCGGACGTCCGGCGACGGGCCAGCGCGCAGCCGGCGCACGCACTGCAGGTGCCGGTGCGGGTGCACGGACCGGATCAGGTGCCCGCACGGGTGGATCCGGCCAGCGCAGCGGCGCCTCAACCGGTAACTCGGGCAACGGCGGCAACGGCGGCAACGCCGGCAACAAGGCTGTTTGGTCTTCCAACACCGGTGGAACGTCCGGCGGGTCATACGCCGGCGGCGGTAACGGTGGCGGCAACGGCCGTCCGGCACGCAGCGGTCCCCGCCGCGCGTCGGCCCCGGCCTCGAACGAACGCCGCAGCCGCTAACCTGCCTTAACCGCCATCGAGTGCTCCGTAGCCGCC
>DIZT01000342.1:0-2490 GCA_002427975.1 Micrococcaceae bacterium UBA6021 | reverse complement strand
GGCGGCTACGGAGCACTCGATGAGTTAAGCCCTACCAGCCGCGGGCGCGCCACTCCTCCAGGTGCGGGCGTTCCGCGCCCAGGGTGGTGGGGCTGCCGTGGCCCGGGTGCACCACGGTGTCATCCGGGTAGGCCTCGAACAGCCGCTGGGTGACGTCGTTGATCAGCGACGTGAACCGCTCAGGATCCTTCTGGGTGTTGCCCACACCGCCCGGGAACAAGGAGTCCCCGCTGAAAATGTGGGCCGGCCCTTCCGGGTCCAGGTACACAAATGCGATGGATCCCGGCGTGTGCCCGCGCAGGTGCACGGCGGTGAGCTCGAAGCCGTCCACGGCGCAGGTGTCCCGGTGCTCCAGTGAGCGGCCGACCGTTACCGGCAGCGCCTCGGCGTCGTCCTTTCCGGCAACGGTTGGGGCGCCCGTTGCCGCCACCAACGCCGGCAGCGCGCGGACATGGTCCCAGTGCTGGTGCGTGGTGGCGATGAGTTCCAGCTTGGGCGTCGCCGCAGTATCCGCGGCAGCGTCCGCCAGTATCGCCTGGATGGCCGGGAGATCGTCCGCGGCATCAATCAGCAGCTGTGCGCCGCTGGCCTTCGCGGTCAGCAGGTACACGTTGTTGTTCATCTCGCTGACAGAGATGCTCCGGATGGTGATGTCGCGTAGGTCGTGAATGAGCGTGTCCATGGGCTTCAGTCTATTCACGGCCCTGGGACACCCACTTGAGGTCCGCCGAACGGGAGCCGACGACGGCGTCCGCAGCCTGGTCCAGCGACTCCAGTTGCGCCGGGGTCAGGCGCAGGGACAGGGCGCCCAGGTTTTCGTCGATCCGGTGCGTCTTGCGCGTGCCCGGGATGGGAACCACGGACAGTCCCAGCCGTTTGCCCTGCTCCAGCAGCCACGCGAGTGCAACCTGGGCGGGCGTCGCGCCCAGCTCGGAGGCCACCGACCGCACGGTGGCCACGACTCCCTGGTTCGCGTCTGCCGCATCCGCGGCGAACCGGGGGATCCGGCGTCGGAAGTCCTTCGCTCCCAGACTGGAAGCGTCCACGGTACCGGTGAGGAATCCCCGGCCCAGCGGCGAATACGGCACAAAGCCCACGCCCAGGCTGGCCGCGGCCGGAACAACGTTGCGTTCCACATCGCGGCTCCAGATGGACCATTCGCTTTGGACCGCGGCGATGGGGTGCACGGAGTGGGCTTCGGCCAGCTCCTGCGCGGTCACCTCCGACAGGCCAAGGTGTTTGACCTTGCCCTGCTGCACCAGCCCCGCCATGGCCTCCACGGTTTCCACAATCGGAACGCGGAGGTCACGGCGGTGCATGTAGTAGAGGTCGATCACGTCCGTGCCAAGCCGCTTCAGGCTGGCGTCGACGGCCTGCCTGACGTAGGCGGCATCTCCCCGGATGTCCGTGTAGCCATCAGCCGGCGCGCCCACCAGGGAAAACTTGGTGGCGAGCTGCACCTCACCCCGGCGCTCCTTGAGCAATTTCGCGATGAGTTCCTCGTTGCCGCCTCCGCCGTAGATGTCCGCGGTGTCAATGAAGCTGACGCCGGCATCCACTGCATGGTGCAGGGTTTTGAGGGCCTCGTGCGGGTCAACCTCGCCGTAGACGGGCGTAAGGGCCATCCCGCCGAATCCCAGCGGGCTGACGTTTAGGCCATCGCCAAGGTGTACCGATGGTGCAGTCATGAGCGCTCTCCATTCGTTGTGGACTCTCGTGAGGTTAGTGGACACGTTTCCCAGCCAAGAACCCTGCCCCGTGCCTCAGTATTCCTAGCCGGTGTCCTAGCCCCACGGGATGATCCGGTCGGCGCCCTGGCGCGTGGCCGCGATCATCACAGCGTTGGCCTGATCCGGGCCGGTCGCCCAGGCTTCCGCCGCGGTCCGCTCCATGCCGAATTCCACGTGCCGGTCCACCAGCCGGGCCAGCCGCAGCGCGGGCGGCGTGTCCATGAACCAGACCTCATCCAGCTGTGCCCGGACATCCTTCCACTCGGGCGTCTCCGCCAGCAGATAGTTTCCTTCCGTGATCACCAGCGGCACGGAGGCTGGGACCGCGATCGACGCGGCCACGGGTTCGTCCAAAGTCCGGCGGAACTCCGGGGCGTACACCACTGCCTCATCCCGGCGCGCGAGCCGCTGCAACAGCGACAGGTAGCCGCCGACGTCGAACGTGTCGATTGCCCCTTTGCGCTGCCGCAGCGGTGTGCCGTCGATGATCGCGTTACCCAGATGGAAGCCATCCATCGGCACCACGACGGCGAGGTCCGGGCCGAACTCCTGCTGCAGCCGGGCCGCAAAGGTGGACTTGCCGGAGCCTGGCGCGCCCGTGATGCCCAGGACAATCCGCCGGCCGCCGTCGAGTCTGTGCCGCAGGGCGGCGAGTGCCTGCTGTACTTCAGGGGAGTCCATGGCAAAAGCCTAAACCGGCCGCTGGTTCTCCCCGGCTTCCGCGCTCGCGGACGGGATTCCGACGGCGTATCCCCGGGAC
>DIZT01000109.1 GCA_002427975.1 Micrococcaceae bacterium UBA6021 | reverse complement strand
GCCGTGCTTTGGGCTGCGGCTGCCATCGCGTGGTGGTCGTGCGACATTGACGATCCGCCTGCCGGAACGATTCCTTGGCCGGCCGTAGTCTCATGACCCCCCATCATTGCGACCATGAGAGCAGCACCGGCCATGGTGAGGCGGTGGTAAGCGCATTTCAGCCGGCCCTGGCCACCTGCGCAGAGTGTTTTGAATTCCGGCCGGGCGACCGCTTGAATGACAAACCACAGTGCCGCGCCGGTGAGGACTGCGATCTGAGCCAGTCTGGTCGACGGCACGAGGTTCCATAACATGGCAGCCATCAGGACGTTCATGAGGGCATGAAGGCTGTTGTTAACCCGGTCCGTGAGGTGGTGAGTCCTTGCCGCCTGCAGGACGTGGTAGCTTCCGCCAAGGAGCAGGACGGCCGTGAGGGTCCAGGTAATTGCGGGGATATTGAACACGCGGATCACGCTCTCACTACTGGGTTCGGGTAGGTACGGGTGCGGTCCCCGATGCCGCTGCCACAGCACCGGGGACCGCCTGTTTAGGGCTGTTCCTTGTCTTTTGCTTTCCTCCCGGTGCTTTGCCGGTTCATGATTGGTGTCCGTTGCAGCACTGTCCGGGGTCGGTGGTGGCTTCTATGGTGGCGGGCAGGTTCAGGGTTGGGTTCTGGTCGAAGAAGCCGTGGGGTTCGAGCATGAAGCCGATGTTCTGGCGGGGCATGACGGGCCAGTCTTCGAGGCGGACGACGTGGTGCATGCCGAAGGTGTACCAGACCACGAGATCTTGATCGACGATATTCCGGTCTGCCTGTGTCCAGACGTGCAGGCCGTCGCTGCCGGTGCTCTGGTTCGGGAACTCGCCGGCGGGGAATCGTTCTGCCCGGTCGTAAGCGGTGACCCACAGGTTGTTGCGGGCAAACTGCGCGCGTTGGCTGACGTGCGCTTTATCGTCCGCGGCCAGGGTGATGGCGTTGGTGGGGATGAGGCGGTAGGCGACCGGTTCGTTCACCAGGTTCTTGCTGCCGCGGTTGGCGATCTTCCAGAAGCGGTGCTTGGAGCTGTCTGCCTTGCGGATTGCTGCTTGTTCGGTCTCCAGGAGCCGGTCAACTGCACGGAAGGCGGTGTAGGTGGGGTTATCGGCGGGGATTTCGGTGTCTACCTCGTAGACGGCGTTCAGCGGGCCGTCGACTTCGAAGTCCATGCGGACGTTGAAGATGTGCTGGTGGATGGGTCCGTAGAGTCCGTCGTTGTTGAGCGCCTGTCCGTACGGGGTTTTCTCGTTCGGGTGCTGGGCGGCCGTGGAAAGGATTCCGGTGGCCTTGACCAGGAACTCGATGCTGCCGTCAAGGAAGAGGTGCCAGTAGAAGGCGTACTCGTAGTTCGCGACGGTGGCGATGAAGGCGATCACGAGCTTGCGGCTGCGTCGGGTTTCGGCGGTGCCCTCGCGGAAGTCGAAGTGCTTCCACAGGATGCTGTCGTCTTCCTCGTGCATGCAGATGGCATTCTCGATGGTCAGCGGGTTGCCGTGGCTGTCGGTGGTGATGCCGTCGAAGTATTTGATCTCGCCGGTGCAGTCGCAGCCGACGGTGAGGGAATTTGCCATGTTGCCGATGTTGTACTCACCGGAATCGAAGGCGTTCTTCTTGGCCCGGACCGGGGCGGGGTCACCGTAGGGGACGACCATTTCCGCCAGCGAGGCCCTGTTGATGACGGGCCGTTCGGTGTCTTTGTCACGGAAGCGGAGCTGGTGAAGGACCAGGCCTTCGCGGGGGGTGAAGCCGACACGGAAGGACCAGTCGGCCCACCGGACGTGGTTTCCGGTGACCTTGAAGGAAGCACCTTCGGGCTGGGTGATGGAAATGGGCTTCAGGTCGGTGCGGGCCGGCCCGACGTATTTGGGCAGGTAGTTGCCGGCGGCTTTGGGGACAGGGATGGCTTCGTTGTCCTCGATCCTGGCGACTGTGCCGGAGCTGAGGTCATAGATCACGATGAAGTTCTCGATCGGGTAGGCCTCCCGCGGCCGACAAAATGTCGAAAACCGACGCGAAATTCTGGCGGAGACCCCACCGACGCAGCCGGCCGTGGCGGGTTTCGCGAGCTTAACCAACCCGCAGCTGCTTTCGAGGGTGCCCTCTACGAATGATTGTTCTGGCAACGATTCGTAGCTGGGCAAGTGGCGTCGGCGTCTACCCCGTTGCTACGCCCCGTCCCTGGGTACCCGTGAGAGATGAACGCTGGCCACCGCGACTCCGCTTTTGCCCAAACGGCAGTCCTGCCGATAATTCCCAACGTCCGCCCAATCCTTAAGTGTAGTTAGAACCGTCAGAAAACAGTGTTACCCCCACCCGTTCGCTTCGGGATTATGGATATCAAGCAGAAAGCATCATCTCGTCGCTACAGGCCGATGACCGAATCGAAGGGGAGAAAAATCGTGAATCCGACAGCAAATGCAGTGCTAACCGGGTACAGCACCACCGATGACATTGTCCGCAGTCTGTCACTCGTCAAGGACGAGATCGCGGAGACAGCGGCCAAAATCGACGAACAGCAGGTGGCCGACCTGGGCCGCCACCTCAGCCAGCCAGGCCGGGTGTTCGTGGCCGGAGCGGGCCGGAGCGGGCTCGTCCTGCGTATGGCCGCCATGAGGCTGATGCACCTGGGCCTGAATGTCCACATCGCCGGTGACACCACCACTCCCGCAATCAGTTCCGGCGACCTGCTCCTGGTGGCCTCCGGATCGGGAACGACCTCGGGGGTGGTCAAGTCAGCGGAAACAGCGGCGAAGGCCGGAGCGCGGATTGCCGCGTTCACCACCAACCCGGATTCACCGCTCGCCGGCCTCGCCGACGCGCTGGTGATCATTCCCGCCGCCCAGAAGACCGACCACGGCTCCAGCGTTTCCCGCCAGTACTCCGGGTCCCTCTTCGAACAGGTACTTTTTCTCGCCACCGAAGCCCTCTTCCAGTCCCTGTGGGACAACACCGATGTACCTGCCGAAGAGCTCTGGCTCAGGCACGCCAACCTCGAATAATCGAGCCCACCTCTCCACAACCACCGCAGTCCCTACAGAAAGAAGAAACATCATGAAGCTCCAAGTTGCTATGGACGTCCTGACCACTGAAGCCGCCCTCGAACTGGCCGGTCAGGTCGCCGAGTACGTCGACATCATCGAACTCGGCACCCCCTTGATCAAGGCTGCCGGCCTCTCCGCCGTCACCGCGGTCAAGGACGCCCACCCGGACAAGATCGTCTTCGCTGACATGAAGACCATGGACGCCGGGGAACTCGAAGCCGACATCGCCTTCAAAGCCGGTGCCGACCTGGTCACCGTGCTCGGCACCGCCGACGACTCCACCATCGCCGGCGCCGTGAAAGCAGCCAAGGCCCACAACAAGGGCATCGTCGTTGACCTCATCGGCGTCGCAGACAAGGTCACCCGCGCCAAGGAAGCCCGCGCACTGGGTGCCAAGTTCGTCGAGATGCACGCCGGCCTGGACGAGCAGGCCAAGCCCGGCTTCGACCTGAACGGACTGCTGAGCGCCGGAGCAGAAGCGCGCGTTCCGTTCTCCGTGGCCGGCGGCGTGAAGCTGAGCACCATCGCAGCCGTCCAGCAGGCCGGTGCTGACGTAGCCGTCGTCGGCGGCGGCATCTACAGCGCAGCCGACCCGGCCCTGGCAGCCAAGCAGCTCCGCGCTGCGATCGTCTAACCCTCTGTTTGACCCTGTCTCTTATACACATCTGACGC
>DIZT01000279.1 GCA_002427975.1 Micrococcaceae bacterium UBA6021 | reverse complement strand
ACCCTCGAAGGCCTCAACGCGGCCGCCCGCAAGGGAAACCACGGCGGACGCCCACCGGTCATCACCGACGACATGCTGCACACCGTGCTGCACCGCCGCGCGAACGGCGAGTCCCTCGAGGACATCCGCCTTGACCTGATCATCCCCACCGGCAAACGCAAAGGCCGCAACCCCAGCCTGGCCAGCATCTACCGGGCGCTCACCGAGCACGAAAAACGCCAGGCCCACCCCGAGGCCGTTGAGCGGGCCCACGCCGACTTCGCCACGCTCCAGCCGGGCGACTGAACGGCCGGGTTACCGCTTGGTCAGCCATATCCGCCCGATTTTCGGCGAGTACTACGGCGACCCCGAACGGGATGTCTTTCCCAAACTACGACAAATCCGTGACGTTCGAAGACTAGTTGCGGCTCGTGACAGCACCGTTACCAACACCCCTGGTCGCGTGGGCGAAAGACCGATGCTGCTCCGCGGAAGAGGCCTGACTGTGCCGTTCCGGTCAAGTAGCCTTCGCGCAGATACAAGACGCCCGCCGCGCCCGGACGGAAGACTCGAGAGACGGATGGACGGCCACAATGGCCGGCATTCATTACCAACTCGAAGTGGAGTAACCATGGAAAGCTACGACAGCCTGTTGGCCTCGATCACCGGCACCGGCAAGATCAGGACCATCCTCGATCCGGCGACAGGCACTGTTGTCGGTGAGGCACCCGTCCATTCTGTTGAGGACTTGGAGCATGCAATCGCTGCTGCCACGAGTGCGCAGCCGGAATGGGCGGCTCTTGGCCACGACGCCCGCGGCGCCGCGCTCCTCAAAGCAGCCGACGCCGTCGAACGCTCTGCCGAAGAGCTCGCCCAACTCCTCTCCCGCGAGCAGGGCAAGCCCCTGAACGGTCCCAACGCCCGCTTCGAGGTCGGCGCCTGTGCTGCTTGGCTCCGCGCCGCTGCCGCCACCCCGCTGGAACCGGAAACAGTCGTCGACGACGGTGAGACCCGGGCCGTACTTCACTACCGGCCTATCGGCGTCGTGGGTGCCATCGGACCGTGGAACTGGCCCATGATGATCACCGTCTGGCAGATCGCCCCAGCCCTGCGCATGGGCAACGCCGTTGTGGTGAAGCCGTCCGAGTACACGCCGCTCAGCGTCCTGGCGCTGATCCACGTGCTCAACCAGGAACTGCCCGAAGGCCTCCTCAACGTCGTCGCGGGCGGCCGCGAGGTCGGCGAACGGCTGGCGGAGCACCCCGCCGTTGGCAAAATCATGTTCACCGGCTCCACCGCTACCGGCAAGGCGATCATCAAGTCTTCCTCGGACACGGTCAAACGACTGACCCTGGAACTCGGCGGGAACGACGCCGGCATCGTCCTGCCCGACGCCGACCCGAAAGCCATCGCCGAAGACCTGTTCTGGGGGGCCTTCATCAACACAGGCCAGACCTGCGCCGCCCTCAAACGGCTCTACGTCCACGACGACATTTACGACGCCGTCTGTGAAGAACTCACCGCGATTGCTACCGCTATGCCCATGGGTAACGGGCTGGACGAGTCCAGTGTTCTGGGTCCGCTGCAGAACAAGCAGCAGTTCGACATCGTGTCCCGCCTAGTCGAAGCGGCAAGGGACTCCGGCGCCCGTGTCCTTGTGGGCGGTAACCCAGACGTGGATCAGCCCGGCTACTTCTACCCCACCACACTGGTAGCCGACATTAATGACGACAACCCTCTGGTCGCCGAGGAGCAGTTCGGCCCTGCCCTGCCGATCATCCGCTACGGCACGGTGGACGAGGCAGTCGCCATGGCCAACGGCCTCGACGTCGGTCTGGGTGCCTCGGTATGGTCGTCAGACCTGTCAGCTGCCCGCGAAGTAGCGGCCAGGATTCAGGCCGGCACCGTGTGGATCAACAAACACGGAGCCGTCGACCCGCGAGTGCCCTTCGGCGGCGCCAAGCAGTCCGGCTATGGCCTGGAGTTCGGAACCGAAGGACTCAAGGCCCTCGGGATCCCCCAGGTCATTAACGGTTGACCTACCGGGTCCTCCCCCTATGAGGGAGGACCCGGTACTAGGGCAGGCCAAGCTGCGGGGGTAGGCAGGATGGCGGCAACGGCGCCTTTTCACGCCAACAATTGCGGCTCGAAATAGCGGACGGAGCCGATGTCGATGCTGCCGTTCCGGGCAAGGCCTAGTCGGCGAAGACGTAAATGCGACACCGGCCGTCCGCTGCGATTGTGGCCCACGTCACTGGATTGGTTTCTCCAACCCGCACATTTGGCGCTGACTTGAGGCGTTTGCCGATCGGCAAGGCAGAGGCCAGGTTCTGGTCTGTAGGGTCGGCGACGAGCATGGAGTGTGCGTGCTCGGTCATGAAGCCTGCGAGGGACGAATGGGCGCCTCGGAACATCCGCGACAAACGTTGTGGCTCCCGTGGACGGGGGCTATACCGCTTTCTGAAAAGAGGCGATGCCCCCCATAGGTGAGGGGGCATCGCCTCTTGAATGTTGTAGCCAGAGTCAGCCCGCACTCACGGCGCTCCCACGAAGTTGTCGTGGTTTCTTCCCAGAGCAAGACCACTGTCGTCCTCAGTATGGCCGCTTCGTTCGGCCTTAATAAACTTCGCAGCCCGCTCTGCAATCATAATCGCCGGTGCATTCGTGTTGCCCGTTGGCACCAGCGGCATCACAGAGGCGTCCGCCACACGGATCCCCGCCAGCCCTCGCACCCTTAAGGTCCGCGGGTCAACGACGGCGTCGACATCCACGCCCATTTTGCAGGTTCCCACCTGGTGGTGGTACGTGATCACGGTCCTGCGGACGTAGTCTTCGAGCTCATCATCGGACACCTGGGGTCCTGGGTAGAGCTCGACGGCACCCCACTGGGCCAGCGCCTGTGCACGCCCAAGCTCACGGCACTGCCGGACTGAGGCAACAAGGGCTTTCACGTCCTGCTCCTCACGCAAGGCACCCAGATCAATCAGCAGAGGGTCCTCGAGGGCAGGGCCCGAGAGTTTGACGGCGCCGCGGCTTACGGGCCTGACGAGACCGGCCATGAGCGTGAATCCGTTTTCCGGACCTTCCATCCATTCGGGATCGTACATCGGGAAGGAGAAGTGGATGGGCTGTGTGTCCGGTACCGCCATGTCCGGTTCGCTCTTCCAGAACAGATGCGTCTCGGCCGGCCCGACTTCGGGGAAGGGGACTCCCCTCTTTGTGGTGGTGTAAATGACAGGGGAAAGCAAGTGATCCTGAAGATTCCTGCCCACCCCGGGAAGGTCATGGACAGGTTCCACGCCCACGAGGCGCAGTTCCTCCGCCGGGCCCACGCCGGAGCGCAACAGCAACTCCGGAGAGTTGAGCGCGCCGGCCGTCAGGACGGTGTCGGTCGCCTCAAGCGTGTGCAGCGTCCCATCCTTCTCATACTCGACGCCGGTGACGGTGCCTGCCTCAATTACCAGGCGCCGGACGTGGGCCCCAGTAACCAGGTGGAGATTCTCATGGCCAACTATTGGCTTGAGGTAGGCGTGCCAGGTGTTGAACCGCTTGCCGTCGCGGATGTTCAGCTGCATTTTGGAAACGCCCTCGACGTCGCCGCTGTTGTAGTCCTCGTTGAGTTTGATGCCGATTTCCTGGGCGGCTTCGAGGATGGAGTCCTGCACGGGATTCATTGGGAATCCCTTCACTACGTCCAGCAGACCAGACCCGCCCCGGGTCTCCGAGGCTCCCCCGTCATAGTTCTCGATTTCCTTGAACACCGGGAGTACGTCTTCCCAGGACCAACCAGGGTTGCCAATGTATGCCCAGTTGTCATAGTCCTGCTTCGCGCCACGGACCCAGATGGCGGCATTGAGGGCATGGGATCCTCCAAGGACCTTCCCGCGTGGCAGATGGAGCCTGCGTCCGGAGCAGTGCTCTTGCTCGGTGGTGAAGTAGTCCCAGTCCTCGGGCCCATGCCACAGCCCTGCCAAGGAGGTGAGGGCTGCGATCATCGGATTGCTATCTTCACCGCCCGCTTCCAGTACGGCGACTTTCTTGCCGTTATCTACAAGTCGACGGGCGAGAACGGATCCGGCGGATCCGGCACCGACCACGATGAAATCAAAGGAAGTATTCGTCATCATTGACCTTTCACGGTATTACGCCTTACAGCAATGGCGCTCCCTTCAATATTGATCCGAATGAGCCGCGTTGCCATGGACGCGAGTGCAGTACCCATAGGACATGAGCGCACGCTTGTATCAGCAGCCAGCGCAGGTGGTCCGGGTTGGGGCCCGGAGGCCGTTCCTATCGCTCGCGGTAGTTGCTTGGTGTCTCGCCAAATGCGGTTCGGAAAAGGCGGCTGAAGTGGGCGGCATCGGTGAAGCCCCATTTTGCGGCGATCGAGCTGATCGAGCGATGGGAATGTACTGGGTCCTTTAGCTCCCTCCGGCAGCGCTCGAGCCGTCTGTTACGGATCCAGTTGGCTGCCGATTCGTTTTCCTCATGAAAAAGGTTGTGAAGATAGCGGGTTGAGATGAAATGAGCCGCCGCCACTGTGGCCAGATTCAGATCCGAATCGCCCAGATTGGCCTCGATGAAAGCCCGAATCCGAACCATGAGCTCAGCTCTCGGATTGCTGGCCGGCCCTTTGGACAGATCCAGCTCTGAGGAGAACATCGTGGTGACGAGGTCCACGGCGTTGTACGCCAATCTCGTGCCAATGGCATCCGAGAATTGATCGAGGTTACGCGCGATTTCTACTAGGAACGGACTGATAACCCGGCCCAGCCGTTCGTCTCTGCCCATCCTGACGGCCGTGAGTTGACCCACTGAGCTGACTGGCAGGTCCATCAGATGTGGCGGAAACATGAGCACCAGGCATCGAAACGTATCGTCGAAGGCCAGCGTGTATGGGCGCTGGGTGTCATAAACAGCGATGTCTCCTGGCAGCAGCAGGGCTTCCCTGTTGTCCTGGATCAGAAGTCCGGAGCCAGCGAGCATGATGCTCAATTTGAAGTAGTGACCGTCAGATTCCCGAATCAGGGATGGCTTCCGCAGGACGTGATGGCCGTCGGCTGAAACTTCCACTGCGGACACGTCTCCCATGGAGCGCGAACGCATCCTGCCATGGAAGTTGTCCTTGCTGTCACACGTGACGTCCAGTGGGACAAACGACTGAGTGACGAGTTCGCGCCAGGAATCGAAGTCCGGTGCTTCCGCCGTAGCGACTTCTTGCCGCGATGATAGTGCGAGTGCCACTTTGCTCTCTTCTCTTCATCGCCTGACCCTCCCCATTGGGGGCCGATGAGAATATGCCAAAAGACAATGCCTGTGATACGGATAACATTTTAGGCACTTTTCGGGAAAAGTCACGCTGACTGCATCCCAGCAGCGTGACGCCTGCACAGTCCACGCTGTGATCCGCCATCCCTGAGCACCGGCCGTCCGCTGGTTCAGCAATCTACATTGCCTCAGGACCCCAACAAAGTTCTTCGCAATCTGACAAGTGGCATGCCTATTTCGACAACGCGCGGGTACGTGCCGATCCGTAAGTTAGCACCAGCAAGTCTTTTCGGGGAAACCCGAGTACGGCGAACGGACATCGACGTCCGTCCGTGACGCGAGAGGGAAAGTTCCACATGAGCAAGAAAACACTGGCAGCAACAGCCATCAGCGCCGTCTGCCTGATGGCACTAACAGCCTGCGGAGGTAGTGCAACAGGCTCGACCGCGACAGGGGAGCCGATCGTCGTGGCCTCAGTCAACGCGCTCAGCGGCCCGGTTACGTTCGCGGAAGCGTCGCAGGCAGCCAAGGCGGTCTTCGACAAGTTCAATGCCGACGGCGGCCTGAACGGCAGGCCCATCCAGTACGAGGTACTCGATGACAAGAGCGACCCGGCGGCGGCCACGGCGGCCGCCCGTGATGCCGTTGGCAAGGGCGCCGTGGCGTTAGTTGGTTCGGCCAGCCTCCTGGACTGCGAGGTCAACTCCAAGTACTACGAGCAGGAAGGCTTGGTCTCTGTCCAAGGCACCGGAGTGGACCCCTACTGCTTCACTACCCCGAACATCTCGCCGGTTAACGCCGGACCCTACCTGGACACTCAGCTCACACTTACCTACGGCAGTGAAAAACTGGGGCTGAAGAAGATCTGCGGGCTCCTGGAAATCGCCGGATCCACTCGACCGGCCTATCAAAAGGCCTTTGACTCGTGGACCAAGGCGACAGGTAAGGACTTCGCAATGCTGGACGACACAGTCCCCTATGGTGCCCCGGATTACACCCCTTATGTGGTCAAAGCCAAGGAAGCCGGCTGCGACGCCATATTTTCCAATGGCGTCGAACCTGATGCGAGTGGGGTGTTGAAGGCGGCTGAGGCCCAGGGCATGAAAGACATGACTTTCCTGTTCCTGACTTCCACCTACTCGGAGCAGTTCGCCCAGGCGGCAGGCTTTGTCGGTAAGGGTGTCTATGTGCCTGCGGAGTTCGCCCCCTACACCGTTGATGGGATCGCCGCGAACGACGACTGGAGGGCCCTCATGGAAAAGAACAACATTCCGCTGACCTCCTTCGGTCAGGGCGGTTACCTGGCTGCAACCCATTTTCTCGAAACGCTCAAGTCCATCCAGGGCGACATTACACACGGGACGGTAGCCGCCGCGTTCAAGGCCCAAACGAAACCGTCCGAGAACGCGATGACAGGAACCCCGTACATCTTCGGTGATGGTGACAGCCACTCCTCCAACACTGCGGGTTGGCCAATCACAATCCGTCCAGGATCCACAACCTGGGAGAGCGCGGCCGAGGACTGGGTGCTTGCAAAGTAGTTCCTGCCCAAGAGTCCGGCGGGCGGTGCTGCTGCCCCGCCCGCCCGTCCTTTTACCCCAAATTTCCATTCGTTTTCGAACTTCCTGAGGAGGCATTGCAATGCTTCAGGGTGCATTCGCAGGTCTTGCCGCTGGCGGCGTCTACGCCGTTATCGCAGTCTGCCTTACGCTCATGGCCCAGTTAGTGCGGGTCATCAACTTCTCACAGGCCGCCATCGGCATGTTCGGGGCCTTCCTTGCCGTTTCGTTTGCAGGGATGGGCATTCCCCAAGTGCCCGCGATCGCCTTGGGGATAATCTCTGGTGCAGTGATTTCAGCCGCGCTGGGATGGATTATCGCCACCTGGTTGCCAGAAGCATCCGTGAGTGCACGCTCCGCCGTGACCGTGGCGGCGCTCCTGCTCCTGGTTTCCATTTCCTTTATTTTGTTCGGCACAAAGCCCAAGACGTTCCGTGCTCTCTTCTCCGGACCTGCCTTCACTTTCGAGGGCGTCGTAATCAGTCAGGTCACTGTCGTCATGGTGATACTCGCCGTGGTCGTTGCCATCGCGGCGAAACTGGTGCTGCGCAAGACTTCCATTGGCGTAAAACTCAGGGCCATCGCGGACCGGCCTGTTGCCGCCGAACTGTTGGGGGTGCCGGTCAAGCCGCTTGCCATCGGTGTATGGGCCGTAACAGGCATCATCGTCGGCATAGCTATCGCCGTTGTCGCCCCCACCCAGACCAGCGATGCCGTATCTCTTTCGATGCTGGTGATTTCTGCCTCGGCGGCCGCCCTGCTTGGCGGGTTCAAACGACTGGACCTCGCACTGATCGGAGGGCTGTTGCTGGGAATGGCACAAGGCGCCGCAGCCCAATTCAGCCAACTGATCCTCTTGCGGGACTGGATACCGCTCGTTGTTATTGTCGTCTTTCTTCTATGGAACCAGCGCCGGGAGGTGTGGGATGCAGCNNCAAGGAATTGCTTTAGCTATTGGGGCTGCAGCCCTGATCGCCGGATGGTTGGTCAGCATGCTGTTGCCCGGCTACCTGGTGTATCTCGCGACGACGGCGATTGTCGCCACCATTTCGCTTATCGGCCTGGGTATTGTCACCGGAACCGCCGGCATGATTGTCCTCTGCCAGCTGACCTTCGCTGCAGTTGGGGCATGGATTGTATCCTGGCTCAATCTAATGGGAGCACCGGGCGGGCTTCTGGTCTGGGTGGTGGCTGGCGGCGTCGTCTCGGGACTTGCCGGAACCGTCATTGGATTGCCGGCGTTACGGCTGCGAGGCGTCAACCTTGCGGTAGTTACTCTTGGTTTTGCCGCGGCGGCGGACCTGACCCTGGTCAAAACCCAGTTCCCCGGCGCCGTTAACGGCACAAAAATTGTGCGGCCTGACCTGTTCCGCACGGACCGCGCGTACTTTTTCCTCACTGTAGTCGTTTTGGTCGCCATCTCCCTGGTCGTGTTCTTTCTTCAGAAGAGCCGTTGGGGCAGCAGCTGGCGGTCTGTCGCCTTCTCCGAACGCGGTACGGCATCCGCTGGCAGCAGTGTCCGGATCGCCAAGCTGACCGCCTTCGCGGCCAGTTCAGCGATCGCCGGGATAGCTGGCGGCCTCATGGCAGGCCAGGTGTCCACAGCGTTTCCCTCAGGCTTTACCACGCTTCAGTCTTTGGCCCTTTATGTGCTGTCCATCGTCGCTGGCGCGCATTTGGTCGAAATGGCCTTGTTCGGGGGCGTTCTCTGGGTGTTGATCCCGGAATTGCTCAAGCGCTGGGGCGTCCCTCAGGACTGGGGCTTGGTCGTCTTCGGCGCCATGGGCATTCAAGCGCTGACCAGCAATTCGAATCTCGGCCAAGACATCCGCAACGCACTGATGCGGCGCCGGCAGCGCAAGTCCGGCCCGGCCACGGCCGTCCTGGTGTCTCTGCCGGAGGACATATCTGAGGTCCCTGCCCGGGCCGCCGTCGGAGAGGTTTTGCTCAAAGTCGAGAACCTGACCGTCGAATTCGGCCAAATCAAGGCGCTTCGTGGCGTGAACATGACCCTGACCGAGGGGACAATCGTTGGCCTGATCGGTCCGAACGGCGCTGGCAAATCCACGTTTGTTGATGCCGTGTCCGGATTCCTGCCTGAGCATACCGGCGAGGTCCGGCTCGGGGACGACCGGCTCAATGAACTCGCGCCCCACCAACGGGCTCGTGTAGGTCTCAGACGAACCTTCCAGCAGGACCGAGTGCCGCCCAGCCTGACGGTCTATGAGTACATGAACTTCATCGCCCAGGGGAAGGCGAGCCGAGAGGAGATCATGGAAATCCTGGACTTCTTCGGTTGCCCGGCGCCAGGAGTCAGAATCTCCAACGTCGACGTGGGCACCCGCAGGATTATCGAGGTAGCTGCCAACATCGCTGCCCGCCCCCGGTTACTGATTCTGGATGAACCAGCCGCAGGTCTCTCCCACGAAGAACATCTCGCCTTCGGCCAAAGACTCCGGCTGGTTCCGCAGCGCTACCAAATCGCGATCCTGATCATCGAACATGATCTGGATCTGG
Source organism: Micrococcaceae bacterium UBA6021 (assembly GCA_002427975.1). GTDB lineage: Bacteria > Actinomycetota > Actinomycetes > Actinomycetales > Micrococcaceae > Arthrobacter. Next base: position 1,266 of record DIZT01000279.1, on the reverse strand, counting down.
TGCGCAGCGTCTGCCAATACATTACGGTGCTGGATTTCGGCGAAGTGCTGGCGAGCGGTGAACAGGAAGAAGTTCTTTCCGACCCGAAAGTCCTCAAGGCCTATATGGGCGAAACGGAGCTGATATGACAACGCTGACACTCGACGACGTAGCGATAAGCCGCGGTGCCGGACCGGTTATTTCCCAGGTTTCGCTGACCGTGCAGCCAGGGACCATCACCGCCCTGGTGGGCCCCAATGGAGCAGGCAAGACCAGCCTGCTGGAATCCGTGTCCGGAATTGTTCAAGCCAGCGCCGGCAAGATCGCATTCAATGGCAAGGACATCACCACGATGTCGCGACGGAAACGGGCCAAGCTGGGCATCGCGCACGTTGAACAGGGCAGGGCGGTATTTCCGTCGCTGACAGTCCGGGAAAACCTTGAAATCACCGCGAGAACCAAGTCGGATTTCGACGGCGCGCTGGCATTGTTCCCCGAACTGGAGAAGCGGCTTACATCGGCGACAGCGCTGCTTTCAGGTGGTGAACAGCAGATGGTGGTCTTGGCACGTGCCTTCGCTGCGCGACCCAAGATGCTGCTGATAGACGAGATGTCCCTGGGGCTGGCCCCGGTGGTCTTCCTCCGGCTGATGCCCGTAGTCAAGCAAATCGCCGACACGGGAGTCGGCGTCCTATTGGTGGAGCAGTTCGCCCATCTGGCCCTGCAGATTGCCACCGATGCGCTGGTGATCACAGGCGGACGCGTTACCTATTCGGGGGGCGCAGACGTACTACTGGCAAGCCCCGAGACACTCCACAAGGCGTACCTGGGCTGACACCGGAGTTAGTTTGCCGTGGTCTGAAGCTCGGAGGGCGTCTCTCGAAGTTCATGGGAGCGTTCGTCGGTACCCGTAAGACGTCCGGCGTGGAAGCGGGGGTCGAGGACCACTGCGCGGAAAAGTAGCGCTAAGCATCAAAATAACCAAAGTTGGAGCGGCTTTCCCGTGCCGCGACGGGAAGTTCGCCTTGTTCAGAACGGCGAGTCCCTCGAGGACATCCGCCCCGACCTGATCATCCCCACCGGCAAACGAAAAGGCCGCAACCCCAGCCTGGCCAGCATCTACCGGGCTCTCACCGAGCACGAAAAACGTCGAGCCTACCCCGAAGCCGTTGACCAAGCCCACACGGACTTCGCCTCGCTCCACTCGAGCACCTCACGCGACTGAACGGCCCGGTTACCACTGGCCAGCCATATCCGCCCGATTCTCGGCGAGTACTACGGCGACCC
>DIZT01000105.1 GCA_002427975.1 Micrococcaceae bacterium UBA6021 | reverse complement strand
GAGATTCTGGTGAACTTCAAGGTCTACCGGATCGTCAAGATCGAGCAGACCAATGCCGGGGACAATTCGACCTGGACGATCACCATCGACAAGCCCTACCCTGACGCCAGCCAGAACAACATGAAACATGCGGTGGGCGCGGTGTTCGTGGGGGCCCCCTGGGAGATCGTGGTGCCCACCGAACTCGTGTATCTGCGCAACAAGCAGGACTTGTTGCCTACCTACCCGCTGAGCTGACGCTCATGGTCGGCGACGATGACTATAGCGGCCTTCAGCAACCGTCCGGCGGCTATGGTGTCGCCGCGGGCGGCGGTGGTGCAGGCTACGGCAGCTCCCAGACTCCGCCATCATCGTATGCCTCGGGCGGGCCGGTCGCCTCAACGCTCACGGCAGGACTCGGCAACGGCGTCAATCTGCAGCCGTCTTATTACTACGACGGCAACGTTGACCTAGGATGGGACCTAATGGCGAAGTGTCCCAAGGTCAAGTCGGTGCGGATCGAGATCGAGATGGGCCGGGAGGCGGTTGCCGAGCGCTGGATCCGCGAGGCCGTGAGCCGCAAGTACGCTGTCATTGCGACCTTTCACAGCGCGGCAATCCTCACAAACGATCAGCTACTCATGGATGACCCCAATGAGCTCTTCAAGGCTGCAGCCTGGTGGGCCACAAACTACCCCTCCTTAAGCAAGGCCGGTGCGTTCACTATCAATCTCATGAACGAATGGGGCGGTCACGCCATCACGTCCAATGACTACGCGGCGAGCTACAATCAGGCCATTGCCACGGTACGCACGGTCTACGACGGTCCTATTATCGTCGACATCCCCGGCTTCGGGCAGGAGGCGCATACCGCGGCTCTTGCCATCAACGGCAAGTCGGGCCAAACAATCAAGGATCCCAAGATCATTCTTTCGACGCACATATATTCGCAAGCCTGGTCGTTCTCGAGGCAGCGGGCGATGACGACGGCCGACCTCGACGAACTGGCAGCGACGGGACGGGGTTGCATGGTGGGGGAGTTCGGCGACGATGGCGTGGGCGGCAAGACCCCTTGGGCCGATCTCGTCAAGTACGCCAAATCCAAGGACTGGCCGGTGTTCGGTTGGGCGTGGAACGGTGACGGGGGGCGCATGAACATGATCCAGCCGGTGCCATTCCAAAAGCTGTCGTCTTCGGCGTATCCCTATACCGTCAGCCAATATTTTCAGCCGATCTACGATCTACTGTGATCGCCCGGTTTCACACACGTGACGCGGCTGTGGCCGCGGCCAACGGGTAATCTGTTCATGAGCTACCCCAATTACTCAGACTTGCAGAATCCCCTATCCGCGTACGCGGGCAAGTATTTGCTTCCATTGGCTGCGACTGCGTCGGCGGCAGCGCTGGGCGCAGCAGCGCATGCCCTGGGAACGCCTCCGGGTGCCGCTTCTGCGCGTCTCGCACGGCCCCTCGCCGTGGCCAAAGCCAAGACGATGATCAATCGCTTTCGCACACAGTCCGGTCGGGGCCACTGGCCGGGCCTCGATCGCAAGGGCGTGGCGGATCGCCTCGAGCTTCTGATTGATAGCCCGCACCTCGTCAACCAGGGCGGCAATGGACTGTGCGGCGAGGCCGCATTCCTTTATGTCTGGTTGTCGGAGGATCCCTGGTCCGTGGCACGGTATTGCGTGCAACTATACAACGGTGGCGCTGCTTCGGTCGGTACCGATGTCTGGGTTCGGCCGCGGGCCAGCCTAAGGTCGCAGGACTTCACCAAAGTGGCGAAGCTGATGGTGGCCCGGAACAGTGACCACAAGGACGCAATTAAATGGGGCGCCGAGTGGATGATGATGAGTGCGCTGCGCGACGCGAACAATTGGATCATCAGCTACGACGGCACGCCAAGCGACGATTGGGGAAGCGGCTCCTCGAATGGTGAGGTTGCCGACTGGTTGCGCGCGACGGGAGTCTTCAAGGACGTGTCCGCGGCGGACGGCCGCGGTTCGAAGAACAATTTCGCAGCCGCCACGAAGCTCGATCCGCAGACCAGCGTCGTCATTCTGTCGATCGATTCCCGCATGTTCGACGAAACCCCGACGGGACCCGGCAATGACACCCACAACGCCGTTCTGAAATCCCCGGTTACCGTGCAAGAGGACGGCACAGTCGATTTCGACGTCTGGACCTGGGGCGGTCCCGTGGGTCCGGTCAGCGCACTGCGCGCCAGCTACCATCAGGCGGGGTTGAGTCAGGCGCAGTTCACCGCCGAGTATTTTGGCGCCGTTGTCGCAACCCGATGAGCACTTTTTGTCCTGTAGGAGACCTATGGGATCACCCATTAAAAGGCTATCTGTCGAGAGCAAAAACTATTCCCCATGCATCAAAAACGGATTACGTTACGAACTTGACTAAGGATGCTGCCCGCAGTGCACTCAATCAGCAGCTACCAGCCGGGGTCATATTTCACTCGGTACCTTGGGTCGTGATTTAATCAGCGCGATCACTCTGGAGCTATGTCCGGTAATGAATCTACAGCGGAAGCGGTCGGCCGAATTCTTCACTGGCGGCTTCGGCCTAAAACCGGACATATGCAACGATCCTCCTGATGGTCCGTTCCTGGCACGGTGCTTACATTCACCCCGGGCTAAACTCACCTTCATGCGATTAAACAGGACATGCACAACTTACCAGCACGTTTAAGAGTTGACAGAGCAAACAGCTCGATTAGTTGCGCCATGCGGCGAGTAACCCAGCAAGATAATTCGTACTGAAATTTCGGTACAGCATCAGTACACCGATCAGTTTTGGATAAGTTCGCTAAATTACGATAACATATTGATTATTATGCATTTACCACTATGCTAAAATTCGTTTAAATATCATTAGCTATCAATAACATAT
>DIZT01000024.1:3482-4664 GCA_002427975.1 Micrococcaceae bacterium UBA6021 | reverse complement strand
CACGCCAAGGGCAAGCCGATGGCCCCGGGTGTTGACCTCAAGGCCGTGGCGAAGAAGACGCCGGGCTACACCGGCGCCGACCTCGCCAACGTCCTGAACGAGGCCGCACTGCTGACAGCCCGCTCCAATGCCAACCTCATCGATGACCGCGCCCTGGACGAGGCCATCGACCGCGTCATGGCCGGCCCGCAGAAGCGCAGCCGCGTAATGAAGGAACACGAGCGTAAGATCACCGCGTACCACGAAGGCGGACACGCCCTGGTGGCAGCTGCCCTGCGGAACTCGGCCCCGGTCACCAAGATCACCATCCTGCCCCGCGGCCGCGCCCTGGGGTACACCATGGTGGTCCCGGAGGACGACAAGTACTCCATCACCCGCAACGAACTGCTGGACCAGATGGCCTACGCGATGGGCGGCCGCGTGGCGGAGGAGATCGTCTTCCATGACCCCTCCACGGGAGCTTCCAACGACATCGAAAAGGCCACCTCCACGGCCCGCAAGATGGTCACCGAGTACGGCATGAGCGAACGCGTCGGCGCAGTACGCCTGGGCCAGGGCGGCGGCGAACCCTTCCTGGGCCGCGACGCGGGCCACGAGCGCAACTACTCGGACCAGATCGCCTACGTGGTGGATGAGGAAGTGCGCCGCCTGATCGACCAGGCGCATGACGAGGCCTACGCCATCCTCACCGAAAACCGCGATGTCCTGGACCAGCTGGCCCTGGAACTCCTGGAGCGGGAGACCCTCAACCAGGCCGAGATCGCGCAGATCTTCACGGACATCCGCAAGCATGACTTCCGCGAGGTGTGGCTGTCCAAGGAGACCCGTCCGGTCCAGCAGGCCGGCCCCGTGGAATCCCGCCTGGAGAAATCTGAGCGCGAAGCCCAGGAGGAAGCCAAGCACGCCCGGCTCGAGGAACCGCTGGACGCGCAGCCGCTGCACCCGCAGGGTGTCCCGGACGACGCCGCGTTCCAAAGCGGCATCCCCGACTCGGGGCCTGACGCCACGCACGGCTAAGCTTTCTTCTGTGACTCACTTCGACGACGACGCTCCCGCCTCCGCCGGCTACCCGGCGGAGGACGGGTCCCACCACAAAAAGCACGAGAACGTGGACCGGCCCCGGATCGAGGCGGCCGTCCGCGAAATCCTCCTGGCCATCGGCGAGGACCCGGACCGCGGCGG
>DIZT01000024.1:513-3445 GCA_002427975.1 Micrococcaceae bacterium UBA6021 | reverse complement strand
TCCACCACCTTTGACCTGGACCACGAAGAACTGGTCCTGGTCAAGGACATCCCGTTCTACTCCACCTGCGAGCATCACCTGGTGCCGTTCCACGGGGTTGCCCACGTGGGCTACATTCCCTCCCACGACGGCAAAGTGACAGGCCTGAGCAAGCTGGCACGCCTCGTGGACATCTATGCCCTGCGTCCCCAGGTGCAGGAGCGGCTCACCACCCAGATCGTCGAAGCGATGGTCAGCCACCTCAAGCCGCGTGGCGCGATTGTCGTTGTCGAATGCGAACACATGTGCATGTCCATGCGCGGTGTCCGCAAGCCCGGAGCAAAGACCGTCACCAGCGCGGTCCGCGGGCAGCTTCATGACCCGGCCACCCGTGCCGAAGCCATGAGCCTCATCCTCGGAAGGTAAGTAACAGACCATGGACTCACTAGCTGCAGCCCCGGGAACCGGGCCCGCAACATCTCCGCTGCCCATCCTGCGCAAACCGCGCCCGGCCGCAAAATTCGCGGACCTGCCCACCGGCCGCACCCTGGTCATGGGCATCCTGAACGTCACCCCGGACTCCTTCAGCGACGGCGGAAAGCACGCCACGGCGGACAGCGCCATCGCGGCCGGCCTGCGGATGTTCTACGCCGGGGCGGACATCATCGACGTCGGCGGTGAATCGACGCGCCCCGATGCCGAGGACGTGGGCCCGGAGGAAGAGCAGCGCCGGGTGATCCCCGTCATCGAAGCCCTGGTCAAGGCGGGCGCCCTGGTCAGCATCGACACCACCCACACCTCCACGGCCGCTGCTGCCCTGAAAGCCGGCGCCGCCATCATCAACGACGTTTCCGGGCTGACCATCGAGCCTGAGATGGCTGAGCTGGTGGCGTCGTCCGGAGCGCCTTATGTCCTCACGCACCGCCGCGGCGACGCCCGCACCATGAACTCCCTGGCCGAGTACCAGGACGTGGCCGGCGAAGTGGTGGCAGAACTGGCCGGCGTCCGCGACAAACTTTACGCAGCCGGGGTCAGCAAAGAGCAGATCATCGTGGACCCGGGACTGGGCTTCGCCAAGAACGACGCCCAGAACTGGGAGCTCCTCCAGCACCTGGACCAGCTGGACAGCCTGGGGCACAAGGTCCTGGTGGCCGGGTCCCGCAAGCGTTTCCTGGGCACACTCCTCACGGTTGCGGGCAAGTCCGCCACCCCGGAGGAGCGCGACGCCGCCACCGCCGCCATCACCGCGATCAGCGCCTACCGCGGTGCCTGGGCCGTCCGCGTGCACGACGTCGGTCCCAGCCTTGACGCCGTCAAGGTGGCCGCGCGGATGGCCGCCGCCCCTACCACTACCTAGGCCGCGCACCCATGGACAGGATCACGCTGAGCGGTGTCACCGCCGTCGGCCATCACGGCGTCTTCGATTTTGAGCGCCGGGAGGGCCAGCCGTTTGTGGTGGACGCCGTGCTGCACCTGGATTTCGCCAAAGCCGCGGCATCCGACGACGTCCGGGACACGGCCCACTACGGTGAAGTGGCTGAGCGGATCAAGGACTGGATCACGGGGGAGCCCCTGAACCTGATCGAGGCCCTGGCCGTCCGGATCGCCGATGCCCTGCTCGCCGAGTTCACCATCCAGGCCGTGGACATCACCGTGCACAAACCCAAGGCACCCATCGAGGTGCCCTTCGGGGACGTGGCGGTCAGCGTGCACCGGGAGCGGCCATGAGCGGCGGGTACACCAAAGCCGTCCTGGCCCTCGGCAGCAACCTGGGCGAGCGGAACGACACCCTGTCCGAGGCCGTTGCTGACCTGGTGGACCCGCCGGAGGTGCGCCTGCAGGCCGTATCCCCGGTAGTGCAGACCAAAGCCGTTGGCGGCCCGGCCGGCCAGTCGGACTTCCTGAACATGGTCATCACCGTGGAAACCACCCTGTCCCCGGCGGAGCTGCTGAAGCACTGCCAGGCGGTGGAAAACAAGCACCTCCGCGTTCGTGAAGTGCGCTGGGGACCCCGGACGCTCGACGTCGACATCATCGCCTACGGCGAGCTCACCAGCGACGATCCGGTGCTGACCTTGCCGCACCCGCGCGCCGCCGAACGCGCCTTTGTGCTGTATCCGTGGTCCCTCATCGAGCCGGCAGCCACCCTGGGCGGGAAACGCATCAGTGAGCTGGCGTCCCGTGCGGCTGACTTTGGGGACCTCGCCCCGTTCGACGGTTTCGGCGACTACGACGGCGTCCCCACAGCCGGGACGGTCGAGTAACCCGTGAAGCCCATCAACCCCGTCCGCCTGCTGCTGATCGGCCTGGTCCTCACCGTGGCCGGCTGGTCAGCCACGGTGGTGACCACACGCTACAGCCTGGCCACGCCGGTCCTGCCGGCCACCTGGAACAGCGAACCGGCGGCGCTCTGGGATCGCCGCCGATGGGCGTATCCGCGTGCCGAGGACCCCTGGCGGAGCGAATCGGGCTAGCGAACGATGTAGATCACCGAAGGTGCAAGGCGCTCTCTTCCGCCCGCGCTTGAGGGCCGTCGAAGGGAGGAGCGGCGTTCGAAGCCCGTCGGGTTGGGCGCGACATCAGGGACGATGGATCGGGACCGCAGGCCTATGGAAGCAGCGAATCGAGGGTTCCGCCAACAACAACCGTATGNNGCTACAGCCTGGCCACGCCGGTACTTCCGGCCACAGCGCTGGCCACCATGGGCGTCATTGTCGCCATCACGCTGATTCTTGGCATCCGGGTCCTCCGGTGGCGCAACAGCACCAAACGAAAAAAGGCGCTGGACCCGATCCTTGCCGCCAGGACCCTGGTGCTCGCCCAGGCCTGCGCGTACGCGGGCACCGTCCTGCTGGGCTGGCACGCCGGGATCTTCCTGGACCAGCTGCGCATCTGGAACCTGCGCAGCGATCAAGGCATCACCTGGGTGGCAGTCGCGGTCGCCGGTGGAGGG
>DIZT01000024.1:0-185 GCA_002427975.1 Micrococcaceae bacterium UBA6021 | reverse complement strand
CGGGAACCTGGTCACGGTGATCGTCCTGGCCCTGCCCTTGGTCTTTGTGCTCCTGGGCTGGTGGGAGTGGCCGCCGCTGTGGCTGGCCATCACCGTCCCGGCGGTGATGCTGGTCCTGGCCATCTGGCGGCTTCTGCTGATCCCGCGCCAGGTGCGCGCCATCGGTTACGCCGAACGCGACGATG
>DIZT01000089.1 GCA_002427975.1 Micrococcaceae bacterium UBA6021 | reverse complement strand
CGGGCGTCGGCCTGGCCACACCGCTCGGCTTCGCCCACCTGGCCGACACCACGCCGCCGGAGCGGATGGGCCGGACCATGGGCTCAGCGGAGCTCGGCCGGGAACTCGGTGATGCGGGCGGGCCGCTGCTGGTGGGCGGGATCGCCACCCTCACCGCCCTTCCGTTTGGACTCGGGGCCCTCGCGCTCCTGGTTGCGGCGGCCAGCCTCCCCCGCCTGCCAACCGCTTCCCCGCCCCCGCCCAAGTAGCTCGCATTTAACGTCGTCATTCCGCGTTTTCAGGACGTTAAGTGCCAGCCAGTTGGGTGAAGGCGACTCCCAGTTTTCTGTGACACCCTTAACTGATGACTTTTCCACGACAGGCGCAAGGCCGGACCCCGGCCCGCCCCACCCCGGGCTCGGGCTTTATGTTCGCGTTCGCCTGGCTCGCCTGCGTCGTGGGTCTGATCGCCACGTACTACTACTTCGTCCAGACCACCACTGGCCAGTTCATCGACGAGTCCGCACTGGTTGAAGCCGTGGACATCCATGGGCCAGCGGGCAAGGCGGCCACCCAGTTCCTGGACTGGCTGCCCACCATTTCACTGGTGGTAGCCGCCGTCGTGGTCCTGTTTGTCACGGTGATCCGGCGGCGGTGGACGGCCGCAGGGATAGCGGTGGCGGCGTGCATCGGCGCGAATGTGGCCACGCAGGTCCTGAAGGACGTCCTGCCCACGCGCCCGGACAAGGGTGTGGTGACGCTGGAGCTGAACTCGCTGCCGTCCGGGCACACCACGCTGGCGGCGTCGGCTGCGGCGGCGGTGTTCCTGATGGCCTCGCCGCGGTGGCGTCCGATGGCCGGTTTTGTGGGCGGCACCTTCGCGATCGCCTCGGGGGTTTCCACGCTGATCAACCAGTGGCACCGCCCGGCCGACGTCGTCGCAGCGTTCCTCCTGGTGGGCGCCTTTATGATCCCCGCGGGCTGGCTGATCGTCCGGTATTGCGGGGCGTGGAACGTGTGGGACGGCTTCGGCAGGCACGTGGGGTCGGCGAAAATCTGGCTCACGCTGCCGGTACTGATCGGGCTCGTATCTGCGGCCGTGGCGGTGTATTCGCTGGCAAGGATCGCGCCCGGGCCCGCGCAGGAGGGCAGCACCACCAACTACTTCTGGGCCGGGATTTCGCTCATCGTGATTGCGGGGTATCTGGCCACCGTGGCCACGACGTCCCTGTTTGCATACGCCGCACGACGGCGGGACTCGCCAGGGCGCTAACGGGCGCCGCCGGGGAGCCGCTCCCCCATGTGACTCGCATTTAACGTCGCCATTCGCGCGTTTCACGACGTTAAATGCGAGTTAGTTGGGCCGGGGACGCGCCGTTATGCGAGCGCGGCACCCAGCGAGCGCTTGAGCCAGTCGCGGTAGGCCTGCACGGTCCAGCCGGCCTCCCCCACCAGCGTGCGGTACGCCTGCGGGTGACCCAGGGACCAGATGGCGGCGGCAGCACCGGCGTCGGACATTCCGGACTGCAGCCCGCCATGGGACCGCACCGCGGCGGCGGCCTCTGCATACCGTTCCAGCCGCTGCAGCGCACGGGCTGTCTGGAGTTTGTCCACGGCGGGGTCGACGGCGGCGGCCTGGGCGATGACCCGCACCACCGGTCCCGTGCGCCGGTGGACCTCCACGAACCAGTCGGCCAGGACGGTGATGAGCGCGTCGAAGTCGGGGGCGGCGGCGGTCCGTTGCCGCATCAGTTCCAGAACGCTCGACGGCGAGTGGGGGCCCGACGCCGCCGCGTCCAGTACCGCGGACAGCAGCGCGGCCTTGTTTCCCACGGAGTTGTAGACGGTCTGCAGCGCGACACCGCTCGCCGACGCGATGGCCTCGACAGTGGTGGGCACATAACCCTGCTTTGCGAAAAGCCGGCTGGCCTCGGACACGATAAGTGCCCGCGTGTCTGCCGCCTGCACGGCGCGGCGGCTGGCTTTCCGGACGGCGGGAGCAGCGGCTGAAGCAGTCATGAAAATAGACTATCCCTCTACTCACTAGAATGCTATTCTAATGAAATCCGCAGGGTGGCCGCAGAGGAAGAGCCCCGGATCGGGCGAAGGAGCCGGGCATGGATCCGCACATTTTTGACGTTATGGTGATTGGCGCGGGTCAGTCGGGCCTCGCCGCGGGGCACTACCTGAAACGCACGGGGCTGGACTTCAGCATCCTCGAAGGCGCGGACCGGGTGGGCGATGTCTGGCGAGGGCGGTGGGATTCCCTGCGACTCTTCACCCCGGCCCGGTACAGCGCCCTTCCCGGCCTGAAGTTCCCGGCCGCCGGCGGCACTTACCCGGGGAAAGACGCCTTTGCGGACTACCTGGAGAGTTATGAGCAGCACTTCCAGCTGCCGGTGCGGACGGGAATCCGCGCCCTTTCCGTGCGCCGGGTGAACGACGTCTTCGAGCTGCAGACCAGCGCCGGGGAAATGCGGGCGCGGAACGTCATTGCGACGCCGGGCGGCAACTCCACTCCCCACATCCCGGCAGCCGCGCAGGCCATGGCTCCATCCATCAGACAGCTCCACAGCAGCGAGTACCGCGGTCCGGCCGGCGTCCCCGCGGGCGACGTTGTGGTGGCCGGCGCGGGAACGTCGGGCGTGGAGATCGCCCTGGAACTCGCGTTGAACCGGCCAGCAGGCACGGTCTTCCTCGCAGGCCGGCCCACCGCACACATCCCGGACGCCGTGTTCCGTTTCGCCGGACCCCTCTACTGGCGCCTGGTGAACTCGCTGCTCACCCTGGACACCAAGCCTGGGCGCAAAGTCGCCGCTGGATTCCACAGCCATGGGGCGCCACTTATCCGAGTGTCGGTCGAGGACGTCGAGCGGGCAGGCGCCGTGCGGCTCCCCCGCATCAGCGGAGCAGTGGACGGCAAGCCAACGTTCGACGTCGGAACTTCCAATAGCGGGACGCCCGCCCGGGGTGCCGTTCCCGGCGACGTTCGCACTGTCATCTGGGCGACTGGCTACAGGCCGGCATTCGACTGGATCGCGGGCCTCCCCGTGGACTCACTCGGCTGGCCAGCGACCGCCCGCGGGGTGGTGCCGGAAATCCCCGGCCTCTATTTCGTGGGCATGCCGTTCCAGTACGCGCTGACATCGGGCCTGGTGGGTGGGGTGGGCCGCGACGCGGAATACGTGGTGGGGCAGCTACTACGGACGAGGGCCCACCGGGAAGCCGATTCCAGGGCCTAACGGCTCACCCCATGGCTGGCACAAGATTTGGCGGGCAGACCAGCTTGCCGTTTGATGCGTTGTAGCTCAGAGTCAGTTCCACTGAGGCCGCAGTCTGATCTAAGTAGGTAGCCGTCAGGCGCAGCGTCAAAGGACCGCTCGCGGGGTTGTCCTTGACGACCTGGGACGCCGGGGGGTTTGTCGTCAAGACAATGATTCCGGGGACAACACTCAGGTAGCTTGTGCCATAGCTGCCGTTGGGCTGCAAGGCCGCGTAGCTTATGGTGGCCGGTGCCGAGACCGTGAAGCGGAGCGTGGCTATCTTTTCCGGGTTGTCATTTGTGCACGACAACTCCGTAATTGGCGGGCCGGGCCAGTTACCGGTTGCGGTCACCGTCATTGTCGCCGTAGCCGTCTGCAGCCAGAGAGCCGAGGCGGACGCGCCGCCAAGGCCAAGGAGGACCGTCAGGACGAAGGCCCCCACAGCCAATGCCGAGCCCGGAAGACTCCGGAAAGCGGTCACTACGCAGCCTCCGCCTGAGTGTCGCGGTTCCGGGACCGGCGGACGGACCTGAAGATCATGATGGCGCCGTAACCAATAAGGCCAGCTGCAGCCACCTTGGTCCAGAGGTCGCGGTCGGCGTTGCCTAGGGCGTTGGCTACGAAGCCGACATAAGGAACGGCGTAAAACAGCTTGCCTTTGACCTGGAGGGCACGGACAGGATCGGCGTCGTTGGCACCATTGTTATCCCCCTTGGTAATGAGCGTCTTTTCACCCTCCTGGGTGGCCCCGAAGCCAACAATCCTGTGCGTTTCGACTTCCGGTCGACCGGAGTGCAACTGGAACGTGACGATATCGCCGTACATGAGTTCGTCGAACGACACCGGCTTCATCACCATGAAGGTCCCGGGCGAATACTTAGGCGCCATGGAGTTCGTCAGCACAGTGTATGTCTGGGATCCCGTGGCCTTGGGAACAACTATCAGCACCAGGGCGGCGAAGACGGCGATTACCAGCACCACCAGGTTCAGGAACTGGCCTGCGGTAGCCCAGCCACTGCGGACTGGCTTTGCCGCGTCACTCCCGGCGACGCCAACCGCAGTCCCGTGGGAGCCGGAAAGTCGGCCATTCGCGAAGTACAGATCAGCAGCCACCGGGCACCCCACAGAGCTGGCGGGCGCTGATCGGAAGAGTGATGTTCACGGCTTGGCCTTTC
>DIZT01000148.1:16710-16990 GCA_002427975.1 Micrococcaceae bacterium UBA6021 | reverse complement strand
ATCTCGACCGGACCCGGAGGCGACCTGCTCTACGCAACCAACGCGGCCGCCGAGATGGTCGGAGCGCACGGCATGGACGAGTCCCTGGTGTCCTTCGCCGCGGTGCAGAACAGCGCCTTCTCCGACACCAACATCGTCGGCCGAGTGCTGGCCGACGAGCAGGGCAGGGCCGCCGTACAGGCTCTGCTGGAGCGGCAGAAGAAGACGGCCCGGTCGCTGCTGCTGGCGAACCGGCACCTTGTCGAGGCGCTGCGTGACGCCCTGCTCGAGCGTGAGGAGC
>DIZT01000148.1:2475-16547 GCA_002427975.1 Micrococcaceae bacterium UBA6021 | reverse complement strand
GCCGTCGAGCTGGCCTTGTGGGAGGCGTTCCTGGTCGCTGCGCGGCCGCTCGGTCTGGCGCTGCCCGTCTCCGCGGTGCTGGCGGGGGTCGGCAACCTCGTGGTCGGCCTCGCCGGCGCGCGGGTCCTGCGACATTCCGTCGGGGCCGTCCTCCCCCGGGTGCTGTGGCTGGGGATCGCCCTTGCTCTCGGTACCGGGACCGCAGCAGGTGACCACGTCGTCCCGGGCGACTTCCGGGGGACCGCGTTCCTGCTGACCGGTACGGCGGCCGCGGCGGCTGCGGGAGGCCTGGCGGGGATCGCCCGGAAGCCGGGGGCTACACCTCAGTAGCAATTGCGCCGATGAGCCAGGCGTGGAGGAGCAGCAGGCTGCTGTGGCAGCCCTCGAAGAGGTGGTCGTCGTACGGCTGGGCGGATCGCGCTATGCCGTGCCCATGTCCTGCGTTGCTGAGGTCGGCCGACCGCCCTCGCTGACCCGCGTCCCGAGCCTGCCTGCGTGGACCGCAGGCGTGGCGAACTGGCGCGGCCGCGTCCTGGCCGTCATCGACCTGCGCCCCTTGCTTGCGGCCCCCGTCGCCGGGCTGGACCGCCGTGCCCGGCTGGTGGTGCTCAACCGCGTGCCGATCCGTTCCCGCGGCCGTGATATCGGTACGGTCACCACGCTGCGGGACCGTACGGAGCTGTCCTCGCTGGAACGTGAACTGGGAGCCACCCGGACAGCCACTGACACGTTGCGGGCGCAGGCCCATGAATTCGCCAACCAGCTGCACGTGATTTCGGGCCTGATCCAGATCGGCGAGTACGATTCCGTAGTGCAGTTCGTCAATGGCGCCACCCTGGACCGGACCCGGCTCAACGATGAAGTCACCAGCCGCATCCAGGACCCCGCCCTCGCGGCGCTGCTGATCGCCAAGGCCAGCCTGGCCACCGAACGCGGAGTAACCCTGCAACTGGACCCCGCATCCGCCCTCGGCCGCGTGGATGACGACCTCTCGCGTGACCTGGCCACGGTGGCCGGGAACCTGGTGGACAACGCGTTCGACGCCGTCGCCGGGCTCCCCGAGGGGAACGTCCGCGTGATGGTTGAAGACGGCGAAGACGAGGTCACAGTGACCGTCCGCGATACCGGTCCGGGGATCTCCGGCGTCGGCCTGGAGGAGATCTTCCGCCAGGGCTTCACCACCAAGCTGCCCGGAACCGCCAAGCCCGGGTCCGACAGCGGACGCGGCTTCGGGCTGGCGCTCTCGCGCGTGGTCTGCCGGCGGAGCGGTGGCGACCTCACCGTGGCCAACGACAACGGGGCCGTTTTCACGGCGCGGCTGAAAAGAAGGAGGCCACAACCGTGATCAACGTCCTGATCATCGACGACGACTTTATGGTGGCCAAGGTCCACGCGGGGTTCATCCAGCGCACCCCCGGGTTCGCCGTCGTCGGCGTCGCCCATACCGGCGCGCAGGCAGTCATCGAGACGGGACGCCTGCGGCCTGACCTGGTGCTGCTGGACATCCACCTGCCGGACATCAACGGCCTGGACCTCATGCAGAGACTGCGGGAGGTGGCTCCGGAACTGGACGTGCTGGTGATCAGCGCCGCCCGCGAGGTGGAGACCGTTCGGAAGGCCCTCCGCGGCGGGATCGTCCACTACCTCATCAAGCCCTTTTCGCAGACTGACCTGCAGGAACGGCTGGAGCACTACCGCAACGCCTATCAGGGCCTTGACTCATCCAAGGATGTGGCGGAGCAGTCGGACGTCAACCGGGTGTTCGGCCTGGACCGGACCGAACGGCCGCTGCCGAAGGGCTGCAGCATCGAAACGCTGAAGCTGGTGCAGGCAGCGCTGCAGGAGGCCGCCGGCGACCTGTCCGCCGCCGAAGTGGCGCTCAAGCTGGGCACGTCCCGGGTCAGCGCCCGCCGGTATCTTGAGTACCTCAACGACGAAGGCGCGCTGGAGGTCCGGCTCAAGTACGGCGTCGGCAGGCCCGAGCGGCGCTACGTGCTCCGGACCGCCTGAGCGGGGCCGGCGCCTACTGCAGGAGAGTGTTCACTAGCCGGGCCGCGACCTTGGCCGTCCGGCCATCAATGTCGAACGCTGGGTTGAGCTCCGCCACGTCCAGGTGCAGGAGCTTCCCGCTCTCCGCCACCTGCCGGCAGGCCTCGCTGATCACCGGCAGCGGCACGCCATAGGCGGCGGGCGCGCTGACCCCCGGAGCCACCGACGCCGGCAGGACATCCAGGTCGATCGTCAGGTACAGCACGTCCACGCCGGCCAGGAACTCCGCTACAAACGCCCGCACCCGCTCCGCCGTGCAGTCCTCGTCCGGCAGGTACCGCACGCCGAGCCGGTCCGCCGTGTTGAAGAGTGCCCGGGTGTTGTTCGGCTCGGAAATCCCGACGACGGCGTACCGGAATTCGCGCCCCGCGGCGGCTTCCGCCTCGGCCATCTGGCGGAACGGCGTGCCCGAACTGGGAAGGGGTTCGTCGCGGAGGTCAAAGTGTGCGTCCAGGTTCAGGATGCCCAGGCGCTGGCCCCCGCGCACTGCATCGGATGCAGCCACCCCCAGGTAGCTGGCGTAGGCGGTCTCGTGCCCGCCGCCCAGCACCACGGTGAGCCTGCCGGCGTCGAGCATGGCGGCAATTGCCTGCCCGGCACGGGCCTGGCCGGCTTCCAAGGCGCCGTCCGTGACCACAACGTCCCCGGCGTCGGACACAGTGCGGTCAAGGTGGAAGGCGAGCGGGCCGAGCGCTGCCCGGATGGCGGCAGGAGCGGCGGCGGCGCCCGTCCGGCCCTTGTTGCGGCGCACACCCTCGTCGCTGGCGAAGCCGAGGATCACGGCGGGGCGGGAGGCAGCGTGTGCCGCAGATCCGTGACCGGGGCTGTCAGGCGACTCAGCGCCGGGTGCATAAGGCGAAACCGCCTGCCACCAGCGGCGGTGCTCCGCGCTGTCGCCGTCGAACCTCCCGCTCCAGGGCTGCGGCGGGACATCAACGGAGAGCGCGGAAGAAACCATGCCCCTAGCTCACCGCAGCCAGGGCCGGAAAACCAGCAGCGCCGCCGTCTGGCTGTCCGGAATCCCGGAAACACAGCGCCGAGATGGCATTTCGCCGCAATGTTTCCCGGGAAACACTGCCGCGAAGTGTCGTCTCGGCGCAGGGATCAGGCGCTAGCGCATCCCCAGGGCGGCCTCGATGGTCCCCACCGCGAAGAAGAGGACAAAGGCCGCGGCCACGGCCCACATGAGCGGGTGGATGTCCTTGACGCGGCCCTGGACCGTCCGGATCAGGACATAGGCGATAAACCCGGCGCCGAGACCGTTTGCGATGGAGTAGGTGAACGGCATCAGGATGAACGTCAGGAAGGCCGGGATGGCGATGCCCCAGTCCTGCCAGTCGATCTTGCCCACCTGGGAGACCATCATGAAGCCCACAACCACCAGGGCCGGGGCCACCGCCTCGAACGGCACCAGGTTGATCAGCGGGGTGAAGAACATGGCCACGAGGAACAGCAGGCCCGTGACGATGGACGCCACGCCCGTCCGCGCGCCCTCGCCGATTCCTGCGCCGGATTCGACGAAGATCTGGTTGGAGGAGACGGACGCGCCGCCGCCCACGATCGCACCGAGCGCGTCGATCTGCAGCACGCGGTCGACGTCCGGGATATTGCCGTCCTTGTCCACAGTGCCCGCCTCATTGGCGAGCCCCACCATGGTGCCCATGGCGTCGAAGAAGATGCTCAGCAGGATCACGAAGGCCAGCAGAGCGGCGGCCACAACGCCAAGGTGTTCAAAGGCGCCGAACGGGTTGGCCTTGCCGATCAGGGAAAGGTCCGGCGCTGACCATTCGGTGAACCGGGGGGCCACCAGGGACCAGCCCTGCGGGTTGAACGGCGCATCCTTCTGAACGCTCGGGCCGATGTGCAGCGTGAGTTCCAGGATTACGGACAGGATGGTGGAGGCGATGATGCCGATCAGGATGGCGCCCTTGACCTTGCGGACCACCAGGGCGATGGTGAGGATCAGGCCGAAAACAAACACGGCCGTGGGCCAGCCAAGGAGTTTGCCGTCGAAGCCCAGGCCAACGGGAACAGTGGTGTTGGCGGCGTCGGGGATGCGGCGCACGAAGCCGGCGTTGACCAGGCCGATCAACGCAATAAAAAGCCCGATGCCGACCACGATGGCGGTTTTGAGTCCGTCCGGGACGGCCTTGAAGACGGCGGTCCGGAAACCGGTCAGGACCAGGATCAGCATTGTCACGCCGGAGAGGACCACCAGGCCCATCATGTCCGGCCACGTCAGGCCCGGGTTGGTGGCCACCGTGACGGCGGCGAAGGCGTTGACGCCGAGGCCCGTGGCCAGTGCGAACGGGTGCTTGGCCCAAGCCCCCATGAGGATGGTGAGGATGCCGGCCACAAAAGCGGTCACGGCGGCCACAGCGCCAAACCCAAGAGTGTTGCCGCTGGAATCGGGACCGGCGAGGATGAGCGGGTTCAGCACCACGATGTAGCTCATGGCGAAGAACGTTGCAAAGCCGCCGCGGATCTCGCGGGAGAGGTTTGACCCCCGCTCGGATATCTTGAAGTACCGGTCCAAGGCAGAGCCCTGCTTAAGCATTAGTCCTCCAGGAAAGTGTTGTTGAGGGTACTTGCATCCTAGAGGGCGGCGGACCGCGCCTAGAATGTCTGTCAGGAACCTCACAATGCCCAAGCAAAATGCTGGAGACACGATGACCGCTGCCACGACGACAGACCAGCAGCTCCCCGCGACGCACGTCGCCGACAGCCACGATCTGATCCGTGTACAGGGCGCCCGGGAGAACAACCTCAAAGACATCAGCATCGAAATCCCCAAACGCCGCCTGACGGTGTTCACCGGCGTGTCCGGCTCAGGCAAGAGCTCGCTGGTTTTCGCCACAATCGCCGCCGAGTCGCAGCGGATGATCAATGAAACCTACAGCTCCTTCGTGCAGGGATTCATGCCGTCGCTGGCGCGGCCGGAGGTCGACGTACTCGACGGGCTGACCACGGCGATCATTGTTGACCAGGAGCGGATGGGCGCGAACCCCCGCTCCACGGTGGGCACCGCCACCGACGCCAACGCCATGCTCCGGATCCTATTCAGCCGTCTGGGCAAGCCGTACGTCGGCCCACCCACGGCCTTCTCCTTCAACGTCCCGACGCGGAAGGCGAGCGGTGTGATGAGCACCGAGAAGAGCGGCAGAGTCGAAAAGAGCGTCGTCCAGAACGCCGTCTACCTGGGCGGCATGTGTCCCCGTTGCGAGGGTATGGGCTCGGTCTCCGATTTCGACCTCACCGCCCTGTTCGACGACAGCAAGTCGCTCGCCGAGGGTGCCTTGACGGTCCCCGGCTACAGCATGGACGGCTGGTACGGCCGGATTTTCAGCGGTGCCGGCTTCAACATGGACAAGCCGATCGCGAAGTTCACCAAGAAGGAAATGAACGACCTCCTCTACAAGGAGCCCACCAAGATCAAGGTGGAAGGCATCAACCTCACCTACGAGGGCCTGATCCCGAAGATCCAGAAATCGATGCTCTCCAAGGATGTCGAGGCGATGCAGCCCCACATCCGGGCCTTCGTGGAACGCGCCATCACGTTCCAGACCTGCCCCGAGTGCGACGGCACCCGGCTCAGCCCGGAGGCCAGGTCCGCCAGGATCCAGGGCAAGAACATCGCCGACCTGTGCGAGATGCAGATCAGCGACCTCGCCGCCTGGGTCCGCGACTTCAAGGAACCGTCGGTCGCGCCGCTCCTGAACGGCCTGCAGCACCTGCTCGACTCGTTCGCCGAAATCGGGCTGGGCTACCTCTCGCTGGACCGGCCGGCCGGCACGCTGTCCGGGGGAGAGGCCCAGCGCACCAAGATGATCCGCCACCTGGGATCCTCCCTCACCGACGTCACCTACGTGTTCGACGAGCCGACCATCGGGCTGCACCCGCGTGACATCGAGCGGATGAACCAACTCCTGCTGCAGCTCCGGGACAAGGGCAACACCGTGCTCGTTGTCGAGCACAAACCGGAGACCATCGCCATCGCCGACCACGTCGTTGACCTCGGTCCCGGCGCCGGCACCCAGGGCGGCGCCGTCTGCTTCGAGGGCAGCGTGGCGGGGCTGCGGGAGAGCGACACCATCACCGGCCGGCACCTCGATGACCGGGCCAAGGTCAAAAAATCTGTGCGGACATCGTCGGGCAGGCTCGAAGTGCGCGGCGCCTCGACGCACAACCTCCAGGACGTGGACGTGGACGTTCCGCTCGGAATGCTTTGCGTCGTGACGGGTGTCGCGGGTTCGGGCAAGAGCTCGCTGATCCACGGCTCGGTGGCCGGCCGCGACGGTGTAGTGGTGGTTGACCAGGGCGCCATCAAGGGCTCGCGCCGCAGCAACCCTGCCACCTACACCGGCCTGCTTGAGCCGATCCGCAAGGCATTCGCGAAAGCCAATGGCGTGAAGCCGGCGCTCTTCAGCTCCAACTCCGAAGGCGCCTGCCCCACCTGCAACGGTGCGGGCGTCATCTTCACCGAACTGGGCGTGATGGCCACCGTCGAGTCCACATGCGAGGACTGCGAGGGCCGGCGGTTCCAGGCTTCAGTGCTGGAATACACGCTGGGGGGCCGCAACATCTCCGAGGTGCTGTCCATGTCGATGACGGAGGCGGAGGCCTTCTTCAGCGAGGGGGAAGCGCGGACCCCGGCAGCCCACAAGATCCTGGACCGGCTCGTGGACGTGGGGCTCGGTTACCTGACCCTCGGCCAGCCGCTCACCACGTTGTCCGGCGGCGAGCGGCAGCGGGTCAAGCTGGCCACCCAGATGGCCGAGAAAGGGGACGTCTACGTCCTCGACGAACCGACCACCGGTCTCCACCTGGCCGATGTTGAGAACCTGCTGGGACTCCTTGACCGCCTCGTCGAGTCCGGCAAATCCGTCATCGTCATCGAGCACCACCAGGCAGTCATGGCGCACGCAGACTGGATCATCGACCTCGGTCCCGGTGCAGGGCACGACGGCGGCATGATCGTTTTCGAGGGGACGCCCGCCGAGCTCGTGGCTGCCAAGTCCACGCTGACCGGCAAGCACCTCGCGGCCTACGTCGGCGGCTAGGCTGGCAGGACGCCAACCCAAGGGAGCAGTACACCTATGCGATCCATCCGCCGACAGTTGCTGAGCGTTGTGCTCGGGACGTTTGTTCTCGCCGCCGCGCTGCTGGGATTCTCGGCTCCTGCCTCGGCGCACGATGCCGCCGAGTCCAGCAGTCCCGCGCAGGGCGCCACGGTGGCCACGACGCCGGAGCAGGTCTCCGTTACGTTCAGCAAGAACCCGTTGGGTATTGGCGCGCAGTTCTCCGTGAAGGATTCCACCGGTGCTGAGTGGGCGGACGGCGCCGTCGAGATTGTGGACAATGTAGCCTCGCAGAGGCTCAAAGCCGGCGCTCCGGCGGGGCAGTACACGGTGGCCTGGCGTGTCGTCAGCTCGGATTCGCACCCGATCGAGGGGACCTTCGGCTTTACGGCGACCGCGGCGGGAGCATCGCCGTCGGACGCTTCACCCTCATCCACCGCGCCGGCCGGCGTGCCCACGATGGGAACCGCGCAGCCGGGAACCACAGTGACCCCCGTTCCCGTACCCGACGCGTCAGAACCGTTCCCCTGGAGCCTGGTGATCTTTGCCGCGGTGGCCGTGGGGCTGCTGGTGGCCATCGGAATACTGGCGAAGCGCCGCCTCACGTCAGACAGCGACGACGAAGACGACGACGACGCCGAACAGCCCTAAATGACCGAACAGCCCTAAATGACGGCGACGGTTTCCAGGTTGACCTTGGCAGCGATGGCCAGCCCAACAGTCTTGGCCTGACGCAGCACCTCTTTGGGAGAGGGCGTAATGAGCTCGCCCACGCCGACGAGGTAGATGCCGATGGTCCGCATGGCCGCGACGAGGTTGCGGCCAACCGTGATGCCGAAATCGCTGAGCATGCGCCGCAGCTGGCTGTGCGCGCAGCGGGTCAGCACAATGTTGTCGGCCAGCAGGATTCCGTTCGGGGTGTGGACTTCCCATCGGCCGGACGCGGACCCCGCGGCCGAACCGTCCAGTGCCCGGCCCACCATGGTCAGCTGAACTGCCCGGGTGGTGTTGCGGACATCCATGTCGTGGCTGGCGGCGTAGTTGCGCAGGTGGCGGAGGATCTCGTTGCGCTCCCGGAGGGAGTCGGAATCTGCTGCGTCGCAGCGCTGCAGTGAAGCTGTATTGGCCGGTTGTCCGGCGCCGAGGATGTCGAGCCCGTCCACCACGATGGCGTGCACGCCGCGCCGGCGCAGTTCTGCGCCCACGGCGAGGCCGGAAAGCCCCGTGCCGATGATCACCGTGGTGGTCCGTTCGGTCCCGCCATTCACAGGCATGCTTGACACTACAGTGTTCCTCCTTCGAAGGCTTCCGGATGCAGGCGGCGTCGCCATGCATGCGTTCCGTTACCCCCAAAGTGCGGCCGCAGCACCGGTCCGGACGCTTCTTTGAAAGGGCGTCGTCGGACCGGCAGTGCCTCGAAGACTACAGAACATTCACGGCCGTGGATAGCCCAAACGCAAACATTCGTCTCCGCGATGAATATGCTTCGCGCTCCGTTAACAGTGGGCTGTGGATAACTGGCCGGTCAGCGGCCTGCTCCTGCTTGCTAAGTGTCCGCGGACCGAGAATAGTGAGAACCGGAAGCGGGGTTCTGAAACCCGTCGGAGCTGACACCCCGGCGAGCGAGGGCGGAGTGCGCCGCTTCTGGCAGAATAGCCGCAACATAAAGGCAGTATCGCGAGGAGGCGGCCCCATGGGCGTACATGAGTTGCATCCGGAACCGGAACCGGACAGGGCCGGTAATTCGGCTGCTCCCGTGGGGATTGTTGTGGGGGTGGACGGTTCCGACCACGGCCAGTGCGCCTTGGTGTGGGCAGCACGGGAAGCCGAGCGCCGCCGTCTGCCTTTGCATATTGTCACCGCGTATTCAGTGCCGATCTTTGCGGCTTCCGGTCTGGACGGCGGGTACGCCACCGTGGACGATTCCGTCATTCGCGAGGGTGCTGAGGCTATCGTCAAGCAGGCGCTGGACAAGGTCTCCGGCTACAACATCGAGGTTGACGGCTCCGTGGAGAACGGGGACGCCTCGGGCGTGCTCCTGGAAATGTCCGAGACAGCTGAACTGCTGGTGTTCGGCACCCGCGGACGCGGCGGATTTGTGGGACGCCTGCTGGGCTCGGTGAGCAGTGCTTTGCCCGCCCACGCCAAATGCCCCACCGTCACGGTGCCGCTGGTCTGTTCGGACCGGCTGGGGGAAACCACCGAGGACAAGCGCATCAGGGCCGAACAGGCCAAGCCAGGGCACCAGCAGGTTGAGAACGTCGTTGCGGTGGGCGTGGACGGTTCCGAACAGGCGCGGATCGCCGTGCTGGAAGCTGCTGACCAGGCTGTAAGGCTCGGGGCCAGCTTGCGCGTGATCTGCGCCGTGCCGCAGTTCAGCGGTTCCTTGGCATGGGTTCCGGCCCCCATGGACCGCAAAGCCCTCTTTGACGACATCCGTACCCAGCTTTCCGCCGGAATGGCCTGGCTGAAGAGCCACTACCCGAACCTCTCCGTCGAGTCGGAACTGCTGGACGGTTCGGCCGTGGATGTCCTGGTGGAGGCCAGCCGGCATGTGGAACTGGTGGTGGTGGGCACCCGCGGCCACGGAGGTTTCACCGGTATGCTGCTGGGTTCCACGTCCGGGGGCGTGCTGCACCACGCCAAGAGCCCGGTCCTGGTGGTCCCGGACCGCGACGATCCGCGGCTGGCGGACCGGGCAAAGTTCGGGCCGATGCCCGGCGCGGCCTGACCCGGTAACCTTCGCGGCAGGAGGCATGAAGATGCCTGGCGCCGGCAGCCCGCCTCCAGTCCTGGGATTGGCGGCGGTCACCGCTGCCATGGTTCCCCTGGTGGGTGGCAAGGCCGCCAATCTGGGGGAGCTGCTCTCCGCTGGCATGCCCGTGCCGGACGGTTTCTGCCTCACCACGGACGCGTACCGCCAGGCCACTGCCGGCGATGCATCCGTAGGAGATGTCACGGCCGTGGATACCCCTGCCGTGGATACCACGCGGGCGGGCGGCCGGCTCGCCGAGGTCCACGCGGCTCTGAAGGCAACGCCCGACGGCGACCTCCCCGCCTTCGCCGCGCTGGCCGGCAGGGCCCGGGACATGATCCGAAGCGCCCCGGTCCCCGCTGAAGTAGCCGCCGCCGTCGAGCAGGCCTACGCAGCTCTCGGAGACAACGTTCCGGTGGCTGTCAGGTCCTCGGCCACCGCTGAAGACCTTCCCTCGGCGAGCTTCGCCGGCCAGCAGGACACCTACCTCAACGTGGTGGGGGCTGCCGCCGTCGTGGAAGCCGTCCGCAACTGCTGGGCCTCACTCTGGACGGACCGGGCCGTCAGCTACCGGGCGAGCCGCGGGATCGATCCGGCCGCGGTGGCGCTCGCCGTCGTGGTTCAGCGGATGGTGGACGCAACCGCCGCCGGTGTGCTCTTCACCGCCAATCCGCTGACCGGCCGGCGGCACCAGGCCGTGATAGATGCGAGCCCGGGGCTGGGGGAGGCCGTGGTGTCCGGCGCCGTGAACCCGGACCATTTCGTCGTTGACCCCCTCACGGGGCGGGTGCTGGAACGCCGGCTGGGTGACAAACGCATCGCGGTCCGGCCGATTCCCGGAGGCGGAACCCGGACCCTGACGCTCAATAATGGGGCCGCCACAGCCTGCCTCACGGACAAGCAGGCCGCGGAACTTGCAGCCCTGGGCCGCCAGGTGGAGGAGTATTTCGGATCGCCGCAGGACATTGAATGGGCCATCGCCGGCGACGGGCGCCTCTGGCTGACCCAGTCGCGGCCCATCACCACGCTGTTCCCCGTTCCGCAGCGGGCGTCCGGCGGCGAGGGCACGCGGGTTTACCTCTGCTTCAGCCTGGCGCAGGGCCTGACCCGCCCCCTCACGCCCATGGGCCTGGCTGCTTTCCGCCTCATTGCCTCCTCGGTGGCCCGGGCAGCGCATTTTGACGTGCCCGAGCCACGCAAGGGTCCGTCGCCCTATGCGGTGGCGGGCCAGCGAATCTACCTCGACCTGACCGCAGTCGCCCGCAGCACCACCGGCCGGCGGATCGTTCCCAAAGTCTTTGATGTGATGGAAGCGCGCTCGGCCACGGTGTTGCGGAAGGTGTTCGAGGACCCGCGGTTTTCCGTGACCCGCCGGACGCCGCTGGGCCTGCTGCGGCACGTGGTGCCCGCGGCTGTCCATGCCCGGGTGCCGGAGACGATGCTCCGGGCCGTCATCCGGCCGGACGCGGCCCTCCGCCGGGCCAACCGGCTGGCGCGCGAGTTCGCCGACTCCCTCGAGCCGCCGGCCGGCGCCACTGCGCTGCAGCGACTGGACTATGCCGAGCACCTGCTGGGCGCCCGGATCTTTTCGGTCGTGCCCGCTGTCCTGCCACTGGCGGCGCTGGGTATCGCTGCGCTGGGGCTCGCCGGAAAACTGCTGGGCGGCGGCCGGTGGGAGGACCTGCAGGTTGTGCTCCGCGGGCTGCCCAACAACGTCACCACCGAGATGGACCTGGAACTGTGGCGCCTCGCCCAGGTGATTAAGAACGACGGCGGTGCCCGCACCGCCGTGACCGACCGGAAACCCGCCGAACTGGCGCAAGACTTCCGTGCAGGCCTGCTGCCCGCGGTGCTGCAGGCAGGCCTGGCGCGGTTTATGGGCCAGTACGGGCACCGCGCCGTGGCCGAGATCGACGTCGGCATGCCGCGCTGGTCCGATGACCCCACCCACATCCTGGGTGTCCTGGCCAACTACCTCCGCCTGGCGGATTCAGCATTGGCGCCGGATATCCAGTTCAGCAATGCCGCGGAGGAGGCTGAAGCCTGTGTGGACCGCCTTGTCGCGCAGGCCCGGAGCCGGGGCCGGCTGCGAGGGGCGGTGGTCCGGGCAGCGTTGGGGCGGGCGAGGATTTTCGCGGGGCTGCGCGAACTCCCCAAGTACCAGCTGGTGGTGGGCCTCGCCGAAGTGCGGAAGCAACTGGCCCTGGCCGGTGCTGCTCTTGCCACGGCCGGGGCGGTGGCCGAACCGGATGACATCTTCTTCCTGGACCTGGACGAAGCCAGGGCCGGCCTCGATGCCGGAACGGGGATAGCGGACCTCCGCGACCTGGTGGCGCGGCGGCGGGAGGAGTACGCCCTGGAACTGGAACGGCGCCATATACCCCGGGTGTTGCTGTCGGATGGCACCGAGCCGGAAGCCCTACCATCCGGCGACGCTGCGGCATCCACGGTGCCGGGGGCACTGACCGGGAGTCCGGCGTCGGCCGGTGTTGTCACGGCGGCCGCCCGCGTCATCCTCGACCCGGTGGGCGCGCATTTGGAGCCGGGTGAGATTCTGGTGGCGCCGTCCACGGACCCCGGCTGGACGCCGTTGTTCCTCACCGCGGGCGGACTCGTTATGGAGATGGGCGGCCCCAATTCCCATGGCGCCGTCGTGGCCCGGGAGTACGGCATCCCGGCGGTGGTGGGTGTCCCGGACGCCACGCTTCGGTTCTCCACGGGGCAGAAAATAACGGTCGACGGCGGCGCGGGCACCGTGGTGCCGACGTAACAGGGCCCGCTCTCGCAGGAGGGGTGTGCGCAGCGGCCCCCAGGCGTAACCTGAAGCTATGGGCTCCAACGATGAAGCGGGGCCGGCATGAACCGCGCATGGCTGCGCTGGGTGCCTGCCGCAGCTGTACCCGCAATGATAGCCGCTGGCGTGCTGGTGGGATCCATTCCGGCGCGGGCCGGTGATCCGCTGCCGCCAAAGTCTCCGGCCGAGGTCCTGACCCTCCTGGGCCAGCACAGCACCCGGTCATTCTCCGGCGCAGTCGAACAGTCCTCCGACCTGGGACTGCCGGAACTGCCGGCCGCCGGGCCCACGTCCGGACCGGTGTCGGCCGGCGGTGCCGCCTCGATCATCGAGTTGCTGACCGGCGAGCACACCGCCCGGATCTTTATGGACGGGCCTGCCAAGATACGGGTGCAGGTGATGGACCGGCTGGCTGAGCGCGACGTCATCCGGCGGGACGGCGATGTCTGGTTCTACAACTCCAAGGACAACAGCGCAGCCCATCTGACCCTGCCCGCATTTGCCAGCGACCTGCCCCTGCCGGTCCCGGAAGCCCCGGCTCTGCCGAGCCCGGATCGGTCTGCACCCGCGCTGCCTTCACCTGTTCCGCCTTCGCCTGTCCCGCCAACGCCTGAGGACCTCGCCAGGAAGTTCCTCGCCGCAGTGGACAGTTCCACCGAAGTGACAATAGGTCCGGACCTGCAAGTCGCCGGCCGGTCCGCGTACAACCTGATAGTGGCGCCGCGGACGCAGGGGACCCTGGTGGAGAAAGTGGTCATCGCCGTTGACGGCCAGACCGGAATGCCGCTGCGGGTATCGGTGATGGCACGCGGCCAGGCGCAACCGGCTTTCGAGACTGGCTTCACCAGCCTGTCCCTGGCGGCCCCGGAGGACTCGGTGTTCACGTTCGTCGCTCCGCCGGGCACCACGGTCAAGGAGCTGCCAGTGCCGCCGCTACCGCTCAAGCCCGGCCTGCCGGCTCTCCCGCCCACCCCCGGCAGTGTCAATCCCGGCGCCGTGCCTCCCGGAAGCGACGCTGACCTGCGGAACGGTGATGCACCAAAACCGACGGTGACCGGCAAGGGCTGGGAAACCGTGATCGGGTTCCCGGCGGCACCCAACGGGCAAGGGGCTGCCTTGACTGAATCCATACTGAAGGATCCGCTCCTGTCCCAGGCCGCCGTCGTCGTGCCCGGTGGGCGGCTCCTCTCCACCGCACTGGTCAACGTGCTGGTGACCGACGACGGCAGGATCTTTGTGGGGATGGTTCCGGCGGAGCGGCTGCTGGCCGCCGCCGGCGCAGCGTGAGGACCGCTGGGGGTGGCGCCGGGAGCGGGACGGCCGGGCTGACCATCGAGACCCAGGGCCTGACTAAACGTTTCGGCCACCAGTTGGCGGTCGACAACATGGACCTCGC
>DIZT01000148.1:0-2411 GCA_002427975.1 Micrococcaceae bacterium UBA6021 | reverse complement strand
TGGCCGCGGCGTCGGCCGGAACCGTCAGCGTTCTGGGCCAACAGATGCCACAGCGGCTGCACGAGGTCCTGCCCCGCGTCGGCGCTTTGGTGGAAGGGCCGGCGTTTTATCCGTTCCTTTCCGGCACAGCCAATCTGCACCGGCTGGACGCAGCGAGCAGGCATGCGGCGACGGCTACCAGGACCGCCCGGGTGGCTGCCGCGCTCGAGCGGGTGGGGCTCTCGCACGCCGCCGGCAAGCGGGTCCACGCGTACTCGATGGGAATGAAGCAACGGCTGGGGATCGCCAACGCGTTGCTCTCGCCGCGTGAACTGCTGGTGCTCGATGAGCCCACCAACGGGCTGGACCCGCAGGGAACACGGGAAGTGCGGAGCCTGGTCCGTTCCCTGGCGGCCGACGGTGCCACCGTCTTTGTTTCCAGCCACCTCCTCGCGGAGGTGGAGCAGATCTGCACGCACGCCGCCATCATGAGTGCGGGGCGGCTCGTTGCCCAGGGGCCGCTGGCGGAACTCCGCCAGGCCGGCGAGACACGGATCCGCCTGTTAACGCCCGACGCCGGGACGGCCAGTGAGGTCCTGCTGCGGTTGGGCATGGCTGCCGCGGGAAGCCTTGAGGCGGCAACCCCCCAACCGGACGGGTACGTCGTGACCGCCGTCGCGGCTGTGTCCGGGCTGGAGGCTCCGGAGGATATTGTGGCTGAGCTCGTGGCGGCAGGGGTGCGGGTCCGCGGCTTTTCCGTTGAGCGGGAGAGCCTGGAGGAGCGCTTTGTTGCCTTGACCGGGGAGGGGTTCGACGTTGCCCAATAGTGCCTCTGAGGCCAGTGGCAGTCTTGATGTAGGTGCCAGTCCTGATGCCGGTGTCTCAACTACTGCCTCGAGCCTGTCCCTGCTGGCGTCTGAGCTGAAGACGCTCTTCCGGCGCCGCCGGACCGCGGCCATGCTGGTGGCCCTCGCCGCGATACCCGTGCTGATCGCCGTCGCGGTCCGGCTTTCGTCCAGTGTCCCTCCCGGGAGGGGGCCGGCGTTCCTGGACCGGATCACCCAGAACGGGCTGTTTGTGGCGGTCACGGCGATGCTGGTGTCCGTGCCTCTGTTCCTGCCTCTCACCATCGGGGTGGTGGCGGGCGATACCATCGCCGGCGAAGCCAGCCTCGGCACCCTGCGGTACCTGCTGGTGGCTCCCGCCGGCCGGGTTCGGCTGCTGCTGGTGAAGTACGCCGGGGTGTTGGCGTTCTGCGTGGCCGCACCTGTCACGGTGGCTCTCGCCGGGGCGGCGATCGGAGCGTCGCTGTTTCCCATCGGTCCGGTCACGCTCCTGTCCGGCGACGTGATCCAGCCTCCCCAGGCGGCGCTGCGGTTGGTCCTGATCGCGGCGTATCTTGCGGTGTCCCTTGCCGGATTGTCGGCGATCGGCCTGTTCCTGTCCACCCTGACTGTGGTCCCGGTGGGCGCCATGGCCGCCACGGTAGTGCTGTCAGTGGTCTCTCAAGTGCTGGACCAGTTGCCGCAGCTGGAGTGGCTGCACCCGTGGCTGTTTACGCACTACTGGTTCGGCTTCGCGGATGTCCTGCGCCAGCCGGTGCTGTGGGACTCTTTTGCCAGCAACGCGGTGCTGCAGGCCGGCTACGTGGCCGTGTTCGGGGCGCTCGCCTATGGCCGGTTCGTCACCAAGGACGTCCTGTCCTGAAGCTGGAAGAGATGGGGTTTTGGCCCCAGGGGCGGTCAGTAGCGGGCTGCGTAAGGGTGCAGCTGCATCCCGGCCATCCGGCTCAGCTGGGTCACGCCGATGCCCTCGTCCGGGTTCAGCGCCTGCACTACCTGGCCGTTGCCCAGGTAGATGGCCACGGGATAAAAGCCCGGGGCTGAGCCCCAGACGAGCAGGTCGCCGCGCCGTGCCTGGGAGATGGGCACGTGCACGGGAGCTGCCGCGTACTGCTGGGCAGCGGTGCGGGGCAGGTATTTGCCCGCGGCGGCGAAGGCCGTTTGCACAAGACCTGAGCAGTCAAAGCCGTAGGGACCGGTGCTGCCGTATTGGTAGAAGTACGGCGCGCCCACCTTGGTCATCGCCACCGAGATGGCAGTTTCGTTGGAGCCGCCCAGTGACGGGGCAGGGTCGGGTGCGGGCGCCGGAGCGGGCAGCGGGTCGGGCGTTGGGTCGGGCGCTGGCGCAGGAGCAGGCGCGGGAGGCTCAGGTGCCGGCGCGGGAGCCGCGGGTGCAGCCGGTGAGTTGCCGCCGCCGGTCTGTCCTGCGGCAGCCCGGTCAGCTGGTGCCTGCTCCGCCGCAGCCCGATCGGCAGCCGCAGTCAGGGCCGCGAGCTTGGCCTCTTCGCGCTGCCGGTCCAAAGCGTCAATGCGCGGTTGCCATGCGTCCGGACCGAACCCTCGACCGCAAGCCTCGCGCCGAGGCGGCAC
>DIZT01000261.1:11454-22339 GCA_002427975.1 Micrococcaceae bacterium UBA6021 | reverse complement strand
ATGGGCACCGCTGCCCATGCACCGCTCCCCATGCTGCACGCCGGCAGCCCATGTAGGTAGCAGTAGATGTCGTCATGAGGGCTCATAACGACATCTACTGCTACTCAGTTGGGGAGGTTGGGGTTGATCTCGACAAGCTCGATCACCGGATGTCAGTGCGAGGCGAGCCGGTTCCGGCTCCACCAGGCGAAGGCAAGGCCGGCGATTCCCACCAGCAGCACGCCTCCCATGATGGCCGGCAGCCCGGGGCTGCCAAAGAGGCCGGAGCCGTCGTCAGGGGAAACGGCGGCAGCCTGCGTGGGCTGGGCCGATTTGGTGACGGGCTTGTTCCAGTTTGATTCCGTGGACGGGGTTGCGGACGACGGCGACGGGCTGGGCGCGGCCGACGGCGTCTGCTCAGCCGGCGAAACACTGGGCTCCGGCGCGAGCGTGGGAACCGGCGCCGGGGCTGGCGCTGCGGGCACGGGAGGCGCCGGGGGTGGGGGCTCGATCACTGGAGCCGACGACGTCTGCGTCGGCGATGGTGTCGGAGTGTCCCTCGGTCCGGGCTTCGGATTGCCCGGTTCACAATTCAGGAGGCACAATGCCTGCGTGGGTCTACTGGTTTCAGCATGCCCCGGGGCCGCCACCGAAAGGCACACCACGAGGGCCATCACCGCAGTGGCCGCAGCAGCTGAAACGTCGCGGAGCACGGATGAGGATCGGATCATGGTTACCTTTCGACAGCGCGCGGCACCCCTTCCGCAGCGAGACAGTGTTTCCGGTAGTCTGCTACAACGCGCCACGGGCCCGCAAATCCATTGGATTTACAGGCCCGTGGGATGCAACGGCTCAGCCCCTGTTTTCCGGCGGCAGGGCAATCTGCAGTTTGCGGGCCTTGCCGCGCCCCACGATGTAGCCGCGGCCAGGAATGAACTCCGGGCTGACCCGGCCCAGCGACGTGTTGAGCAGGCTGTCCCCTTCGATGTCACCCGGGTTGATGAGCAGGCCCCGGCGTCCGGATTTGAAGGGCTGCGACAGGGACCAGGCGGAGGACCAGGTGGACGTTTCCGATTCCCCGATGACCCACTGGTCGGCCTTGATGGACGCTGTCACGAGCTGCGATACACCCGATTCCGCAATGGTATCCGTGAACTCGGTCAGGCCTTCGATGAAGATCGCCAGCTTCCCGGGGTTCCCGGAGGAGTGCTCCGTGAGGTCCTCGAGGATCTCAGCCAGGTCATCG
The DNA here is from genome assembly GCA_002427975.1 of Micrococcaceae bacterium UBA6021. Taxonomy (GTDB): domain Bacteria; phylum Actinomycetota; class Actinomycetes; order Actinomycetales; family Micrococcaceae; genus Arthrobacter. The sequence continues at coordinate 21,114 of DIZT01000261.1, read as the reverse complement.
GCGCCCACCACCGAGCGGTTCCAGAGCGGCATCGACGCTACTGCGGACCGGCGCGAGCCGATATACACCAGCTCCGTGTCCGGGTTGGAACGGCGCAGCGCGTATGCCAGGGTCACCAGCGCCACCGTCCTGCCTGCCCCTGGCGGGCCGGCCAGCAGCAGCGGCCCCTGGGCCATGATCTCGGCCGGCTGCAGGGTTTCGTCGTCGACGCCGATGACGGGCAGGTCCGGGTTGCCGGCCGGCAGCACATCCAGGTCCACCTGTTCCGGAAGCCGCTGGATTTTCGGAGCCGATTCCAGCCCCTGGCGCAGCATCGCCTGGCTGAGCTTGTGGACTTCCCGGGCCTGCAGCGCCAGGTTGGAGTTGCCGCCCAGGACAGCGAGCTGGACCTCGTAGCCGCCCAGCAGGCCGCGCCCCGGCGGTGAGGAGCTGGTGAGGACGTCCTTGGGGACGTCCATGGACATGTAGTCGTCCTCCGATGTCAGCCGCAGCACGAGCCGGCGCTGGATGGAGGCAAGCAACGACGCCGGCACGGAGTTTGGCCGGTCACCGGTGACAACGAGGTGGATTCCCAGGGGACGGCCGTCGGTGGCCAGCTGCAGGAAGATGTCCCAGAGTGCGGACAGGCGGCTGTATTCGTACGTCTCGCGGAACGCCGACATGCCGTCCAGGAGCACGAAGATGCGCTTCTCGTCCGGGCGGTTGGCCAGGGAACGGTACTCGACGATGGTGGACGCCCTGACCTCGGCGAACCGTGCGGACCTCTCGTCGGCGATGTCCCGAAGCAGGCGGAGCAACCGGCCCACACGTTCGACGTCGTCACCGTTGATGATCTCCCCGACGTGCGGCAGCTCTTCGAGCATCTTCAGACCCGAGGAGCCGCAATCTATCCCGTAAATGTGCACAGGCCCGCCGCGGGGCGTGACGGCGGCGGCAATCGCGATGCCGCGCAGGGCCGCTGACTTTCCGGAGCCGCCGGTGCCGTAGATGGCCATGTTGCCGTCCTGGTCCGGTTCGTAGAACACCGTGGGCTGTTCCTGGCGGGCAGGATCATCCGCCACGCCCAGCAGCAGCCGTTCGTCCGTCCGGGGGTTGGGGAGCTTGGAAAAGTCGTACGTCGTGGCGAGCTCGTCCAGCCACGGTTTGCGCGGTGGCCGGATGCCCAGCGATTCCGAGGCCCTGACGATGTTGGCGGTCATCCTGGCGATGTCGTTGGGCCCGGCCGGAGCTTCCTTGACGGGTTTCCCCGGGGCGGGCGCCTCCCAGCTGGGCCCTGACCCGAAAGCCATTTCCACGATGTCGATCTGCGGACGCTGGGGCTTCTCCGTAGTCCAGCCGCCGGCATAACCTGTCTGGAACCCCTGGATGCGGCCGGGACCGGTCTTGGCGGCGCCGCGGCCCGGGATGGACGGGTCGAAGTAGGCCGCATCAGGAACGCCAAGGATATCGGTGGCATCATCCTCATCCGCCATGCGCAAGGCAACCCGCAGGTTGGTGTTGGCGCGCAGGCTGTCCTTGATGACGCCGGCGGGACGCTGCGTGGCCAGGATCAGGTGCAGGCCCAGGGACCGGCCACGGGCGGCCACGTCCACCACGCCGTCCACAAATTCCGGGACCTCGGTGGCCAGCGCCGCGAATTCGTCCACCACGATGACGAGGTACGGCGGCGCCTCCGGGTCTGCTTCGCGCTGGAGTCCCAGCAGGTCCTTGGCCTTCTTGCGGTTCAGCAGGTGCTCGCGGTGGTGCAGCTCCGCCCGGAGGGACGTCAGGGCGCGGCGGACCAGGTGCTGGGACAGGTCGGTGACCAGACCCACGGTGTGTGGCAGGTTGAGGCAATCGGCAAACGCTGCCCCGCCTTTGTAGTCCACAAACAGGAAGCTCACGCGGTCCGGGCTGTAGGCGGCCGCCATGCCCATGACCCAGGACTGCAGGAACTCCGATTTGCCGGCGCCGGTGGTGCCCCCCACCAGCGCGTGCGGTCCCTCGTTCTTCAGATCCAGGTAGAGCGGCTCGATGCCCTTGGAACCCACCAGCGCGCGGAGGGTCCCGTTGTCCTTCCGGTTGGGAACCGCGGAGGCATGGACGGAATTGTTCTCCACCCAGCGCTCCGCCACGGCCTGCGGGTTATCCAGGAAGTCCTTGCCGATCAGGGTGGCGTAGGACACTGCACGCGGCAGGTCCGAGTCGTCGTTGACGGGTTTGCCGACATCCACCACGGGCGCCAGCATCCGGGCCAGCTGGGCGGCCAGATCAGCGTCGAGGCTTTCGCAGCTCACGGGATACGTATGCCGTCCCAGCCGCACCTGCCCGGTGGTGGTGCCGTTTTCGCCGTCCACCACCATGAAGTCCCGGCAGGCGGCCGGCAGTGACTGGATGTCGGTGGCCACCCACATCACGTGGACGCCGGAATCCGGCCCGCGCTCGGCGAGGCGGGTCAGCCTGCCCCGGTCCACCGGCGCGTCGTCTTCGACGATCACCAGGACCGCCGGCAGCACCGGAGCCGGGATTTCGTCTTTGGCCGGGTCGACGGATCCCCGGTGTTCCGGGCCGGAGCGCTTGGCCAGGGCTTCCCGCGCGTCGAGCAGGTCCTCGAGCCTGGCCACGAGGGAGGAGCCGCTGGCCGAACCGGCGGCAAGGTGATCGCCGGTGAGCGGGCTGTGGCCGGAGCCCACATGGGGCAGCCACTGCAGCCAGTCCCAGCGCTGCCGGGACTGCGCCGAGGTCATGGCAGTCACCACAGCTTCCGCGGGCGAATGCAGCCCCACGAACTGCAGGACAATACCGCAGGCGACGTCGTCCACCAGGCCCCGCGCTCCCGCCACGCCGAATGCCCCGGCGGTGCGCAGCTGGGAGACCACCGGGACTCCCTCAATGTCCCTGAACTGTTTCAGGCAGTCCTGGATCTCGCGCATGTATTCAGCTTCGGTGTCGTTGCTGTTGGGTTCCTCGAACAGGATGCGCGACGTTCCGGTGCCGAGCCCGAACCTCAGGCCCAGGAAACCGGCGTGCTCGGGGCGGTGGGTCCACAGCAGCGGACCGAGTTTGTAGATGGAATCCACGGTGTCGCTGACCGACGGCGCTTCCTGCAGGCGGACCGCGCGTTCCACGTGCTGCAGTTCGGTGATGTCCTGCCGGAAGGCAGCCATGGACTCACGGAACTGTTTGAGCTGTTCCTTCTGCTGGCGCCTGGCCTGCATCTTGTGATCCACGTAGTGACCCACAATGAACAGCGGCATCATCATCATGAACACCACGGACAGTATGTTCCGGGTTACCGCGAACATGATGCCGCCCATCAGGAGCGGCGCCATCAGCATGATGTAGGGGAACGGCTGGTGGTCCGGCCGCTTGGGTCCGGCCGGGGGCACGCGCTTGGGCGCGTCAAAGCGGGGAACCACCCGCGGGGAGCGGTTGAAATCGACAAGGGGCGACGTCGGCGCTGCCGCCTGGTTGCGGCCCAGCGGCACCACCGTGACGGTGGTTTCCCCCAGCGTCACCGTGTCCGAGGAGTTCAGGGTGGCCCGGGTGACGGGACGGCCGTCCATCAGGAGGCCGTTGGCGGAGTTCGTGTCCACGATCTCCACGCTCTCGCCCACGGTGATGCGGGCGTGGCGTTTGGAGGTCAGCGGGTCCGAGAGCCGGATGTCCACGTCCCTGTCCCGGCCGATGTAGCTGGTGCCGGAGGGCAGCGAAAACTCCTGGCCGACGTCGGGCCCTGAAAGGATCCGCAGGGTGGCGGCGGCAGGCCCCCGGTTGGCGCCGGGCGCGTTGAAAAGCTCGCTGACCTCGGTCAGGGACACCACGGATCCCGGGCGCAGGCCGGACTCCAGGAGGTTGTCCGTGCGGGTCAGGACGCTGCCGCGCAGGCCGCCGCCCACAAACGCCTCATCGATGCGCAGCGAAAGGTTCTCCGGCGCCGGCGATCCTTTCCGGTCCGGGTCCGCTGCCCAGAGCTGGGTGGCGATATCCGCCACGGTGGCCAGGCCGTCAACGGTGACGGCCAGGTCCTTGGTTTCCGCCGGGTCCCGGCGGAGTGTCAGCCGGATCCTCATCCTTCGTCCACGCCCCTCATCTTTTCCAGTAAGTACAAGTCGTCGGGGGTGACCAGGTGGGACGTGACGGCGTGTTCAACGAGCCTCGCGCGCCGGTTGGTGGCCAGTTTCCCGCCGCCGCCGCGCAGACCCACCACGCCCACGCGGTCAAGTTTGTCGCAGACGTTATCCAGCTTCCGGTTGAACCGGGTCAGTGCCCAGCCCAGGGTCTTGGCCGCGGCGGCCGAGGACGGGATGGCGCTGAACCCGGTCCCTTCCCGCCGCAGCATGGGTTCGGCCAGGGCCACGATGAGGGCCTTCTGCGAGTCGGTGAAGACCACGGGGCCGATGGTGGTGTCGCCGTTGCTGTCGCCCTCGCGTGATTCCTGGCGGAAGGACGGCGTCTTGAGGTGGACGGCGAACTCGTACGTGGTGGGCCCGGCGGTGAAAATGATGTTCGTCTGGCTGAACACCAGCGGGATGCGGGCACCGGGCGAGAGCCAGGCCTGCATGCCGCCGGCCCCGTCGGCGACCGTGGCGGACAGCATGCTGCCCACGTTGCTCAGCCACCAGATCCCGTCGTAGCAGGCCACCTGCAGGAACTGCCGGTGAAGGTAGGGGTTGTCGTCCACTTCGAGGTCGCCTTCGCGACCGATGTTGAAGATTTCCTCATCGGACGGTTCGTACCATTCACCACAGAAATCTATTGCTAGATCCCCCATTTTCCGTGCCTCCTCGTCGGGCGGTGCCCGCGTTCACTAACGTTGCCGGTCTGCTCTGCCCTCACTTGCGGATGCAGGCGATCGAGTCCTCTTCCAGGGGCGAGAACGCTCCGTCGCTCCTGACGATCATCACCTGGATGCAGGTGGGTTCCGTCGGGTTCAACGCCACCTGGGCGGTTGGAGCGGCAGTGGACTGGTATTCGCCGCTGCTGCCCACCGCGTAGACCCGCCATTTATAGGCGTCGCCGGACTTCGGCTGCGGATTGGTCCAGGTGAAGGTCGCTTTGCCGGTGGCGTCCACAGTCCCCGCCAGGTCAGCGACGTCGGGAACGGTCCCGTTATCCAGGGCGTCCGCCGGGGGTTTGTTGACCTGGCCGGTCTCTGCCACCTTCGGCGCCGGCGCTGAGGACGCCAGCACAATTCCGACAATGACCGCCAGGACCAGCAGGGTTCCGCCGGCCATGGCGAGCCACAGGTTCCGCTTGCCGTGGTCAGGCGCCGCTTCGGGCATGGTTTCGGTGACCGGGACAGGGCGGCTGACCGTCGCGTCGATCTCCGGTTCCGCGAGCCGGGCCCGGCGGCCGGGAGCGCCCGGCTGACCGGGCTGCTGGCCGGCCTGCGCCGGTAGCAGTCCGGGGCGCTGGAGCGTTGCGTCCTGCGGTGTGCCGTAGTCGGCGGCGGGTGCACTGCCCCGGAGCATCGTGGCGTGGGCCCACTCGCCGGCGGGGTTGTTGCCAGTCTGCGGAGCGGCGAAGAGGTTCCCCGGCACCTGCGGCCGGGGTCCTGCGGTCGGGGCGGCCGGTGCGCCCACCGGGGTAAAGCCCGACGTCGGCGCACCGGTTCCGGTGTGCTGTGGCAGGGTGCGTGCCGGGAACGTAGGGGCGCTGCCCGTCCGCTCCGGGTCGATGGCCGCGATATTGCGGACGCGGGTTTCCTCGAAGCCGTCGTCAGGGTGGCGCTCGTCCTGGTGCGGCTCTTCGAGTACTTCAAAGGGCGTGACCGAAAGGTTCAGTTCGGCCTGGATCCGTTGCAGGGCGAGGGCGAACGCGTGGGCTGACGAGTACCTGGACGCCGCGGATTTGGCCATCGCGGTGGAAAGCGCAAGCTCCAATGACGCGGGGACGTCGGCCCGGCCCAGGCGCGGCAGTGCCGCGCGGGTGATCCGCGAGATCAGTTCGCGCTGTGAATTATCGGTACCCGGCATCACGAACGGGGACCTGCCGGCCAGCAGTGTGTACAGCGTGGCGCCGAGCGCCCAGACGTCCACCATCACGCCATCGATGGGGCCGTCTGTGAACTGTTCCGGCGGCGACCACGGGATGGACATGCCGGCGTCCTCGTCGGCGTCGGCGCCCAACGTGCCCGAGATCCCGAAGTCCGTCAAGGCAGGCCGGTTGTAGTCCGTTACCAGGATGTTCGCGGGTTTAATGTCCCGGTGGGCGATGCCGGCCCGGTGGGCGGTCTCGACGGCGGAGGCCACCTGGATGCCCACGGCCAGGACCTCATCAACACTGAAGCGCTGCCGGCGGTACCGGACGTCCAGGCTGGGCCGGGAGCAATACTCCATGGCCAGGTAGGAGTGGCCGGCCTCGGTCACCTCGGCCTCGAAGATGGTCACAATGTACGGGTGGGACGAGAGCTGGGCCATCAGGTTGGCCTCGGACTCGAACCTGCGCCTGGCACCCTCGGTCTTCAGGTCCGACAACAGGACCTTGACCGCCACTTTCCGGCGCGGCCGGTCCTGTTCATAGAGGTAGACGTCGGAGAACCCGCCGGAGCCCAGCAGGCTGATGTAGGTAAACCCCGGGATGTGGGGCGGCGGCGCAACTGGCCGTTTGGAACTCAAAGAATCTCCTCAAAACGCAGGGAGACGTCGTCACCCAATTCGGCGATATCGCCGTCGAGCAGGATGGCCATTTCGTTCTGGGCCAGGCGCCGCGGCGGCTGGCCCTCGCGGACCAGGACCGTCCCGTTGGTGGCCTTGAGATCGCAGAGCATCACGTGCCAGCCCTCCAGCCTGACTTCCACGTGCGAGCGCGAGATGTCGCCGCTGGGGCTCGCCACCTGGACCAGCCGCGGCATCACACCGCCCTGGACCCGGGAAACGGACGGCTGACGCCCAATGACCAGCGACTGGTCAAGGTCGACCAGTTCACCTGTGGAGACCCGCATCCTGCCCAGCCGTGGCCGGGCCACCTGGATGGCATCGGCCGGCACCGGCGAGCCGCAGGCAGCGCACTGCGCGTGGGTGGGCGGATTGGCGTGTCCCCGACCGCAGACCCGGGCAAGCACCAAGGGGCCGGCGGCGGCATCCGGCGCCGGTACCGGGGCGGGATGCGCGGCCATATCGGCGAGATCGCTCTTCATGATGGTGTGGCCGTCGTGGTCACCGTCGAAGCCGTCCGGATCTGTTTCCGGAATTGACGCTGGAGGTGCCTCCGCTACGGTGGGCAGGTTGAACGACGGCGGCAGCTCTAACGATGGCGCTGACGGCGCAGCGGGAGCGCCGCTCCCCCCGGTCCGCCACGGGACGGAGTCGATGAGTCCGCCGAGGCCAGGGGGCTGCGCGGCTGCGGGCTGCAGCGTTGTCGGTGCCGGCAGTGTTGGGGGCGTCGGCGGTGGACCTGCCGGTTCCGGCGCAGGCGGGGCGGGGGTCAGGCTCGCTGCGTCATGCTCCGTTGCCGTGGGCAGTTCTGCAGCGTCGTCTGCGGCCTCCGGCTCGTCGCGGACGGCCGCGTCCTCAATCCGGCGGACAACCGTCTTTTCCCAGAGGTGGTCGTAGCTGCCGGTCAGTTCGTGGGCCGGCACCTGATCAGGATGGTCTGCGGGCTCCACGTCAGGCTGGAGAGCCACGTCAGACTGGCGAGCCACGTCAGGCTCGAGAGCCACATCCGGCCGGGCCTCATTCTCAGGCCCGGGCTCCGGCGCTTCAGCGGCATAGTGGGCGTCATCGTCCAAGACCCCCATCACCGTATCGGCCGAAACCTCCCGGTCGCGGTCCGGTTCGGAAGCCACGTCCTCCGCACGAGCTCCGCTGAGCGCCACCGTCAGCGACTCCAGCAGGACCACACCCTCACCGAGCGGCAGCCCAGGTCCGGGCTGGGTGTCCCCGGCGACAGCGAGCCGGTACCACCCGGGCGTGTCGAGGCGGCGCTCCGTCCAGGTGGTGACGTCCCGCCCGTTCAGTTCCACGGGGCCGGCGGGCAGCTCCACGGCCAGGTCCAGGTCGCCGCGGAGGAAGACCCGAAGCCCGTCACGGAAATCCACGATTCCGAACGACGGTATCTGCGCCAGGGAAACGCCAAAGCTGCTCGTGACGGCATGGAGCACTTCGTGGACTTCGGGAGCATCCGCCAGCAGTTCCCACAGGGACTGGACGAGGGCAGGCGGAGTCCCGGGTCCCAGGAGAACCACAGTGTTGGCCCGGACAACGCCCAGCCAGGTGCCCGCGGTGTACGTTGCGGTGGCCATCTCAGCGTTCCCCGCGTTCGTCGTCAGCAGCCGGCCGGCTGGCGTCAACCATCTGTATCCGCGGCAGCGTGACTTCCTCTTCCGCATCAGCGGCGGGGCGGGGGGCAGTGGTGGCGATGCCGCCGTCGTTCATCACGTTCCTGGCGTCCACCACAATGACGGTGACGTTGTCCCGCCCGCCGTTGCGGAGCGCGGCCTGGATCAGGGCATCCACGGCGTCCTGCGGGTGGCCCACGGTGCTGAGGATGCGGAACATGTGCTCGTCCGTCAGCTCGGCGTTGAGCCCGTCGGAGCAGACCATGATCCGGTCGCCCTCTTCAACGGGCAGGAGCCAGTAGTCAGCTTCGGTCTCCTCCCCGGTGCCGAGCGCCCGGGTCACCACGTGGCGGCGCGGATGAACGGTGGCCTGCTCCGGCGTGATTTCACCGGCATCCACGAGTTCCTGGACCTCTGAGTGGTCCACGCTGACCTGCTCGAAGTGCCCTTGGCTCAGCCTGTACGTGCGGGAGTCCCCGATGTTCATGACCAGCCAGTACGGCATGCCCATCTGCTCCACCACAACCGCGCCGGTGAGTGTGGTTCCGGCGCGGGCCCCGGTCACCTCGCGGATGGAGCTGTCGGCGCGGAGGAGGTACTGCTGGAGCACGGCCGCGGTGACACTGCGTTCCCCGGTGGCGAGCTGCGGCATGGCAGCCAGCGCGCGGACGCACATGCCGCTGGCAATCTCGCCGGCTTCATGTCCGCCCATCCCGTCTGCCACCGCGAAGACGGGATCAGAGGCAATGAAGGAGTCCTCGTTCAATTCCCGGCGCAGTCCGCGGTCCGTGCCATAGCCATAGCTCAGGCTGAGGCCGCTTCCGTGGTCTGCGTCAGGGGAATCACTGGCGGGCTGAGAGTTCATGCCTGTCCTAGGTGGAAGGAACGGTCACCAAAGTGGACAGTGGATCCCGGGCTGACAAAGGCGGGCACGCCCGGCTGCAGCGGCGTGCGCCGGCCGTCCGGCGTGATGACGGCGCTGCCGTTAGTGGAGTTTCGGTCCGTCACCCAGACGCCCGCGCCGTCGGTCAGCAGGTGCAGGTGCGTCTTGGAGATGGACCGGCCGGGATCGTCGACGGCCAGCAGTTGGGCCTGCTGCTCCCCTGTCTGGCCCACGGGATTCCTGCCCACCAGGACGTTGCGGTCGAGCTGGAAGTCCCGGCCGTCGTCGAGCTTTATCCGCAGTACCGCCACGGGCGCCGAGTACGTTGCGCCGCCGCGCATTTGCGTACGGTCCAGGTCGTCGTCGGGGTGGACCGGGGCGGCCGGCGCCGGAAACGCAGGGCCCGGGGCCGGCGGATGCGTCGCCTGATAAGGAGCGGACGACGGCGGCGCGTACGGCTGTGGTGGGAACGGCGGCGGTGCGGATGACGGTTGGGCCGCGTACGGCGGCGGAGTGT
>DIZT01000261.1:8952-11353 GCA_002427975.1 Micrococcaceae bacterium UBA6021 | reverse complement strand
AGCACGGCCCACACAGCGCCGATCAAAACCAGTGGGCCGAGGATGAACAGGGCAACGTCGAACCACTTGAAAATGACGATGGCCACGGCAGCGAGGAGCGTCAGGATAATGCCCGCGCCAGTGATGAGGCCGCGCAGGAACACTGCCCCTGCGCCGGGGGCGTAACCATCCTTGTCAGCGCTGCGGATGCACATCACATGGTTGCCGATGGTGACGCCCGAGCGGCCTTCCATGCCCAGGAGGACCACCAGATAGACCAGAGTCAGCCCCAGGCCGATGCCGCCGAACAGGACCAGCGAACCGGTGTCGTAGATGATGAAGCCGCCGCTTTGGGTCCGGGTGATACCCGCGAACCCGATGGCGAAGGTCACCACCAGGACCGCGACGGGACCGAGCCAGTCGAGCACCCCGGCGCCGAGCCGCTTGCCGGCCGTTGCCGGAACGAGCTCAAGATTGACTGCCATTCCCGTCCCTCCCCCTGGAGCAGTTTGTACTACCGGGATAGTACCGGGATTCCGGCCTGCGTGCTCCGCCGCACGCTCCATCATGGCCCGCTGTGCGTGGTCCACATTGCGTCCGTTGCGTGCGGACCTGTTGGGCAGCGGCGCACCGCATGCCGTGCAGAACGTGGCGCCCCCGCGGATCAGTTGCTGGCACCGCTGGCAGCGCTCGGCCTCGTTCGTCATGATTCAGTCTCCACACTACCGGCGGCGGACGGTCCTCCCGCGGTACCCTGGCCGGACGGACGCACCGGCGGCCGCAACACGAGCCTGGCGCCACGCAGTTTGAGGGCGGTGCGGCCGTCGGCGAGCAGCGACCGGGGCGAGAACCGGGCCTGCTGGCGGCGCCAGAACCCCACGGTCCCGGTCATCTCCTTCAGCGAGCCGTCCACGATGGTCCAGTATTCCAGGACCTCGTCCTCGCTGGGCTGGCCGGCACCGAAGATGGAAGCATCCGCACGGTGCGCAAGCATGGTGGTGGTCTGCCCGGTGGCCGGGAACGATTCAGCGAGCACCACGGCGCTTTCGCGCCGGGTTGCACGGGTGTCGATGCCGGCGCCCATGTCCGAGGCGAGGCTCAGGACCTCGTTCCACCCGCCTCCCACACGCTGGGCCGGGTGCCCCTCGGTAAGGCGGGCCTTCCGGCGTCGTGATTTAAGGAGCGCGATCAGCAGCAGCGGCAGCGCCAGGATGGACAACGGGATAAGGGCAACGCCCAAGGCCCCGAGCAGTGCACCCCAGAAGAGCCACGGATTGTTTTTCTTGTCATCGGCGTCCAGTGCATCCGGGGAGGAATCCGGCGGCAGGTCCGCCGGTTCCTGCGGCGGGGGCGGCGGCTGAAGCACCTGGGGCTTGGGCTTGGACTTGTTTTCGGGATCCGGCGGGATGGGGACATTGTCCTTGGGCGGCGTGGGGTCGAAGCTGACCCAGCCCACCCGGTCGAACGCCACTTCAACCCAGGCATGGACGTCCTTGCCCATGATCTTTACGTCGCCGGCGCCGTTCTCCGGGCTGGTCGGATCGGGGTAGAAGCCCATGACCACGCGTGACGGGATGCCCAGGTGGCGCAGCATGAGGGACATCGCTACGGAGTACTGTTCGTCGTCGCCGAGCATCTGCTTGGCGGTCAGCAGGTTCCGGATCCGTGACGAGCTGTGGCCGGACACGCTGGGCAGCTGGCCGTCAGCGACCAGTCCGTTGCTGAAGGCGCCCGTCTTTTGGAAATGCGCCTCAATCTGGCGCACACGGTCAATCGGGGTCGGCGCATCGGCTGACAGGTCATTGGCCTGGGACCCCACCACCGGCGGGACCTCGACGGCATCCGGAAGGGTAATCTTCGCGAAGTCGTACTGGGTCAACTGGCCGTGTTCGAGCTTGACGGGGTCGGACACCTGGACACTGTAGGAATCGCCCTTGGACAGGCCCTGCGTGGTCACGGCGGTGTCCGTGCCCGCGTTGAAGTACAGGCCCGCCGCCTTGGCGGAAGCGCTCTGGTCAAAGCTCAGGCCGGTGGTCTTCCGGCCGCCCGGGACAAAGAAGCCCTGGTAGTCCGCGATGGTGATGTCCAGGGAATAGTCATTCGAGGGGACGATGCCCGACGTATCGGCCAGGGTGTTGATGGATTTGGTGTCGCCCACCTTGCTGAAGTTGCCCGAGCCGTTGGGGTCCATGTTGTAGTTGGTGCCGTTGAAGGCATCCAGGGCACCGAGCCGGACACGGCCGTCCCGGGGCAGTCCTTTGACCACAAACAGGGTGTCGTCCTTCTTGTCCTTGACGAACGTCCGGAAGCTGGCCAGGGGCGTGATGTAGTCCTTGGGATCGAACGGCGGGACAACCACGTTGCGCAAGACCTTGCGGTCGCTGCCGGCAGTGACCAGGGGCGCCGCCAGCGAGGTGATGGC
>DIZT01000261.1:4146-8897 GCA_002427975.1 Micrococcaceae bacterium UBA6021 | reverse complement strand
ACGCTTGCGGCGATAACGGCCGCTGCGGTGCCGAGCCGGCGGAGCTTGGCCCGCTGGGCTGTGGCGGTATCGGTCTGGGGACGGTTGACCGATATTTTCCGGGTGTCGCTGCGGCGCAGCGCATCCCTGCGGAAGGTGGCCCAGGCGATTGCTATGACGGTGAGCCCGATGCCACGCTCCACCGTGAGGAAGGCGGCGTTTGTGCTGAAGGCTATGCCGGTGACGAAGAGCACCAGCACTGGAAGCAGCGGCCAGTAGGGGCTCTTAAGCCGCCAGGTGAGGGTGCCGGCCACGAGTGCCGTGAGCAGGGAGCTCAGGAACGGCACGATCAGGACGCCGCCGGCAGACCCTACCGGAACGCCCACGGTGAGCATGTCCTTCCAGGCGAACACGACGCCCAGGAGCAGGGTCCGCATTGAGTCAAGGCTGGGAACGAAGCCGGCAATCGCTGCATCCGGGACTGCGAGGACTGTGCCGAAGACCAGGTAGGCGCCCAGCGCGAGGGCTGTGGTGATCAGCAAACCCAGGCGCAGGTGCGCGTTGGCGACGGCGATGCCGAGGCCCAGGAAGATTCCGCCGAAGCCCGCGATCAGGTAATACGGGTCGCCGCCGAAGCTTGGGCTGAAGCCCAGCAGGCCCATCCCCAGGAGGACGGTGAGGGCGCCGGCGTCGAGCACAAAATGCCAGACCGGCTGGCCGTCGGCGAACGATGATTCAGCCTGCCGCCGTGATGGCGTCCGGGGCCGGAGGTCGGATGCGGAGCTCATGCGGCCGCCTTTCTGAGGACGATGGCGAGGTCGGCGAGGTCGCCGAGGGTCAGCACTGTCAGGTCCGCGATATTGGCGCGTCCGGGTGCGGCACCGATTTGGAGGCGCACGGCCAGGCTCCTGACTCCGGGCGGCACGGATGCCGCGGCCGAACGGAGCTGGGAGGGCGTCACGTTGCTGCCCACCACAAAAAAGACCACCGACGCATTGGGAACGGTATCGGCCAGTGTCCGGGCGAGGTCGACGGCGGTCCGGCGCATGGGTGCCCCGACGATCCGTGTCATGTCATCGAGCATGTTCCGACCGGTTTCGCAGCGAAGCGGACCCTTCTGGGTGAGGACATCGAGCTCGCGCTGCTCGCGGATGGCCTGCCGTCCGATCGAGGCAGCCGCCGAGATGGCCATTTCGAATTCCTGCTCTGACGCGTACTCGTCGGTGTTGATGGACAGCGAGACGGCCAGGTGGGCGCGCCGGGTTTCCTCGAACTGGCGGACCATCAGTTTGTTGGTCCGCGCGGTGGTCTTCCAGTGGATGTGCCGCCGGTCATCGCCCGGCACGTAGTCGCGCAGCGCGTGGAAGGACACATCAGCGCTGGAAAGGTCGGTGGTGGGCATCCCTTCGAGGTCGCGGATAAACCCTGCTGCGGAACCTGCCAGCGCCACGGTCTTCGGGTGCACAAACAGGTCCTCGGGTTCGGTCCACAGCACCTGGCGGCGCAGCAGGTGCAACGGGTCTGCCCGGACGGAGCGGACAGGTCCCACCGCAATCACGGCGCGGCGGGCGGTGGGGATGGTGAACAGGTCCTCATGGACCTGCTGCGGTTTCATCCGCGGCAGGTGGAAGACAGCCGTGGCATTGCCCACCGGCAGTTCCAGGGCGGCCGGCAGCAGGGGCCGGGCCGAGGTGTTGGAAACGGCGATGCTGCCTACCGCGCTGTCCCCCACCGCCACCCGGGTCCGGGCAAGGTCCAGGATCACGCCGTACGAGGACCGGCCCAGGATGAACCCGATCGCGATCAGGAAAAGGACAAACGCCGCGATGGCCGCGGCCTTGGCCTCCTGCCAGCCGAAGGCCTGGCCGGCAGTCCACAGCAGGATGGCGGCGGCCAGGACCGACCAGCCAAGGACGCTGACCACCGAGAGGACAGGCCACACGTAGCGCAGCCAGAGGCCGCGGGTCTTCTCCCATGCCGGTGTCAGCGCGAGGGCGGCCGTGCTGGTGGCATCGGCCCAGACGGACGACGGATGCAGCCTGGTGGGCCGGCCATCCCGGTGAAAGGGTTGCCGGAGGCGTTCAGCAAGCCGGGTCAACGGAGTGCTGCTGGACATAGAGGTACCTTTGTTCGCGCTGGTGGGTGGTCGTCTGACGCTCCGAAGAGCGTCAGGCGGTGGCGCGCTGCTGCGGTGCGGCGATGTCGGAGAGGACCCGGGCCAGGACAGCCTCGGGGGTGGCGCCGGAGAACTCAGCTTCCGGGTCCATGACAAACCGGTGCGTCCACAGAACGGCGGCCAGTTCCTTGATGTCATCCGGCAGGACGAAGTTCCGTCCCTGACCCGCGGCCCAGACCTTTGCGGCGCGGACCATGGCGATGGCGCCACGCACGGAAACGCCGAGCCTGGTCTCAGGCGCATTGCGGGTCTCCTCGCAGAGCCGGGAAATGTATTCGAGCACCGCCGTGTCCACATGGACAGTGGCGGCCAGGTCCGCCATGTCCGCCACGGCCTGGGTGGTGATCACCGCGGAGATTTCCTTGGAGCGGTCCTTCAGGTTCGCCCCGCCCAGCAGCTGGACCGTGGAGGCGTGGTCCGGATAGCCGATGGAGGTCTTGATCAGGAAGCGGTCCAGCTGGGCCTCGGGCAGGCGGTAGGTGCCGGCCTGCTCGATGGGGTTCTGGGTAGCCATGACCATAAACGGCCGGCCGGCCTCGTAAGTGACGCCGTCCACGGTGACGCGGGATTCCTCCATGACCTCCAGCAGTGCCGACTGGGTCTTCGGCGAGGCACGGTTGATTTCATCGGCCAGGACGATGTTGTTGAAGATGGGTCCCTTGTGGAACTCGAACTTCTGCGTCTTCTGGTCGTAGATGGTCACGCCCGTGACGTCAGAGGGCAGGAGATCGGGGGTGAACTGGATGCGGTTGTTGGAGCCCTGGACGGTAGCGGCCATTGCCCGGGCCAGCATGGTTTTACCGGTGCCTGGGGCGTCCTCGAACAACACATGGCCCTCCGCCAGCATCGCGGTGAAGGTGAGCCGGATGACGTGTACTTTGCCGAGCACCGCCTGCCCCACGTTGGCGACGAGCTTGTCGAAAGTGCCTGCAAACCATTCGGCCTGCTCGGTGGTCATGGTCATGAAGTTAGTCCTTTTCTTGGGGTGCTGGTCAGGTGTTGCTGTTCGGGGCGGACTGCTGGACGGTCAGCATCTGCCGACGTCCGCGCCGCTGATGTCGATGGTGGCCAGCTTGACGTACCAGCCCGCGTGCGGGCCGCCGTCCATCCGGTACCACTTGTAATAGCTGGGCGGGTTGGACGATTCGCTGGAGCCGTAGATGTTCATCCAGCAGGCGCTGTCGATCCAGCCGTCCGAGTAGGAAACCCAGTTCGCATCGTTGCCGCCACAATCCGGTGGCGGGGAGCTGAAACGGTCCGGAACGGTGGGTTTACCTGGGCAGCTGTTGTTGTCGGAAGACTTGACGCGGACCTTGGTGGGTGGCGGCGTGGGATCGGCGCCGGACGTTGAGGTTGCAGATCCGATGGAACCGTCCACTACGGTCACTGCCTTGACACGCAGGGTATGGCCCTTGCTCCAGCCGCCAGCGCCGGCGTCGAAGCTGGTGGCCTTGCCCACGTTCTGCCAGCCACCGCTGTCCATGCTGACCTCATAGTGGTTAAGCGGACGGCCGTTGGTGTTGGGGTTGTTCCAGGTCCAGTGAACCTGACCGTCGCCCTTGGCCGAGGTCCTGCCGTCCACGTTGGGCGCATTCGGCGGCCCGTAGGGGTTCCCGGAGCCAATGTTCTTGGCATCGCCGGACATGTTGTTTTTGGTGGACGTGGCGATGATGGTCACCGTAATGTCCCTGCCATTGGTCAGCCCGTTGATGTTTCCGCCGCCAATCGGGATGCTTCCTGATTGCCCGTCAGCGTTGTAGCTATATCGGATCTCCGTGTCCGTTGATCCGTTCCGCTGGGCCTGTGTGAGGGGGGTGAACGTCACCTTGAGCTGGCCGCTGGTGCCGGTGTCCGCCACCGTGCCGCCGCTCACCTGGCCGGGTTTGCCCGCAGCACGGATCTGGGCGGACGGGTTGCTCGTGCCGCTGGTTCCGGCCTTGTTGGTGGCAGACACAGTGAACGTGTAGTTGGTTTCGGAGTTGTCCACCGTGACGTTCTGTGTGGTGCCTGAAGGTACCGGCTGGGTGGCAACCACTGCTCCGCCACGCAGGGTGGTGAGGGTGTAGGAGGAGATCGCATCACCGTTGTTGTTCGGCGCAGTCCAACTGACGTTGAGTTGGCTTTGGGTTCCCACGGGACCCGCCTGCGACGCAGTAGGCGCGGCAGGAGTGGCAGGGACGCCGGCAGGGACTTCAGCTGCGGAATAGGCGCTCCACTCGGACGGTTCCTTGGCATCATTCCGGGCCAGGACACGCACCTTGTAGGACACTCCGTTCTGGAGCCCCTTCCAGACGTAACTGACCGCAGCCAGGTTCTGGATCTGGGCGTTTTGTCCTGCGGGCGCGGGCGAAATCTCCAGGTCGTAGGACGTGACCGGCGATCCCTTGCTGGCCGGAGCCACCCAGTTCACGGACAGCTGCTTGTCACCGAACTTGAGGGTCGGCGCCAGGGGTGTGTCCGGTTTGACGTCGGGCCTGACCTCCGCCGAAGCGGGCGAGCGCACAGACTCACCAAACTCGTTGGTGGCCGTCACCTCAAAGTGGTACTTCGTGTTGTTGACCAGCCCGTTCAGCGTGCAGGTGTTGGCGGGGCAGTC
>DIZT01000261.1:0-4089 GCA_002427975.1 Micrococcaceae bacterium UBA6021 | reverse complement strand
GGCTTCGCCGTACACCGTGTACTTCGTGATCGCTGAGCCGCGGTCGGCGGGTGCCGTCCAGTTCAGCAGGGCGGTCCGGTCTCCTACGCTCTGGGCCTGCGGGGTGGTCGGGGACAGCGGCTTGTCCTTGACGGTGAGCCGAATGCGCGCCGTGGCGTTGCGGGAATCGTCCCCGGTTTTGTCTGCCACGGTGTAGGCCACCACCATGGTCCCCGTGAATCCGGCCGACGGCGTCACCGTCACCGAGTCCCCGGACACAGTTACGCTTCCCTGGCCCGTCTCGGTTGATGTCGAAATAATCTTCAAGGCGCTCTCGGGGAAGGGGTTCGCGTCGTTGGCCAGAACCTTCACAGTGACGGGCTTTCCCGCAGCCGCGTTTGGCTCCAGGTCGTCGTTCGCCACTGGTTTGGGCCGGTTGGAAGCCGTGACCGTCAGCTGGTAGGTGGCCGTCGCCTCGAGGCCGCGCGGGTCCTTGGCCTTGACCTGAACGGCGCCTGCCGTGCCGGTGCCACTGGATTCAGCGGCGGAGACCTTCAGGGTCTTGCCGTCGATGGTTGTGTTGAAGCCGGACGGCACGCCGCCCACTATTTCGTACTTCATGTTCTCGAG
The DNA here is from genome assembly GCA_002427975.1 of Micrococcaceae bacterium UBA6021. Taxonomy (GTDB): domain Bacteria; phylum Actinomycetota; class Actinomycetes; order Actinomycetales; family Micrococcaceae; genus Arthrobacter. The sequence continues at coordinate 3,480 of DIZT01000261.1, read as the reverse complement.
GTCGTCCCGGTCCGGGTCGGCGGTCAACTTGCCCAGGTCGAGGGTGGCACTATCGCCCTTGGGCACCTCAACCTTCGCGCCCAAAAGTTCCGGCGGGTTGTTGCGGTTGGGATCAGGCAGCACCTTCGTCCGGATACTCAGGGTGGATTTCAGCCCTGCAGGATCGTCAACGGCGGTGCCATCGGTAACCTCAAAGCTCAGCGAGCCCGGGCCTACGTAGTCAACGCCGGCCGTGTACTTCAAAGCGGTGCCGTCACCGGAAACGGGGTTGCTGCCGTCCGAACCGATGAGCTTGATCCGGTCCGTCTGGGTCAGGCGCGGTGACCGTCCTTCCCTGACCTTGACCCATTCCTTGAGGTCAACGTTCACGGATTGTCCGGCGATGACCTCAATAACCTCGTCTTTGGCGAGGGTTGGAACCTGCTGGCCCAGCCCCGGCACCCAGATGATGGCTGTGGACTTCTGCCCGTCCACGTCTTCGACGGTGTACGGGATCAGCTGCGGCTGCTCGGTCAGGTCCACGACCATGGTGCCGTCGGTCCCCGGACGTGCGGTGGTGGCCTCGGTGCTGAGCTTGAGGTTCTCGCCGACGCCGTCGGGGTCTTCATCGTTCTTGAGGACCGGCACGTCCACGGCGGTCTTGCCCATCGCCTGGGCCGAGGTGACCCGGTCGTCGCGGGCAATGGGTGCCTTCAGCGGAACCTCGTTGTCCACCACCACGCGGATGGTGGCCTGGGCGGTGGCGTCGCGGTCGTCGGCGATGGTGTAGCGGACATTGACCGTCCCTGCGGCACCGGGCGCCGTCAGGATGATGCGGCCGCTGGTCTTGCTCACGGTCGCCTGGAGGGCGTCGTCAGCCTCGATGCCGTCCGTGAGGATCCGGATGAGGTCGCCGTCGGGATCGGTGTCATTACCGGTGGCGTCTACGGCGATCTGCCGTCCCGGCCGGACCTTGACCTCATCATCGACGGGGGTGGGGTTCTGGTTGGTCTCACCCCGCGGGGCGATGCCCACCGTCACGGTCCCGGTGTTGACGGCGCCCTGGCGGTCCACCACTTTGTAGCGGAACGTATCGGTTCCGGCACCGTCGCCGGCGGCGGTGAAGTCGATGAAGTTGCTGCCCACAGTGGCGGTTCCCATGGCCGGGGTGCTGTCGATACCGGTCAGCTGCACGGAGTCGCCGTCGGGATCGATGCCGTCCAACGGGACGGGAATGCGCACTGTTCCGGCGGCCACCACACGGGCGGTGAGGTTCCGCGGCTGCGGCCGGGAGTTCTCGGCGCCTTCCAGGGGCAGGATGTGGATGGTGACGGCGGCTGCGCTCTTCTGGCCTTGGGGGTCCACCGCGTTGTAGATGGCGCGCACCGTCTTGGGCTGCGCCCCGGCGATGAAGCGCAGGGTGTTTTCGGAGACGAAGCTCTTGCCGTCCAGTTCATCCACTGCCTGCGGCAGGACCGGGTCAACGGTAAGCGGCTGGCCCTGCGGGTGGGTGTCGTTGTCCAGCACGGGGATGGTGACGACGTCGTTGACACGGACGTTCACTTCGTCCGGCTTGGGTTGGGGTGCTTCGACGACGGCGGGGGCCGGGACGGGGACCACGGAGACGCTGCCGGTGGCTGATTTCTTGCCGTTGGACATGGTGTATTCGAAGCGGAACGGTTCCTTGGTGCCCAGGACATCGGTGATGCGCAGGACACTGTGATCGATCACGCTGACCGAGGCAGTGGTGTTGTCCGGGAGTTTCACGGACTGCAGCACCAGCACACCGCCCGACGGATCCGAGTCGTTGGCCAGCGGGTCCAGCAGCACGCTGCCGCCAACCGGCATCAGCGCGACATCGTGCACAGCCACGGGGTCACCGGCGTCGTTGCCGGATTCCACATCTACGCGGATCAGGCCCTGACTGCTCTGGGGGCCGTTGCTGGCGATGTAGGTCAGGTACACGGGACCGGGAGTGGTGCTGCGGAACGTAAAGGTGCCGCCGTCGGTGACGGGGCCCAGTTCGGCAGGACCGTTGGCCTCCACCTGCGCCAGGCGAAGGGCACCGCCGTTGGGATCGACGTCGTTCTTCAGGGGTGCGATCACCAGGTCCTGGCCCACCACCGCGGCCACGTGATCGGCGTTGACCACCGGCGCCAGGGCACCCGGTGGCTGGACGTTCACCACAACTTTTCCGGTGACCGTTGCACGGCCGTCCCAGATGGTGACCTCCACGTTTTTCTTGCCGGCGGTAGCTCCGGAGTCCTGGAACGTGAGCAGTCCGTCGCGCCGGACCTTAACCTGGTCCTGGTCGTTGTCTGCCTTGGCGTCCAGCAGGACCAGGTCGTCGCCGTCGGGATCCACCCAGTCGGTGAGGATGTTCTGGCTGACGGTTTTGCCCTGTTCCACCAGCATGGTGGTGGAATCCCCGCCGCGTTTGAAGACTGGGGGCTTGTTTTCGTCAGCACCCACCACGTTCAGGGTGACCTGGCCACTGGCGGAAAGTCCCCTGCCGTCGGCGGCGCTGTAACTGAAGGTCTCGGTGCCGGGCCTGGCGTCCGCGGGAACAGAGATCTGGAACGCGGTGCCGCCGTAGATGTTCTCCAGCGTTCCGGCCTTGGGCCCTGAAGCGCCGACGGCGGCGGTCAGGACATCGCCGTCGGGATCTGAATCGTTGTCCAGGACGCTGAGGATGGTGGTCCGTCCCGGGCGGACGCCCAGGGTGTCCGGTTTGGTTTCCGGCGGCCGATTGGGTTTGGTGCGGTCCGGCAGGACGTTGATGGTGTTGTTGTCCGCCGATTCCTGGTCCTGCTCGTCGGATTCGTTTTTGGGCGGAACAACGTCGTCCCAGTTGTTCACGAGCTGCATGTTCTGGTTCACCAGCCACACATTCCCGGAGTTCACATCGTTCAGGACCACCAGGTCCCGGTTCACCCGGAAAGCGTACGACGGCGACGCACTCGCCTTGGGCACCTCGACGTTCTTATCATCAGCATCATTGACACAATCCCGGACATACTTGTTCGCCCCGGACCACGCAGCATGCACACACCCGCCCAGCTGCACCGGCGCCGCCGGCACACCCTCACCATCAAACGTCACCGTCTTCGCCGTCGAACCATCCAACGGCTGCTTCAACAACGCCTTCTGCGTCGAGACGGCCACAAAATCACTCGCCGGACCGCCCTGCTGCAGCTTCGCATCCCGGGCGTTCTCCAACTGCAGCCGCTTACCGCCCGGCAGGAACAGCTTCCCCGCCGCAGCGTCCAATACGACCGGCTTATCCCCCACCACCGTGATCTGCAGATCACCGGCACCCTTAAGCTCACCCCACGTACTGGAATCGGTGGACACCACTTCGCCGTTCGCATCCACCGACGTGACCGTCACCGCGCCCGACTTGGGATCGGCACTGTAGATCCTGTCATCGGTACCGACTGCGGAGACCAGGCCCTCGGAACCCACCATCACCGGCTCGGATGCTTCCTGGTCAAAACCATT
>DIZT01000152.1 GCA_002427975.1 Micrococcaceae bacterium UBA6021 | reverse complement strand
ACTTCCAGCCGGAGTAACGCGACCGTGGACGGTCTGGCCCGTGGCGATTAGTTCCGGCGGACCGGAATGAACACCCGGGGCTGGTCCGTCCATGTGTCGGACAGTCGGGAGGTTGTGCGGCGCATGATCTGTTCAGACGCGTCCCGGGCCGCCGCGGCGTCCCCGGCGGCAACCGCTTCGGCCAGGTCGACGTGCCACTGGAGCGCGCCCTCGTGGGGGTGATCCGGCATCAGGCCGTGGACCGTACGCCCCGTCAGGGTCTCGGCCACCTGCCCCATCAGGTTGGCGAACATTTCGTTCCCCGACCCGGAGAGCAGGACCGAGTGAAAGGCGATGTCCAGCTCCAGGAACTTCTGCGCGTCCCCGTTGTGGCCGGCGTCGCGCAGGGCATGGGCAATGTCCACCAGTTCCCGCCGCAGCTGTGCCGGCGCATTGTTCGCTGCCAGCTCGGCAGCGGCGGGTTCGACGGCGGAACGCAGCTCGATCAGTGACCGCAGCTGGGCGCCGCGGGCGTCGCTGGACAGCCTCCAGCGGATGACCTGCGGATCGAAGGGGTTCCAGCGGCTGGGCGGCAGTACGCGGATACCCACCCGCTTGGTGGTTTCCACGAGGCCCAGGGACTGGAGAACCCGCACGGCCTCGCGGACCACGGAACGCGAAACCTTCAGTTCTTCCTCAAGGTGCTCAGCCAGCATGATGTGTCCGGTGGGCAGCTCGCCCGTGATGATCCGGGTGCCAAGGTTCTCAATGGCACGGTGATGCAGGCTGGTCGACATGGAGTCAAGCCTAGACTGGGATTGACTTGCCCCGTTCCACAAAGTGGGCGCCGCTTCCCTCACGCCGATTGAATATATATGCTTTATTAGGATCCATCGGTTCGTGACAGCGTGCTTCGCAGCGAACGCGGAGCCATCTGCACATCCATTGCACAACGAATTGGAGTTTTGATGTCTGCACACATCGGTGTCACCGGCCTTGCGGTGATGGGCGCCAACCTGGCCCGCAACCTGGCCCGCAACGGCTTCACCGTTGCCCTGCACAACAGGTCTGTAGAAAAGACTGACGCACTGCTCGAAAAGCACGGCACGGACGGCGACTTCATCCGCACCGAAACGCTGCAGGAACTGGTTGACTCCCTGGAGAAGCCGCGCCGTGTCCTGATCATGGTCAAGGCCGGTAAGCCGGTTGACTCCGTCATCGAGCAGCTTGAACCCCTGCTGGAAGCCGGCGACATCATCATCGACGCCGGAAACTCCCACTACGAGGACACCCGCCGCCGCGAGGCCGCGCTGGCGAAGAAGGACCTGCACTTCGTCGGCATCGGCGTCTCCGGCGGTGAGGAAGGTGCCCTGAACGGCCCGTCCATCATGCCCGGTGGTTCCAAGGAGTCCTACGACGCCCTGGGCCCGCTGCTGGAAAAGATCGCCGCACACGTTGACGGCAAGCCCTGCTGCGCGTGGATCGGCACCGACGGCGCCGGCCACTTCGTCAAGATGGTCCACAACGGCATCGAATACGCCGACATGCAGGTCATCGGTGAAGCCTTCGACCTGCTCCGCTCCGGCGCCGGCATCGAGCCCGCCGATCAGGCCAAGATCTTCGAAGAGTGGAACAAGGGCGAGCTCGCTTCCTTCCTGATCGAAATCTCTGCCGAGGTCCTGGGGCACGTGGACACCCGCACCGGCAAGCCGTTTGTGGACGTTGTGGTGGATGCCGCGGGCCAGAAGGGCACCGGACGCTGGACGGTCATCTCCGCCCTCGAACTGGGATCCCCGACGTCGGGCATCGCCGAGTCCGTCTTCGCCCGCGCCCTGTCATCGCAGGCCGAGCAGCGCAAGATCGCCCAGGAACTGCTCGCAGGTGAGGAAATCGCCGTCGACGTCCCGGACACCTTTGTTGAGGACGTCCGCCAGGCGCTGTACGCGTCCAAGCTGGTTTCCTACGCCCAGGGCCTGGACATGCTGACCTCCGCAGCCAAGGAATACGGCTGGGACCTCAAGCTGGACGAGATCGCTTCGCTGTGGCGCGGCGGCTGCATCATCCGTGCAGAGCTGCTCAAGGAAATCACCAAGGCGTACGCAGCCGAAGTCAAGCCGGCCAACCTGCTGTTCGCCCCCGCGTTCACCAAGGCCATCGCCGATGTCCTGCCGGCATGGCGCCGCGTGGTCTCCACCGCCGTCCAGCTCGGCATCCCCGTGCCGGTCTTCTCCTCTTCGCTGGCCTACTACGACGGTCTGCGCCGCAAGCGCCTGCCAGCCGCGGTCATCCAGGGCCAGCGTGACCTCTTCGGCGCGCACACCTACGGCCGCGTCGACGCTGAGGGCACGTTCCACACCCTGTGGGGCGAGGACAAGTCCGAAATCGCAGCGGTGGACACGCACTAACCGCAACGCTCTGATTGCCTCACGCTGCAAACCCTGCGGCCGGCACTTCCCGGATATTCTGGGAGTTGCCGGCCGTTGGTGTATCCGGCAGTTGTGGTGTCCGTCCAGCCAAGGAGTCAGAGTGCCCAAGCCAGTCGCTTTAGTTACGGGAGCCTCTACCGGTATCGGCTTCGAGGCGGCGAAGAAGCTCAGCAGCCACGGCTTCATCGTCTATGCAGGCGCCCGCCGCGTGGACAGGATGGAACCGCTGAAGGCGCTTGGCGTCCAGGTCCTGGCACTGGACGTGACGGACGAGGACTCGATGCGTGCCGCCGTCGGCCGTGTCCTGGAAGAGCGGGGGCGGATAGACGTCCTGGTCAACAACGC
>DIZT01000171.1:23799-23955 GCA_002427975.1 Micrococcaceae bacterium UBA6021 | reverse complement strand
CAGAACGCCGAACCCCAGTGGTATCGGCCGCTGACGGTCCTTGAAGGACTCTACAACTCAATCAACACTGTGACGTTTGCCTCTGCTGCCCAGCTGGACTTCTGTGGAATCCAGAAGATCGCCGACGCCGTCGGGCTCCACAGCGGCCTGCCTGCT
>DIZT01000171.1:20578-23573 GCA_002427975.1 Micrococcaceae bacterium UBA6021 | reverse complement strand
GAGTAAACTACGCCTTGCAGGAAGTCATGAACCGAGGATCCGGTTCATTGATCCAGCCGCGGCTCTCCACCAAGACCAACTTCCCCATCAGCGGTAAGACCGGTACCTCCAACAACAACGAGTCCACCTGGGTGGTGGGGCACACCACCGGCCTGGCGACGGCCGCGTGGTACGGAGACCCCTTGGGCGACCAGCACCGTCCTGGCCAGAATGTGACCATCAACGGCAAGTTCTACACCTCCATTGACGGCTACCAAATCGCGGGCCCCATGTTCGCGAAGTACATGCTCCAGGTGGCACCCGGCTACGGCACCAATCCGTTCCCGGCACCGCCCACCAACATGGTGAGCGGAACCCCGGCCGCCACGCCGAAAACGCCCGCCGCGCCAACGACGCAGGCCACTGTGCCGGCGCCGCAGCCGTCGGCCCCGGCCGCACCGGGCAACGGCGATAAGAAGGGCTAGCCACTCATGGCAGTCAGCCCGGCTTTGGCAAGCCGCGTCCGGAACATCGGGCGCGGCTTTGCCGTCACCGCAGCCGCCGGCACCGCAGCGGGCCTCGCCGCCTTCGGGTACGGGCTGTGGGAGAAGAACCAGTTCGTCCTGCGCCAAGAAACGCTGCCCATCCTGCCGGCGGGCCACGCGCCCTTCCGGGTCCTGCACCTGAGCGACATCCACTTCGTCCCGGGCCAGGACACCAAAGCGAAATGGCTTGAGTCCCTGGCCTCGCTGGAGCCGGACCTGGTAGTCAATACCGGGGATAACCTCAGCCATGTCAAGGCCGTGGAACCCCTCCTCAAGGCACTGCGCCCGCTCCTGGAATTCCCCGGTGTTTTTGTGCCGGGGTCCAACGACTACTTCGCGCCCACCTTCAAGAACCCCGCCTCCTACCTGCGGGGCCCGTCCAAGGTCAAGCCCAAATCAACCGAACTGGACTGGCCACGGCTGCGCTCCGGGTTCGGCATGGGCGGCTGGGTGGACCTCACCAACCGGCACCAGTCTGTGGTGCTGAAGCGGATCCGCTTCGACTTCTCCGGTGTGGACGATCCCCACCTTAACAGGGAGCGCTACGCCGGCTGGCCCCGCGGCACCCGCGACCAGGACAACAACCCGCACCTGCGCGTGGCGGTCATCCATGCCCCGTACCAGCGGGTACTGGACCACTTCACGCAGGACGGCGCGGACCTGCTGCTCGCCGGCCACACGCATGGCGGCCAGCTCTGCATCCCCGGCTACGGCGCCCTCGTATCCAACTGTGACCTCCCCACGTGGCGGGCCAAGGGACTCAACACCTGGGAAAGCAGGGGACGTACGACGCCGGTGAACGTCTCGGGCGGTATCGGCACCTCGCGTTTCGCCCCCATCCGCATCGCCTGCAAACCGGAGGCCGTCCTGCTGACCCTCACCGCGCCCGAATAGGAACGTGTGAATCGGCTCACGCCATGGCATAGGGTAGTTGCTACGGGAAACTACATTCGATTTAGAGCTTGAGAAGCGGGCATGGCCAAGCAGACCTCATTTTTCAGATCCATCAGCCGTCTCTATCCCCACGTCAGGCCGATCCTCCCCCGGCTTCTGATGGGACTTGTCAGCGCCCTTCTGGCCAGCCTCGTGGCGCTGACCATCCCCCAGGTGCTGCGTGTCCTGATCAATAACTCGCTGAAACCCGGTGGTGCCGCAGACGCAGTCTGGACTGCCGCCGTCGTCATCCTGATCCTCGGCATCGCCGAGGCGGGACTCGTGGCACTCCGCCGGCAGTTTGTGATCAACCCGGCCACCACCGTGGAAACCCGGATGCGGGTATCACTGTACGGGCACCTGCAGAACCTCACCGTGTCCTTCCACGACCGCTGGGGTTCCGGACAGCTGCTCTCCCGCGCCATGACTGACCTGAACTTCCTGCGCCGCTGGATGGCATTCGGCGCCATCATGCTGGTGGTCACCACGCTCACGGTGGTCATCGGCATTGTGGTCATGTTCTCCATGAGCTGGCAGCTGGCCCTGATTTTCCTGGCCGCAGCGGTACCCATCATGGCCTACGGGTTCCGCTTCCGGACCCGCTTCAGCAAGGTGGCGCGGCGCAGCCAGGACCAGGCCGGGGATCTGGCCACCACCGTGGAGGAATCCGTCCATGGCATCCGCGTCCTGAAGGCCTTCGGCCGCAGCCGCGAGGCGCTGGAGAACTTCAACGAGCAGGCCGAGGAGCTCCGCCAGACCGAGATCGCCAAGGCCCGCCACCAGGCAACCTTCACCATGGTGGTCACCCTGCTGCCGGAACTTGCGCTCGGCACGGGGCTCGTGGTGGGCGTGATGCTCTGCGCCCGCGGGCAGCTGAGCATCGGCGCCCTGGTGGCCTTCTTCGCCACCGCCGCTGTCATTGCGACGCCGGTGGAATTCTCCGGCATGCTGCTGGCCATGGCGCTGACTGCCAAATCCGCCGTCGACCGTCACTTCGAGGTGATGGATTCGGTCAACACCATCACCAGTCCCCCGGCCCCGCAAAAGCCCACGCAGCTCAAGGGCGCCCTCACCTTCACCAACGCCACGTTCGCGTTCGAGGACGCGCCGGACAAGCCCATCCTCAAAGACATCAACCTGGAGGTCCGGCCGGGCGAAACCATGGCGCTGGTCGGTATTACGGGGAGCGGTAAGAGCGCGCTGATCCAGCTGGTCCCGCGGCTGTACGACGTCACGGACGGCTCCATCACCATCGACGGCATTGACCTGCGCGAGTTCGACGTCGACGAGCTCCGGCGCGTGGTGGGCGTCGCGTTCGAGGACACCACGCTGTTCTCCAATTCCGTCCGCGACAATGTGCTCCTCGGGGCGCCGGACCGGACCGAGGAAGCCCTGGACGAAGCCCTGGATGTGGCGCAGGCGCACTTCGCGTACTCGCTGCCGGCGGGCGTGGACACGCTCATCGGCGAGGAGGGCCTGAGCCTGTCCGGCGGGCAGCGGCAACGGATCGCCCTTGCCCGGGCCATCGCGGCGCGGCC
>DIZT01000171.1:0-20465 GCA_002427975.1 Micrococcaceae bacterium UBA6021 | reverse complement strand
CGGCTCCGCGCGGTCCTGAAGGACACCACCACCCTGATCGTGGCGCACCGCCCGTCCACCGTGGCGCTGGCCGACCGCGTAGCGCTGCTCGAAGCAGGCCGGATCGCCGCCGTCGGAACCCACACCGAACTGCTGGCCCACAACCCCCACTACCGCTACGTCATCGCCAGCCTGGACCAGGAACCGCGGGACCTGGACTCGGAACTGTCGGCCCTCGAGGACCAGTCAGAGGACATCATCCGATGAGCAATGCAACTTTCGGCACCGCCAACGAGGACAACGCCCACCTCAGCAAATCGGACAGCAAAACCGTCCGACGGCGGTCCCTCGCCCTGTTGGCCACGCTGATCCGTCCGGTGCGGCTCAGGTTCTGGCTGACCATCGCCACGGTGGTCCTGTCCCAGGCCGCACGCGTCGCCGGGCCCGCACTGATCGCCTTCGGCATCGACCACGCGCTTCCGGCCCTGCAGTCCGGTGACAACCTCCCGCTGGTGCTCACCGGCGTCGCCTACCTTCTCGCGGCGATTGCGACGGCGGGACTCACCGCCCTCTATGTCACCTCCACCGCGCGGCTCAGCCAGGCCATGCTGCTGGACCTGCGCGTTTGGGTGTTCCGGCACACGCAGCGTCTGAGCCTGGAATTCCACGAAAAGTACACGTCTGGGCGGATCATCGCCCGGCAGACCTCAGACCTGGAAGCGTTGCGGGAACTCCTCGACTCGGGCGTCAGCTCCCTGGCCTCGGGACTGCTGTTTATGATCTTCACTGCTGTCACGGTCTTTGCCCTGGACTGGCGCAGCGGTCTGATTGTGCTGGCCGCCGGCGTCCCCATGTACTTCCTGTCGCGCTGGTATCAGAAGCACTCCCAGATCGCGTTCCGTGAATCGCGCGTGGTGTCCGCCCGGCTGATCGTGCATTTTGTCGAGACCATGACCGGGATCCGCGCCGTGAAAGCCTTCCGCAAGGAGCGCGAAAACGCTGAGCAGTATGGCCAGCTGTCCGAGGACTACCGGCGGGTCACCGTCCGTTCCATCAACCTCAACGGCATCTTCCAGCCCGGCCTGGTGCTGATCGGCAACATCTGCGTGGCTGCGGTCCTCCTGTTCGGCGGGTTCCGTGTCCTCGGCGGAGAGCTCGCCGTGGGCGTGCTGCTGGCGCTGATCCTGTCCACCAAACGCTTTTTCCAGCCGGTGGACCAGATGGCCATGTTCTACAACTCCTTCCAAAGTGCCCAGGCCGCCCTGGAGAAGGTCTCCGGCCTGCTGGAGGAGATTCCCACGGTCCGCCCGCCCAAGAACCCGGTGGACCTCCGCGATGCCCGGGGCACAGTCGATTTCAAGGGTGTGGAGTTCCGGTATGGCGATGGCCCGGTGGTCATTCCCACCATGGACCTGCACATCCCTGCCGGCCAGACCGTGGCTCTGGTGGGGCAGACGGGCGCCGGGAAATCCACCCTGGCCAAGCTGATCGCCCGCTTCTACGACGTCTCCTCAGGCTCCCTGACACTGGACGGCGTGGATCTGCGGAGCCTCAGCACCACGGACCTGCGCCGGAACATTGTGATGGTCACCCAGGAGGCGTTCTTGTTCAGCGGCTCCGTGGCGGACAACATCGCTTTGGGACGGCCGGAGGCAACCCGGGAGGAGATCGAGGATGCGGCCCGGGCCGTGGGCGCCCACGGCTTCATTACCGAACTCCCCGAGGGCTATGACACCGATGTCAACAAACGCGGCGGCCGGGTCTCCTCGGGGCAGCGGCAGCTGATCAGTTTCGCGCGGGCGTTCCTGGCCCGGCCGGCGGTGCTGATCCTGGACGAGGCCACGTCCTCGCTGGATATCCCCTCCGAGCGGCTGGTGCAGAACGGCCTGGCGCGCCTTCTGCGGGCAACGTCCGACGCCGGCAGTGCGGCAGGTGCACCAGGCCCGGCTGGTACGGGTTTGGCTGTTACGTCCGCTGGTGCGTCCACTGCGGCGGGTGGCGGCAGGACGGCGCTGATCATCGCGCACCGGCTCTCCACGGTGGAAACCGCCGACCGCGTGCTGGTGGTCCACGACGGCCGCGTCGTTGAGGACGGCACTCCCGCGGAACTCATCGGCGGCGGCGGACGCTTCGCGGACCTCCACGGCGCCTGGAAGGACTCCCTGGTTTAGGGATCTGGTCCCGTCCTGCCGCTGGGTTTCCCCAGCTTTGGGCCGTGACGCTGGCGTATCGCGGCGGGACACTCGGCAACCCTGGGCAAACCCGGGGGATCCCAACGGCCGCCGATTTCGCATCCGGGCCCGGCGTCGGCTATCCTTGTAAAGTTGCTTTTGCAGCGGATCGGGATGTGGCGCAGCTTGGTAGCGCGCGTCGTTCGGGACGACGAGGTCGCAGGTTCAAATCCTGTCATCCCGACCAATTTGAAAGAGGGCTTCCCCCAGGGGAGGCCCTCTTTTGCGTCTCCAGCGAGGCATGCGGAGTTAGAGGGCAGGCGGGCAAAGGAATGGCCCCGGTGCATGGTTCTCATGCACCGGGGCCTCGCCTCCTAAATAAGGAAACTAGTTATGCAGGATCAGGCCAGTTGCCCGTGTACGTGGTGTAGGTAGTATCGGTGTTCTTGTCTTTTTTGACTTTTGCGGATGCCGGGTCAGGCCAGTTGCCGGTCGCTACCGAAACACCGGAGGTGTCGGAAACGGAACCTGCAGAGAGGACGGCCGGAGCCGCCGCTGAGAACGCAAGAGCCCCAGCCAAGACAGCCGCGGCGGCAATCTTCTTGAACATATAAGTTCCTTAATACGAGTCGGATTCGTTACAAAGTCAGCACTGCCCTTGTTGACATACATTGTAAAATGTTTTCCACAGGGACTGTCAAGCATTGCGTACAAAGACTGTCCAGAATAAGGAGGAAATTCCGTGGGCAACGGATTCGGGGAGAAGCTCCGGGCGGAGCGTCTCGAACGTGGGCTGACCCAGGCTGAACTGGGCAAGGACCGATATTCCCCCAGCTATATTTCCCTGCTCGAAACGGGCCGCCGCGAGCCGACGGCCGAAGTCATCGAGGAACTCGCCCGGCGCCTGGAACTGGCGCCCAAGGCGCTGGAAGCCTGGAGCCAACCCATCTCGGTCAGCGACGCCGAGTACGTCCTGGCAGGACTTTACGCGCGCCAGGCCTGGGATCTGCGGGACTACCCGCTCGCTGCCCGCCACGCCGCGACGGCCGCACAAATTGCTCTCGAAGGCCGAAACACCAGCGCCTGGTGGAACATGACCTACATGCAAGCCGAATGCCTGCTGAAGCACGGCGATCTGCAGGAATGCCAGCACATCGTAGAACGCCTGCTGGAGCATCCCATGGCCAAAGAATCGGTAGGCCTCGGTGTACGGGCCCGGCAGATGCTTGCTGCTGTGTTCCACCGCCAGGGCCAACTGTCGGTGGCAGTGGACCACGCCCTCGACGCCGTACGGCTGTCATCCCAGCTGCCCCAAAGCTCCACAGTCACCATCGGTGCGCATCGCATCCTCATTGGCGCATTGGCCGAGAGCGGCCGGCTGGACGAGGCCTGGAAATACTGCCAGGCCATGGACGCCCATGTGGACGAAAATGCGATGCCTCAGCTTGCCGGGGAAGTGGCCTGGGTCATCGGAAACGTGGCCTTTATGCGGCACGACTACGCGGAAGGCGTCAAATACCACGAGCGTGCGGCGAAACTGTTGTCGCCGGCCAACGACATCGAGCTGTGGGCACGGTTCAATAAAGCCTCCGCCGCGGTTCGGCTGTCCTCGGGGATTGTCGAACCTGAGACGTTGTCCTCCATTGAACGTGCCGAGCTCGCCTTTTCCATCGTCCGTGGCACAAAAAGCGATGAGCTGGAAGTTGCCTTCATCCGGGCCCGCTGGCTGTACCTCACTGGCGACATCGTGGCGGCCGTGGAAAAGCTCCGCAAGATCCACGCGGAATCCGGTGCACTGGCCAAACACACTGCAGGCGAGGTGGCACTCCTGCTGGGCAAGTCACTCAAGGCTGCCGGCGAGTCCGACGAAGCCCTGGTCTACCTCCACGAGGCGCAGAAAGACTTCAGTTCGGCCGGCGCCTCGGACCGCGTCCAGCAGGCCCTGGACGCGGTCCTGGAAATCAGGTTCGCCCAGCAGCGGGCAGCGGCCGCGGCGAAAGACGTCAAGGCGAGCTAGGACAGGCGGTGTCCTAGTCCACAGGTCCTAGTCCACAGGTAGCTCGGTCAGCTCGGCGCCGTCGAAGAACTTTCCGGCGCTGTAAGCCATAGGGGACTTGTCGCTGACGTCGGTGTGGTCTGCCTTGGAGGCGAAAACCGAGACCACTCCGCGTTGTTCGTTGCTCAGGATGTTCACACCCAGGTGCGTGCTGGCGAACAATGCCGTGTATGTCGATGACGGGCGCTGTACACACACCATGATGAGCGGCGGGTCCAACGAAATCGATGAATAGGCATTAACAGCCAGGCCACACGGCTTTACGCCGTCTTTGGTGGTTACTACGGTGACGCCAGTGATGAACTGCCGGTTGAAGCCTTTCATCATTTCAGGGTCGGGCTCGTTCAGCGCTTGAGACAAAGAGCCTGAAGGGCGAACGGCCGATTCACAGGCCAACAGGAGTCCTTCGACCGGCAGTAGCCATTTTCAGTCTCCCGGGAGGTCCTGATTTTTAGCTATTTCGCTTTGCGAAAATTACTTCTTTCACGAGGGGCCGCCGCGGTGGCAACACTCCTCCCCGTCGGGGCATTCGCATTATCGGGAACCTGCGTCCATGCCGCACCCGGCTCCGTTTCTTCGGCGGCCGCGGCGATGATCGATTCGGCCAAACTGGTGTCATGGCGCGAGATGACGTAGTGCACCGCGGCCGCCACGATTGCTCCGATGAACCAGGAGAAGGCCGACACGGCACCAAACAGGGGAACGAGCGCGAAGACCACCGCGGGGGCCGCGGAGACGAGGAACGAGATGACGGCCTTCTGGTTCCACCCACCCGTATACGTGTAGTACCCCCGTTCCCTGAACAGGTCCCGAACAAGCACGTGCTGCCTGCGGAGGACGTAGTAATCGATCATGATGATCCCGAACAGCGGCCCGAGCAGGGCTCCGAGCCCTCCGAGGAAAAGGTTGATCACGACGGGGCTGTTGAACAGGTTCCAGGGCGTAATGACGAGAGCGATCATCGCGGCGATCAGGCCGCCGCGCTTGAAATCGACCCTCGAGGGCCAGGCGTTGGCGAGGTCGTAGGCCGGCGAGACGAAGTTTGCCACAACATTGATCCCCAGCGTTGCGACCGCGAAGGTGACGGCGCCCAGCAGAAGCACCCAGATGCTGTCGATCCGGCTGACGATCTCAACCGGGTCGTAGATGTGCTCCCCGTATACCTTGAACGTGCCGGCGGTGACGACGACTGAGACCACGGAGAAGGCGATGAAATTCACCGGCAGCCCCCACAGGTTCGCCGCGCGAACAGCTTTGCGGGAGGGCGCGAAGCGGGAGAAGTCGCAGAAGTTGAGCATCAGTGTGGAGAAGTACGTCACCGTTAGCGCCACGGCGGCAAAAAAGGCGTGCGTGACTCCCCATTCGGCTTTTCCGCCCGGCAGGTCGAGTGAAATATTCCAGCCCGCATTGATCAGGATGTAAACGACCAACAGGCCCATCACCGCCCAGACGGCCGGACCGGCCCAGTCCTGGAACTTCCGGATCGTCTCCATGCCGTTTCGAAGCAGAAGAAGCTGTAGCGCCCACATCAACAGGAACGCCAGCCAGCCCAGGGTGGACTCGCCGAGGAAGTTGTTCTCCGTCAGGCCCCGCAGATCGGGCCAGATCTTCAGGGCGATGACGATGACGGCGCGAGAGGCCAGCCAGGTCTGGATGCCATACCAGGCGATTGCCACGAGCGCACGAAGAAGGGCGGGCAGGTTGGCACCGAACGTTCCAAACGAGACCCGGGCGAGCACCGGGTAGGGAACGCCGGTCTTCTGCCCGGCGTATCCGGAGAAGTTCATCAGGAAAAAAACGATGATAATCCCCGCCACCAGGGCAAGGAACACCTGCCAGGCACCGAGGCCCAACGCGAAGAGACCGGCGGCGAAGGTATACCCGCCGAGCGAATGAATGTCCGACATCCACATCGCAAACAGCGAATAGAAACCCCACGTTCGGTGTTGGGCCGGTGCGAGGTCCTCGTTGTACAGACGCCGGCTGGCCCCCGGTGGAATTACGTGAGACACCTAACCTCCCTTCCCAACTTCCAATGCCGGGAGCAGGTTCTTAGACCCCAAACCGACATGGGAGCTGTGAACAGCTGTCCATTAAGGCCAATATACCCAGCCCGGCAATGGAGGGGTAGCCGGGTCTTCCATTACGAATGGTTTCCGGCCTACATTGAACGGCGCTGCTCCTCTACACTCGGCTTCCGCCTACTCCTCTCGCCCCGCCCACGGCTCCGGGCCGGGCCGGGCTCGTGAGCGGGGCGTGCGATCTGGTCAGCCGAGCGCCAGCCGCATCGAGACCTGGTACCGGTCCGAGCGGTACGTCGAGACGGCGTACTCGATGGGTGTGCCCGGGTCGTCCTTGCCGGTAAACGAGCGGCGCCTGAAGAGCAGGACGGGGGCGCCGGGTTCGATGTCCAACAGGGCAGCAGTTTCCTCCGGTGCGGCAGCGGCCTCGACTGTCTGCTCCACGTGCTGCACCGGGTGACCGGAGGCTGCGAGGACCCGATAGAGGGATCCTGTCAGGTCCTCCGAGAGCAGGCCGGGCAGAGGTCCGGGCGGCAGCCAGGATTCGTCCACGCTGACGGGCGCTCCGTTGGCAAGCCGTAGCCTGCGGACCTGGTAGGCCGCCTCTCCAGCGGCGAGTCCCAGGTGCTCGGCCGCCGCCGCGGCGGGCGGCTCCGCGGTGGAGGCGTTGATGACGCGGGTGCTGGGTTCAAAACCGGCCGCCCGCATGTCCTCATTAAAGGAGGCCAGGTGCAGGGTTGAACGCACCAGTCCGTGTGAGACAAAGGTCCCCTTGCCCTTGATCCGGACCAGCGCTCCGTCCTGGACGAGGTCCGAGATCGCCCGACGCACCGTAATGCGCGAGACCCCGAACTGCTCCTCCAGCTGGCGTTCGCCAAGCAGTGCGTCCCCGGGCCGCAGCATAGTGGCCACCAGGTCCTGGAGCTGCCTGCGCACCCAGACGTGTTTTAGTTCCCCTGCCGTATCCACGTCTCCTATTCTCCCGGCAGGTTGAACAGGTGCCCGCCAGCTTCCACCCGCGCACCTGAGGCCGGCGAATCGATGGCCTCGGGCTTGCTGTCCAGGATCACCACGGGGCTGCACATGCTGAGGTTCTTCGAGCGGACAAACGTGACGTCAACGCTGATCATGGGGTCCCCGGCGCGGACCTGGTCGCCCTTTTGTGCGATGACCGTGAAGCCTTCGCCTTTCAGGCCGACGGTATCAATGCCGACGTGGACCAGCACGGCGGGACCCGAGGCGTGCTGGACGATGTAGGCGTGCGGCATGACCTTGACGACGCGTCCGTCCAGGGGCGCGACGGCGGTCAACACGCCGGCGTCGTCATCCGGGATGACCGCGGCACCTCCGCCGACAAGCCCTTTGGCGAATACGGGGTCCGGCACTTCGCTCAGCGGAACGAGCCGGCCGGGCAGGGGAGAGGCCACACTGATGGCCTCGGCGGGTGCTGCCGTGCTCACATCAGGCGTGCTCACATCAGGCGCGCTCACATCAGGTCCTGGATGTCTTCTGCCAGGCTCTCGGCTTCGGGGCCCACAACCACCTGGACCACCGTGCCGGCCACCATAACGCCGTGGGCGCCCGCGGCCTTGAGCGCCGCTGCGTCAACCTTTCCGGCATCCACCACTTCGGTGCGCAGGCGGGTGATGCACCCTTCGATCTCTTCAACGTTATCGGCGCCGCCCAGGGCGCACTGCCCTGCCTCGGTGCTGCAGCTGCACCGCCGGGCAGTGGTCATCCTGGACGCCGCGGCCGCGTCCCGCCTGAGCCTGCTGGATTACTACCGCGACGCCCAGGAGTTCAACGACCAGCTGGGCCGGTCGATGTAGCCGGTGGGGAGGTAGAGGTCGGCGGGCGTCTTCGGGCTAGGCGAACGTCCGGCCGGTGATTTTCTCGTAGGCATCGATGTAGCGGCCACGGGTGCGGGCCACCACGTCTGCCGGCAGTGCGGGCGGTGGCACATCGGAGGACCGGTCCCAGCCTGATTCGGCCGACGTCAGCCAGTCGCGCACGTACTGCTTGTCGTAGGACGGCTGTGCCTTCCCCGGCTCATAGGTCGCAGCATCCCAGAAACGGGAGGAGTCCGGGGTGAGCACTTCGTCGCCCAAGGTGATGGCCCCGGACACCGCGTCGTAGCCGAACTCCACCTTCGTGTCGGCCAGGATGATGCCGCGCTCGCGGGCGATCTTCTCGGCACCGGTGTAGATCTTAAGGGTCAGCTCACTGAGCCGTCCCGCGATGTCATCCCCCACCATGGCCACAACGTCGTCATAGGAGATGTTCTCGTCATGCTCCCCGACCTCGGCCTTGGCGGACGGCGTAAAGATCGCCTGCTCCAGCCGGGAACCGTCCACCAGGCCCGGCGGCAGCGGAATCTCGCAGACCGTCCCGCTGGCCTTGTACTCCAGCAGTCCGGACCCGGTGAGGTAGCCGCGGGCGATGCACTCCACGGGGAACATGTCCAGCTTCCTGCAGATCATCGCCCGGCCTTCCACGGCTGCGGGAACGCCGTCGTCCACCGTGGACGCGAGCACGTGGTGCACCACGTCAAGCTGGTCGAACCACCACAGGCTCAACTGCGTGAGGATGCGGCCCTTGTCCGGGATTTCGCTGGCCAGCACATGGTCAAAGGCACTGATGCGGTCGCTCGCCACCACCAGGACGCAGTCCTGGCCCACCTGCTGGGTGATGGCCTCCTCCGCGGGTTCGTAGAGGTCGCGGACCTTGCCGGAGTAAACGTGCTTCCAGCCCGGCAGGTCCAGGGTTTCGGTGCTGAAGCCGCGGGGTGCGGGAGTCTTCGTCATGTTATGCCTTCGCCTTCGTGACAGGCAGCGATCCCGTTGCGTTGGACGCAACCTTGATCTCGCCGCGGGCAGCCTTACGTCCGATATCCGTCCGGAACTGAGAGCCATCCAGCTGAACCAGCTCCACGCCGTCGTACGCCCGTTCCCGGGCCTCCACCAGGTCGCTGCCGAGCGCAACGACGGCGAGCACTCGGCCGCCGGCCGAGATCACCTTGCCCTCGTCGTCGAACGCGGTGCCCGCATGGATCACATGCACGCCGTCCAGCTGGTCCACCTTCTTGAGTCCGCGGATGCGGTCGCCGGTGCGCGGGGTGTCAGGGTAATTATGGGACGCGACGACGACGGCGACAGCGGTCTCCTTGGACCAGCGCAGCTCGTCTGCCTTGTCCAGTTCGCCCCTGGCAGCTGCCAGCAGCAGCGCACCGAGCGGGGTCTTGAGCCGGGCCAGCACGGCCTGCGTCTCGGGGTCACCGAAGCGGACGTTGAATTCAATGACGCGGGTGCCGCGCGTAGTCAGGGCCAGGCCAACAAACAGCACACCCACGAACGGGGTGCCGCGGTCCGCCATCTCTTTGACCGTGGGCTGGGCCACCCGGTCGATGACTTCCTGGACCAGTCCGGCGGGGGCCCATTCCAGCGGGGTGTAGGCACCCATGCCGCCGGTGTTGGGGCCTTCGTCGTTGTCGAAGATGCGCTTGAAGTCCTGCGCCGGGGACAGTGCCACGGTGTTACGGCCGTCGCAGAGAACAAAAACGGAGACCTCGGGGCCATCGAGGAATTCCTCGATCACCACGGTGCCGCCGGCGTCGAAGCAGGTCTGCGCGTGGGCCAGGGCTTCGTCGCGGTTGTTGGTGACCACTACGCCCTTGCCGGCCGCGAGGCCGTCGTCCTTCACCACGTAGGGTGCGCCGAAGGTGTCCACGGCTGAAGCTGCTTCCGCGGCGTTCGTGGCCACCATGGCCATGGCCGTAGGGACTCCCGCTTCGGCCATGACTTCCTTGGCGAACGCTTTGGAGGTTTCCAGCTGGGCCGCGGCCTTGCTGGGGCCGAAGACCGGAATGCCGGCGTCGCGGACGGCGTCGGATACGCCCGCAGCCAGCGGCGCCTCGGGGCCCACCACCACGAGGTCCACCCCGAGTCTGGTGGCCAGCGCCGCTACGGCGTCGGGATCATTCCCATCAATGTTGTGGGTGGGGACCAGCTTGCTGATGCCGGCGTTGCCGGGAGCTGCATGGACCTCGGACACGTTGGGGTCGGCGAGCAGGGAGCGGACAATGGCGTGTTCGCGGCCTCCGGGGCCAATGACGAGTACCTTCACAGTCCCCAAGGGTACTTTGTGCAACCGGCTGGCTCCTAAGCTGTGTCCTCGCCCAAACCATCCCTGCGGCCCTCCGCAACGAATCCAAGGCATGAAGAACCTTCTGAAGTGGCTCAAGGACCCCGCCGCAATGGCCGCGCTGGCAGGCGTGGCGGCTGCCGCCGTCGTACTTTCCGTCGCGGAGCTGATCGGTGCGTTCTTCACGGCGCGGGCCACCCCGGTGATCGCGCTGGGGTCCACCTTCATCGACTTCACCCCGCTGTGGATGAAGAACATTGCCGTCGAAACGTTCGGCACCAATGACAAAGCCGCCTTGTTCGCGGGGATGGGGCTGACCATCTTCCTGCTGGCCTGCGTGCTGGGCGTGGTGGCGTATAGGAAGTGGGCGCTGGGAGTGGCGGGCGTGCTGTTGATGGGTGCCGTCATTGTGGCCAGCGTGGTGACGCGGGCTGGCGTGAGGCCGCTCGATGCCATCCCCACCGTGCTGGGCACGGTGGGCGGACTGGTGGTGCTGCGGCTGCTGGTCGCTCCGCTCTGGCGGCTGAAGTCCTGGCCCGAGGCACCCGCCGACACGGAAGCCGAGGAACCGGACCGGCCCGTTACCAGCCGCCGCCGCTTCTTCGGCGCAGCCGGGATCACCGTAGTAGGGGCCGGGATCGCGGCCACGGGCGGACGCCTGCTGAGCGCCGCCCGCAGCAGCATCTCCAAGGCCCGCGACGCCCTCCAGCTGCCTACCGCGAGAAAGCCCGCAGCGGCGGTGCCCGCCGGTGTCCAGTCCCCCGCCGCCGGCGTCGGACCGTGGCTGACCCCGAACGGTGACTTCTACCGGATCGACACCGCCCTGAGCGTTCCGGAAATCAACGCGAGCGACTGGGAGCTCCTGGTCCACGGGCTCGTGGAGCAGGAAGTCCGCCTCACGTTCCAGGACCTGCTCGACGCCGACCTCATCGAATCGCACGTAACACTCACCTGTGTCTCCAACCCGGTGGGCGGAAACCTCGCCGGGAACGCGCGCTGGCTCGGCCTGCCCATCCGCGAGGTCCTCAAGCGGGCACGTCCCAAGGACGGGGCGGACATGGTGCTGTCGACGTCGATCGATGGCTTCAGCGCCTCCACGCCGCTGGAAGTCCTGCAGGATGACCGCGACGCGATGCTGGCGATCGGCATGAACGGCGAGCCCCTGCCGCTGGAGCACGGCTATCCGGTGCGCATGGTGGTGCCCGGGCTGTACGGTTTTGTCTCCGCCACCAAGTGGGTGGTGGACCTGGAAGTGACGCGGTTCGCGGACAGCAAGGCGTACTGGACCCAGCGCGGCTGGTCCGAGCGCGGCCCCATCAAGACCATGGCCCGGGTGGAAGTCCCGAAGTCCTTCGCCAAGGTGCCGGCCGGCCGGGTGGCGGTGGGCGGTACGGCCTGGGCGCAGACCCGCGGCATCACCAAGGTGGAAGTCCAGATCGATAACAACCCCTGGGCCGAAGCTGTCCTGTCGACCGAGGCTTCCCTCATCACGTGGCGCCAGTGGTCCTTCGACTGGGAAGCCGCCCCCGGAGCGCACTACATCAAGGTCCGCGCCACCGACGGGACGGGCGAAATGCAGACCGATCAGCGGGCCGATCCGGTACCCGACGGAGCCTCCGGCTGGCAGTCGGTCATGGTCACCGTGGAGTAGCCAGGCTTTCCCCATTCCGGCCCCTAGACTTGCAACATGCCGCACAACCCGCATGCCACCTTCACCGTGGACTCCGCCGTCGAACTCGCCGTTGTTGAACGCAGCGGTTTTGTGGAGTCCCGGCATATCGGCTCCGCCGTCGTCCTGTCCGCCGACGGGTCCGTAGTCACCGAACTTGGCGATATCAGGACTCCGATTTTCGCGCGGTCCGCCCTCAAGCCGCTCCAGGCTTTGGCGTCCATGCAGTCAGGGGTCCCGCTGCGCGGCGCGCAGGTGGCGCTGGCCTGCGGCAGCCACGTGGGCTCGCTGGACCATATGGATGTGGTCGCGGGAATGCTCAAGGCCGCCGGCATCCGGGAGGACCAGCTGCAGTGCCCGGCCGCCTGGCCGCGGGACGAGACGGCCCGCAACTGGCTGGTGCGTTCGGAACGGGGAAAATCGAAGCTGGCCTTCAACTGCTCCGGGAAGCACGCCGCGTTTCTGTGGGCCTGCACGGAAAACGGCTGGGACACCCACAGCTACCTCGAGCCGAACCATCCGCTGCAGCAGCTCGTCCGCAGTGTGATCGAGGAATACACCGGCGAACACATCGCACACCTGGGCATTGACGGCTGCGGGGCTCCCGTTGCCGCGGTGTCGCTGACCGGGCTGGCCCGCGCGTTCTCGCTGCTGGCCAAAGCGCCTGGCGACAAGAATTCCAACGCCCGTACCGCAACCATCGCCACGTCCATGCTGGACTACCCGTGGGCGGTGCAGGGCCGGGGCGAGGCCAACACGGTGGTGATGGACGAACTGGGCATCATCGCCAAGATCGGCGCCGAGGGTGTCCTGGCCATGGCCACACCCCAGGGCGTGTCCGTGGCCCTGAAAATGCTCGACGGGAACGTGCGTGCCACCTCGCTGGTGGGCCTGACCCTCCTCGCGGCAGCCGGCGCCGTGGATATCCCCGGTGTCTCCAGCGTCCTGGAGAAGGTGGTTGACCCGGTGATGGGCGGCGCCCACCCGGTGGGCAAGATCCGCCTGGGCCCGGCCGTCTCCGCACTCCTCGACTGACGTGGCTGTAGCACGCCGCCGGATCGGCATTGAAGAAGGCACGGCGGCGCTGGCCGCGTGGCAGGAAGCCGCCGCCTCGCCGTCGGACGTTCCGGTCCCCCGCAACCTCACTGCCACGGCCGTGCGGTACACGCTGGAGGAGGTGACCGCGCGGGCGCCGGGCAATTCGGTGGAAGTGCGGGTGCCGCCGTTCGGCGTCACCCAGTGCGTGGAGGGGCCGCGGCACACGCGCGGGACCCCGCCCAACGTGATCGAGTGCGACGCCGCCACCTGGCTTGCGATGGTGACCGGCCGGTTGAGCTGGGCGGACGCGGTCGCAGCGGGCAAGGTGGCCGCCTCCGGTTTGCGCGCGGACCTCTCAACCCTCCTCCCCCTTTAACCCGCCGTTCTTGCGGAGCCCGACGCCGAACTCGCCGGAAACCTTCGAGGTCGCCGGGTGTTTCCGGCGACCTCGTGCGGTTCCGGCGAACTCGACCTCTTAGGCATCCGCTGGCGCGAGCAGCCTCCCTATGGCGCTTGCCTGCAGGTTGTCCAGGATGTCCCTCGGCCCTTCGTAGACCTCGGCCGCGCCTGCATCGCGGAGTTCGGCGGCGCTGGTCCCGCCGCAGGTGACGCCGATGGCGGGGATGCCCAACGCGGCAGCGGCCTGCATGTCCCACACCGCATCCCCCACGTAGACGGAGTCTGCCGTCAGGACGCCGACAGCTTCCAGCGCCGCCACCAGAATGTCCGGCGCAGGCTTGCTTGCCTTCGCATCGTCGGCGCTGGTGGCGGCATGGATGAACGAGTCCGCACCGAGGGCTCTACGGTTGGCCGCCAGGTCTTGCCGGCGCGCCGATGAGGCAAGGGCGATGGCGAGTCCACCGGCGTGGCACTGGGCAAGCAGCTCCTTGGCGCCGTCGAACGGACGCAGAGACGGCCAGCTCTGCGCGAAGACCGCCGCATGGCTGGTCAGGATTTCGGCGTCGGCCTCCCGGTTCCGGCCAGCAGGAAGGAGGGTGTCCACCAAGCGGGCTCCGCCCATCCCGACGCACCGGTGAATGGCGGCCATGGGGACGTCATGCTGATGCTGGCGGAACGCCTGCCACCACGCCAAGGTGTGGATGTAGGAGGAGTCCACCAGTGTCCCGTCGACGTCAAAGAGCACGCCCCACCGCCGCCCTCGGGACAGGGCATGGCTCTGGGTGATCATCCCCTCACGGCGGCTCGTCCGGTTCCGGACGGCGTCTTGCCACGGCGGGCAGCGCTCTCTTTCGCGGAGGACGTCGAATGGACCCGATCCTGGATGAGCGTTCCAGCTCCGTTGCTGCTGCAGTCTCTGATCAGGCCCGTGCCGGCAATCTCGCGGGCCATCTCAACGCCCGCCACTGCGGCGCGCTTCGTTGGAAAAGTCACCGAAATAGCCATCAGGCTTCCCGAGCTATCCAGCATCCGCACGCGATAGCCGCCGTCAGGCGCATCCACCAGCTCAAAATGTCCGGCCATTACAACCACCCCTCGTTCAGTCGCGGCGCTGTGCCTTTTAGGAGCGCACCGCAAGTGTTAGTAAGTATACTTACCTCTCCCTCGGAGGCGAAGGGCGGGCCAGCCGTCAGGCCGTTATTGCCCCACCCTTTCTGTCTCCGGTGGAATAGGCGTGTCACTCCGGCGAACCATATCCTGATGAAGCTCAAGAGCGCTTGTCACAAGCGCGAAGTGGCTGAAGGCCTGGGGCGTATTGCCCAGCTGCCGTCCTGCCCTGACCCCCCATTCCTCACTGAGCAGACCCACATCGTTGCGCAGTTCCAGCAGCCGTTCGAAAAGTTCGGTGGACTCCTGGGTGCGCCCGGCGCCCAGCAGCGCCTCCACCAACCAGAACGAGCAGGCAAGGAACACCCCTTCGCCCCCCGGGAGCCCGTCGTCGCTGTCGGCGGGGCGGTAGCGGCGCACAAAACCGTCTTCGGTGAGTTCGCGCTGGATCGCGTCGATGGTCCCCAGCACCCGGGGATCATCCGGCGGCAGGAACCCCACCCGCGGGATCAGCAGCAGGCTGGCGTCCAGTTCGGGCCGCCCGTACGACTGCACAAACGTGTTGCGGGCAGGGTCGAAACCGTTGGCCATGACGTCCCTGTGGATGGTGTCGCGAAGGGTCTCCCACCGTTCCACGGGACCGGTCAGGCCGAAGTCCCGGACGCCCTTTACCATCCGGTCCGCGGCCACCCACGCCATCACCTTGGAATGCGTGAAGTGGCGCCGCGGACCGCGCATCTCCCAGAGCCCATTGTCCGGCTGGTCCCAGATGGTCTCCAGATGCTGCATCAGGGCAACCTGCACATCCCAGGATTCGTCCGTGTGCTTCAGCAGGGAGTTCCTGGTCAAGGCCAGGCAGTCCAGCACCTCGCCCCACACGTCCAGCTGAAGCTGCTCCGCCGCGCCGTTCCCGGTCCGGACGGGTTTGGAATTCTCATAGCCCGCCAGCCACGGCAGCTCCAGCTCCGGAAGCCTGCGTTCGCCGTGGATCCCGTACATGATCTGCAGATCGGCCGGATCGCCGGCAACGGCGCGGAGGAGCCAGTCACGCCAGGCGGCCGCCTCCGCTGTGTAGCCGCCGGCAAGCAGCGCCTGCAGCGTCATGGTGGCGTCCCGCAGCCAGCAGTAGCGGTAGTCCCAGTTCCGCTCCCCGCCGATCTTCTCCGGCAGCGACGTCGTCGGCGCGGCCACGATTCCGCCGGTCGGGGCATAGGTGAGGCCCTTCAGGACGACGAGCGACGCCAGGACGTCCTCCTTCCATTTCCCCGTGTAGACACAGCGGGCGGCCCAGTCCTGCCAGAACTTGAGTGTTTCGTTCAGAGCGTGCTCCGCGTCGATCGCTCGCGGCGGCCGCTCGTTCGACGGGTACCAGGTCAGCGTGAAGGGGACGCGTTCGCCCTTTTTCACCGTGAACTCGCCGAGCGTGCGGAGATTCTCGCCGCGATGCTCGACGGGCGTGCGGAAGCAGAGCGCGTCGGGCCCAGCGACTGCGATGCGGCCGTCTTCGGTCCGCCTGACCCATGGGATCGTGCCGCCGTAGTCGAAGCGGATGACGAGCTCGGAGAACATTTCGACGTGACCGTGTAAGCCTTCGACGATGCGCACGATGTCCGGCGCCTTTCCGCGTGGCGGCATGAAGTCGAGCACGCGCACGGCGCCGGTGTCCGTCTCCCACTCGGTCTCCAGTACGAGCGTGTGCGGGCGATACCGGCGCTTGCCTTCCCACGCATCAGCTCGTGGTGCGAGGAGCCAGCGGCCATGCTCCGCCGTACCGAGCAGCGCTGCGAAGCAGGCGCCGGAGTCGAAGCGCGGGAAACACGCCCAGTCGATCGACCCGTCGCGTCCCACGAGCGCCGCCGTTTGGAGGTCGCCGATCATCCCGTAGTCCTCGATCCGTGCCATCAGCGGTCCTCGATCTCGAGGGCGAAGCGCCTAAAGCGCCGGAGCACGGCTTCGTTGAATGCTCGTTCGTATTCGTCGGCCGCATCCTCTTCGAGCGTGGTTGCGAAGTTGTCGCGGAGGTCGGCCAGAACTTCCGTACCGGTCTCGACGAGGTCGACGTAGTCGCCGTAGCGCTCCTCGGCCTCGTCGCGGGGCGCCTGGTTGTACGCCCGCTCGGCCGCGGCACAGTCTTCGATGAGCCCGCGCTGCTCCCGTTCGAAGATGTCGAGCTGGCGATCGATCAGCTCCGAGAAGCGTGCGCGCCTGACCCTCACAGGAGCTCCTCGTAGAGGCGGATGTGCGCGTCGGCCGACGCGTCCCACGTGAGCGTGTCTCGTGCGAGCCGTGCACCCGCACGGGCGCGCTCCAGCGCCGCGTCGTCGTCGAGCAGCTCACGCGCGGCGCCGGCGAGCGCCTCGACGTCACCTGCCGGCACGACGCGGCCCGCGCCGAACCGCTCGATCGGCTCCGCGATTCCGCCGACGTCGTACGCGACGGCCGGCACTCCGGCACCGAGTGCCTGGAGGAGCGCGCCGCTCTGATCGAGCTGCGGCAGGTAAGGAAAGAGCGCGACGGTTGCCTCGCCGAGCGCCCGCTCGAGCTCGTGCCGTGGGAGGTAGCCGAGCCGCCACTCCGCCAGGTCGCCGGCCTCGGCGCGGTAGCCGTTCACGGATTCGACTGGATCGCCGACAATGAGCAATCGCGCACCGGGGATCTGCTTTGTCGCCGCGATCGCGTCTCCGATCCCCTTGTAGGGGCGGATCGTGCCGAGACAGAGGAGTGTGTGCCCGTCGTCGACACGTTCGGGATCGCTGGGGAAGACGGGATGCGGAATGACGGTCGCGTCGACGCCGAGGTCGGCGAGGCTTTCGCGCCCGCGCTCGCTGTGGACGACGATGCGGTCGAACCGGGAGAGGAGGTCTCTCCAGAGCCCCTGCTTTCCGACCGTCCGCCGCGGCAGGAGATCGTGTGCCGTGAAAACCGTCGGCACGCGCGGCCGCAGCAACACTCGGTCGAGCTCGGGCGCCGCCAGCCACTGCAGGTGCAGGATGTCCGGACGGCGAAGCAGCAGCGCCGCCGTGCCGGGAAGGTGCTCCACCACCTTGAGCGGGATGCGCAACCGCGAGCGTCTGAAGAGCCTCGACGAGACTGGGTAGAAGGGCTCACTGCGCCGGTAGCCGACCGGGGCGGGCGTCTCGCCGAAGCGGAACCGAGACGTGACGAGCTCGACGTCGATCTTGCGGCGGGCGAGCGCGGCGGCGAGCTCGTGGTCGTACGCCGGCGTGAAGGCGGGGGGGTCCGAGATGACGACTCGCATCGGCAGTACAGTAGAGCGCCTGCTTGTCCGGACTTGGAACCTCTTCCACGGGAACACGCAGCCGCCCGGACGGAAAGCGTTCCTCACGGAGATGGTGCGGCTTGCGAGTGCCGACCGCCCCGCCGTGCTCTGCCTGCAGGAAGTGCCCGCCTGGGCGCTCGGCCGGCTGGACGACTGGAGCGGGATGCCGGCGATCGGGGCCGTCGCGCAGCGCCCGAGTGTCGGCCCGTTCCCCTCGACAGCCGAGGTCGGCCGCGTTCTCACGGAGGTTCACCACGGGCTCCTGCGCTCGGCGTTCACCGGACAAGCGAATGCGATCCTGCTCGGCTCGGACCTCCAGGTCCGAGAGCATCGGCACGTGATCCTCAACCCTTTCCGTTTCCGGCGCGCCCAGGCGCGGCGGCTGGGACTGGGAACGGTCGAGCGTCTTGCCTGGAGCAAGGAGCGGCGTGTTTGTCACGCGGTGCGCGTTCAGCGCGGAAACAAGACGCTCGTCGTCGGCAACCTGCACGCGACGGGGTTTGCGGACAAGCGGGTGCCCGATGCCGAATTGCTGCGCGCAGCCGTGTTCGTGGACGGTATGGCCAAGCCCGGCGAGCCTGTCCTGCTCTGCGGTGACTTCAACGTCAGCGCGCACAACTCGCGGACACTCGCCGATCTGACCGCTGCAGAATGGGGATTCGGCGGCCCGACGCCGGCGGGAATCGATCACATCCTCGTCCGGGGCCTCGATGCATCGCCCGCCGTACGCTGGCCGGTGGAGCGGCACCTGTACGAAGGGCGTCTGCTCTCCGATCACGCACCGGTCGAACGGGAGGTCACGTGACGTTCGACGAGGCCCGCGCGCTCTTCCCGGTGTTGGAACGGTTCGCGTATCTCAACGCAGGAACGCTGGGCCCGCTGTCGCGGCCGACGCTTGCAGCGATCGAGGAACGCCTTCGTTTCGACCAGGAGCACGGGCGAGGCGGTCATGACTGGTTCATGAGCGTGCTCGAGCTACGTACCCGCGTGCGCGAGCAGATTGCGGACCTCGTCGGCACGACGCCGGGGCAGGTGGCGCTGACGAGCTCGACGACCGACGGTTGCAACATCGTCCTGTCCGGATTGGAGCTCGGGCCGGACGACGAGGTCGTGACGACGAACTCAGAGCATCCCGGCCTACTGCTGCCGCTGCACGTCTCCGGCGTGCGCGTGCGAGTTGCCGAGGTGGCGGCGCTGCCGACGGCGGCTGCATTGGAGACGATCCTGTCGTGCATCACGCCGCGCACGCGGCTGCTCGCGCTGTCGCATGTGCTCTGGACGACCGGGCAGGTGATGCCGGTGCACGAGCTGAAGCGCGAGAGCGGTGTGCCCGTGCTCGTGGACGGCGCGCAGTCAGTCGGCGCGATTCCGGTCGACGTTGGCGAGCTCGACTACTACACGGTGTCGTGCCAGAAGTGGCTCTGCGGCCCGGAGCCGCTCGGCGCGTTGTACGTGCGCGATGCGGACCAGCTCGGCATCGGCATCCCGAGTTACTTCGCGCAGAAGTCGCTGGAACCGGACGGGAGCTTCGTACCGGCAGAGGGCGCAGGGCGATTCGATTCCGGCTGGCTGGCCTCACCCAGCCTCGCGGGCCTGGAGGCGGCGCTCGCCGGTGCGCCGGAGTGGCGCTTCGAGCGCGCCGCCGAGATGGCAGAGGTCTGTCGCGGCGCACTGCGTGAGCGCTTCGAGCTCGTCGCGGAGGGCGGCGAGAGCACACTCGTTTCGTTCGTTCCGGCAGGCGACGCCGCAACGGAAGCTGTGCGGCTTTACGACGCCGGAGTGATCGTGCGCGACCTGCCCGGGACGGGGTGGCTACGCGCGTCGTGCGGCTGGTGGACGAGCGGCGGGGACATCGACCGCCTCTTTGCCGCGCTCGCCTAGCTGCCGGGCAGCGCTGCGTACAGATCGATCACGATCCCGTCCGGGTCTTTGACCTGCGCATAGCGCTGGCCCCAGAACGCGTCCCACGGCTCCTTGTGCGCGGATCCGCCCGCTGCCAGTAGCGCGCGACAGACCTGGTCGACCTCGTCCGGCGAGTCGCAGCGAAACGCCCCGCCGCCCGCGTAACCGTCGGACGGCCGCTTCCAGTCCGGGTCGAACGAGCGGATGACGTCCTCCGTATCGAGCGCGTAGCGCATGCCGCCCGGCAGCGGCGCCTCGACGTGCTGCTCGTTCTCCGCACCTTCCGGAAACTCGAGCCCGAGCAGCCGGTAGAACGCGACCGAACGGGCCATGTCGCTCACGGGGACCCCGAGAAAGTCGAACTGCGGGCTCACGATGCCTCCGCCGCCTCGGTGCTTGCGGTGCGCAACCCGAGCTCCGGCGCGATCGGCTGCAGCGCCTCGACGACGTTGCGGATGTGGTCGTCGAGCTCGAGCCCCAGCCCTTCGGCGCCCGCATACACCTCGTCGCGATGAACTCCTGCCGCGAACGACGGCGTCTTGAGCTTCTTCTTCACGGACTTGGGCTCGAGCCCGTCGATGCCCGTCGGTCGCACGAGCCCGCACGCGTGCACGAACCCCGACAGCTCGTCACAGGCAAACAGCGTCTTCTTCAACGGAGTGTCGCGCGGCATCCCCAGATGCTCTGCGTGTGACAGCACGGC
>DIZT01000104.1:2646-2791 GCA_002427975.1 Micrococcaceae bacterium UBA6021 | reverse complement strand
CATGGGTCATTTCGGCTCATTTATGGTACTCCGTCCGTCTTCGCACCGCCGCCCGGTCGCATCAATGAAATTCGGTGAGAACCCGTTCAGAAACCGGCTGTTCAGAAGCCTGTGACTATCGGGGAACAAGCCGCCACAGGGACGT
>DIZT01000104.1:1306-2612 GCA_002427975.1 Micrococcaceae bacterium UBA6021 | reverse complement strand
ATTCCCGACGGCGGCCGCTGGCCAGGTGACCGTCGGCTGCGCCCTATTGCCCCGGACTATCGGCTGACAAGCCGCCACAGGGACGTGACCTCGGCCGCTCGGGCCTCGAACAGAGGATCGTCGCGGTCCGATGCCTTCGGATGCGTTGGCTTGGTGTCGAGCCGTTCCATCACCTTCAGCCCAGCCGCCTTGATGGCGGTCAGCAGATCCTCACGCGACCGCAGGCCAAGGTGCTCGGCAAGGTCCGAGAGGACAAGCCAGCCCTCACCGCCCGGCTCCAGATGGTCGGAGAGTCCGTTCAGGAAGCGGAACAGCATCCTGCTCCCGGGGTCGTAGACGGCGTTGTCCAGGCTGGAATGCGGCGTGGCCGGAATCCAGGGCGGGTTGCACACGACGAGCGGTGCCCGTCCGGGCGGGAACATGTCGGTCAGGACGGCCTCAGCACGGTCCTGGACACCGAGGTTCCGGAAATTCTCACCGGCGCAGGCGATGGCACGCGGTTCATTGTCCGTCGCCACCACGCGGTGGACGCCACGGCGCGCGAGGACGGCAGCGAGCACCCCGGTGCCGGTTCCGACGTCGAACGCCAGCGTGTCAGAGGGCAGCGCAGCGGCGGCCACGAGATCCACATACTCACTCCGGGTGGGGAAGAACGTGCCATAGTGCGGGTGGATGCGGCCCTGCAGGGCATCGACGTAGACGCCATTCCGTCGCCACTCGTGGGCGCCAATTGCCCCCACAAGCTCATGCAGGGACACAACGGAAGATTCGCCGATCTCACCGTACGCTTCAGCGGCGGCCTCCCGGATATCCGGTGCGCGGCGCAGCGGCACCACCGGGCCCGGATCAAGAGGAATCAGCAGCAGGCCGAGAATGCGTGCACGATGCGAGCGGGACTGGCGATGCCGATAGAACTTATCAGCCGGAGTTCCTGCGATCTCTTTCTTTCCGGTGCCTACCCGCCGGTCCATGGCGTTGAGGATCTGCCGCCCGTTGTGGAAGTCACCGTGCCAGAGCATCGCGATCCCCTGTGACGCCATCCGGTTCGCATCATCGGCCGTGAGAGAGTCGTCGACTACTTCTACGCGCGTCGGCGCCGGTCTGCCGTTCGCCGAACGCCATCGCGCGGTCCTGCTGTCACCAGCCTCGGCCCAGGTCACGAGGGCGGGCTCATCCACCGCAGCTGTGCGCGAGGGCTTGAGGGCCGACGTCGGGATTCCCACGGGAGCTGGCGTGTCGGTACTGATATAGATCCATTCCAAGAGTCCGGGGGCCGATCGGAGACTGACGATTGCGGCGGCGATTC
>DIZT01000104.1:330-1261 GCA_002427975.1 Micrococcaceae bacterium UBA6021 | reverse complement strand
CTACATTGTCAGGATACAGGGGTGCCGTGGCCGCCACCCGCCGCCGGACCCGGGGAAGACCTCGACCCCAGCCAGAGTTTGGGGAACCACCCCCGACTCCCCCGTGGACACCTAAGGGCAACCGGCGGCACCCAACCCGGGCGCCGCCGTCGTACTCCCTTCCAGCGGCGAAAGACCCGAATGCGGGTGGATGCCTCTGGCAACTCCGGACCCTGGACAGACCGTGCTGAGCCCGGGTCACATCCCGGGCATCAGCCCCAGCTGTCCCATCAGCGCGGCGACGTCTGGATGGGCGCGGAACGAGGCGATCTTTCCGTTGGTGACGGAGGCGAAATAGGTCCCCGTTCCCACCACGGATTTGCCCGTGGCCGGAATTTCCTGGTCCCCCATCCGCATTGGCCCGGTGTTGGTGCCGGTGAACTCCACTTCCGCCGCCACCTCGTCATCACTGACCACCCGTCGCGTGGCCCTGATACGCATATCCGGAAACGCCATGAACCAGGCGTCCATGTAGGCCTGGACCTGCTCCCGCGTACGGAACGGCTCGGGGGCCATCACATCCGTAAAAGTGAAATCATCGGTCAGCAGGTCGGCGAACGCCGCCGTATCATGCTGGTCCCAGGCCGCCATTCCGCGGTCGTCAAGCTGCTCTACTTCGGTGCGTGACATCACACATCTCCTCCTTGAAATGTCCTGATGCGCATCATGCTAGACCCATGGAACCCGTAGTCAATGGGTCGCTGCTATCTGGGCGCAGGTACCTCAGAGGAGGCCTAGCGTTCGCAAGCAACGCCGTCCTTGTCACCGTCCATGGCCGAGCGGTAGCCGGGCTGTCCGGCATACAAGGGCGCAGCACCCGCGGCCTTGGCCGCCGTGCAGTTCGCGTAGTAAACGGACGCGGGTGCCGGCGCGACGGGAGCCGGAGCCGGCA
>DIZT01000104.1:0-201 GCA_002427975.1 Micrococcaceae bacterium UBA6021 | reverse complement strand
GGCACAACCGGAGCGGGTGCCGGGGCAGGCGCAGCGGGAGCCGGCGCCTGATCCGGGCTCAATCATGTACACCTGAGACCGGCGGTACCCAACCCGCACGCCGCCGTCGTACACCCCCCGAATGGGCGCCTAAATCGCCCGGGACGCCATAGCGTAGAGGTCGGCAACTTCCTCGGGACGCTCCAGCCCCCTGCCTATGGC
>DIZT01000303.1 GCA_002427975.1 Micrococcaceae bacterium UBA6021 | reverse complement strand
CCCCCCCCCGTCAACGCCTCGCTTTGACTAATAAAAGATGCAGCTACGCGGGCATCTTTGATGAGTCAACGCGCGACCTGGCCGCCAGCGCGGGCCGGGGGTACGATGTTGGCACTCGTCGGGGTCCTTGGGTGTGAGGACTGTGTGGTCGGTGCCGCCGACGTTGAGTTTGGTTTTGCTGTCGGCGCCTTATCGACCAGATGGGCTGGGGACTGCGTGGAACAAGAAATCATCGTGGAAAACAAATGGGTCCTGCGGTTTGAGGAGAACGGGATCCTTCAGTTGCTGTGGGATCACGGCGCTAGCATCGTGGAAGAAGACGCACGTTCGGTCATCGAGAGCATCACCCGCGTCAGCGGTGGCCAGCGCAGAGGCCTGCTGGTGGACATGAGAGGGATCAACTCCATCAGTTATGGAGCGCGCACCGTGTTCCGGGCCGCCCGGGCCGCCCGGGCCGCGCCGGCCGCGCCGCTCGATCGACCGCTTCTGGCGGCGTGCTCTTGCCCTGGTCGTGGCCGGTGCGGAGGTGATCGCCATCGGCTGGCTCCTCCGCGGCGACCTCACCTCGGTCCACCAGGTCACCGTCACCGGCCTTGCCCACGTGACCCGCCAGCAGGTGGTGGAGGCCGCCGGCCTCGACGGCCGCGCCTCGGTCCTGCTTCTCGACGGTGATAGCATCCGGCGCGATTTGGAGCGGCTGCCATGGGTCAGGACGGCCTCGGTCCAGCCGCTGCTGCCGGACCGGGTGGCGATCGCGATCCAGGAGTGGTCGCCGGTGGCCGTCTACCGGAACGGTCCGACCGNNGGAAAGCGGGAAGGGATCGAGGTGGTCTGGCCGCTGTCGGCGTCGGCGGACGATTTTCTCGGGGCCTCAGTCACTGCTCACTGATCCCTGGCGTCGACGCAGAGTAACCGGCAGGCCCCGGTTCTTCCGGTCGGTTATCTCCGCAGGCGATCTGGTCAGATGGCGAGTTCTTCGGCGGTGGTTTCGACCGCCTGCGCCGGGGCGGGTGCGTGGCCGCGGAGAGCGACCTGCCTGATGAACCATGCCAGGATAAAGCCCGCGGCGGCGACCAGGGCGGAGAGGAAGAAGACGTCCTGGATGCCGTTGGTGACGGCTTGTTTGAAAAGCTGCTGGACCGGCAAAGGAAGGGCCTGCAGGGTCGCGGGTGTAAGTTGCCCGGAGCCGTTGGACGGAGCCGGGCTGTGGGCGGCGGCCAGGGTGTCGGTGAGCCTGCCGGCGTAGATGGAGCCCAGGATGGAGATGCCCAAGGATCCGCCCATGTTCCGGGCGAAGGTGGTGGTCCCGGTGGCGACGCCGATGTCTTTGACGTGGACGCTGTTCTGGGCGATCAGGTTGGTGGTCTGCATCATGCAGCCCATGCCGGCGCCCAGGACCGCCATGTAGAGACCTGACTGGAAGGCCGGGGTGTCCAGTCCCATGGTGGAGAACAGGAACAACCCGGCACCCATCAGGGCCGTGCCGATGATGGGGAAGGCTTTGTAGTGGCCGGTGCGGGAAATGATCTGCCCGCCGGCCAGGGAGACGATCATCGCGGCGATCATCATGGGCATCAGCAGGAGCCCGCTGTTGGTTGCGGACTGGCCCTGGACGTACTGCTGGAATTGCGGCAGGAAGGTGATGCCGCCGAACATGGCGAAGCCGACGACGAAGCCCAGGGCGTTGGCCAGTGAGAAGTTTGCGTTGGTGAAGAGCCGCAGCGGAATGACCGGCTCCGCCGTATTACGTTCGATGAGCAGGAACACGACCAGTCCGACGGCGGCGGTCGTGCCGAGGCCGATGATCTGTGCTGAGTTCCAGCCGTATTGGCTGCCGCCCCAACTGAGCATCAGCACGAGCGCCGTGATCCAGATGGTCAGCACGGCCGAGCCCCACCAGTCGATCCGGACCCTGGAGTTGCGGATCTCCTGGGGCAGTTTGAGGGTGAACCAGACAACGATCAGGGAGATGATTCCCAGGGGAAGGTTGACGTAGAACGCCCAGCGCCAGGAGGCGTGGTCGGTGATGAAGCCACCGAGCAGGGGTCCGCCGATCATGGCCACGGGCATGACGGCCATCATGATGCCCTGGTACTTCCCGCGTTCGCGCGGCGGGACCATGAGTCCGATCGCGGACATGATCCCGACCATCAGGCCGCCCGCGCCCAAGCCCTGGAAGGCCCTGAACCCGATCAGGGACGACATGTCCTGGCTCATCCCGCACAGCGCAGACCCGGCCAGGAACACGACGATGGACACCATGAAGGTCCCCCGGTGCCCGAAAATGTCGCCCAGCTTGCCCCAGATCGGGGTGGAGACTGTGGAGGCCAGGACGTAGCCGGTGGTAACCCAGGCCAGATGATCCATTCCGCCGAGCTCGCCCACTATGGTGGGCAGCGCGGGGGCAACAATCATGTTGTCCAGCTGCGCCAGCAGCATCGCGATGATCAGCCCGCTCATCGCGGTGACGATCTGGCGCGGAGAAAGCCTGACCGGGTCGGGCGGGGTATGGGCGTTCGTCATCGGGTCCTCCGGAAATGGTTTTGCGGTACTCTCAGCACCCGTTAGGATTCTACTTACCGGCCGGTTAGTTATCAACCGGTCACCGGGACGCCGGCACGTGATGAACGCAAAGGGGAGAATACATGGGCCAGATAGCGGCGGACGGACCGGCGTCCGCGGAGGGCACGCGGCAGAAGATCCAGACCATCGCGTTGCGCCTGTTCGCTGAGCAGGGGTATGAGTCGACCTCGATGCGGCAGATCTCTGAAGAACTCGGCGTCACCAAGGCAGCCCTCTATTACCACTTTGCCGGCAAGGAAGACATCGTTCGGGCACTCATTGAAGGCATGCTGAGCCAGATCACCGGCCTGACCGAATGGGCCCGGGCCCAGGAGCCCGGCCCGGACCTGCGCCGGGAAGTCATTGCCCGCTGGGCGGCGATCATGCACGGCCAAGGGCTGCGGATGTTCCGCTTCCTCGGCTCGAACTACCGCCTTGTGCGCGACATCCGGGGAGAGGCCGGGCAACCTGGCGGCATGGCCGCCGCCGTGAGTGAGCTGTTCACCATCCTCACCCCTGCCGACGCAAGCCTCGAAGACCGGCTCAGGGTGCGTTTTTCCCTGCTCATTATCAACATGACAGGCATGGCCGCGCGGGACCTTGACGCCGACGAAGAGGACATCCTCGCCGCCGCCGCACGCATATCAGCCGGACTCCTGCCACCGGGATTCTGACCCCGGCCCCTTCGGGTATTCCCGGGCACGGAACGGGACCCGCACTCGGTCCCGGCACTGTGACGCCATCCGTTTTTCCGACTCATGATTGGACGCCCATGTCTGTACCTATCCTCGCTGCCCGCGAGCTGACCAAAACCTACGGGCGCGGTCCTGACCGTTTCGATGCCCTCAAAGGCGTCAGCCTGGAAATCAACCGGGGCGACTCCGTGGCGATCGTGGGCAAGAGCGGTTCAGGTAAATCCACCCTGATGCACCTGCTCGCGCTGCTGGACACCCCCGGCGGCGGCAGCATCCACGTCGATGGGACTGACGCGAAGACCCTGAATGGTCGCAAACTCAACGCGATGCGGAACACCATGTTCGGCTTCGTGTTCCAGCAGTTCTTCCTCAACCCCACCTCCAGCGTCCTGGAAAACGTCGTACTTCCCCTGAAGATCGCCGGGACCGGCGCCCGGGAACGGAAGGCCAGGGGCATGGCCGTCCTCGAACAGCTCGAACTCGCCGACAAGGCCCGGAACAAAGCCGCAAACCTCTCCGGCGGCCAGAAGCAACG
>DIZT01000344.1 GCA_002427975.1 Micrococcaceae bacterium UBA6021 | reverse complement strand
CGGCAGTCGAACACCTGGCGCTGGCGCTTGATGATGTTGGCCACCAGTGCATTCTCGGCCGGCAGCTTGGTGATGACGCGCACGCCCACCATGTCATTGAGGGTGCGGAACGGATCCGGGAACTTCAGCACAGGTGGCCCGCCGGGCTCCAGCGGTTCTTCCACCCTGGAAATCTTCTCCCGGAACGATTCCACCGATTTGGTGCGGCCGGTGACAAACAGCGGCGTGACCTCTGTGTCCTTCAACATGGCCCGGAGGATGTGGAGGACGTCCCGGGTGACCAGCTTCAGGGCAGGGCGGACGCGCTCGTAGATCTCCACGCTCTCCTGCACGGATTCACGGAGGCTGACGTCCAGGCTGTCCCAGTTACTCGGCATGCCCCCAGCTTACGGCGGGGGTGTGACACGGAGTTCTCATGCTCCGGTGGGACTTATGCCGATGTGGAGTTGCGGACCACCAGGGAGCTTTCCAGCGTCAGCTGCGGCTGCTCCAGCCGGTGGCCCTCCATGAGCCGGCGCAGCTGCCCGCCTCCCTTCAGCCCCAGCGAGGTTGCCGGCAGGTGCACGCTGGTCAGGCTGGGATTGCTGGTCGCGGAGTACGGCAGATCGTCAAAGCCGGCTATGGCCAGCTGGCCCGGGACCTGCACGCCCGCCACCCGTGCTTCCTGGAGTACTCCGTAGGCGTGGGTGTCAGTGCAGCAGACGACGGCGGTGACCCCGGACTGCTGCCACGCCGGCCAGGCGGCGGCGAACGCGGCGGCGGCCGCACCGACGTCGATAGTGGTGCTGATGATGCCATCAGCCGGCACCGAGATCCCGCGTGCGCCGGCCTCAGCCAGGAAGGCGCGGCGTCTGACCTCAAACGTGGCCGTGCCTGTCACGCTGTCCACATACGCCACTCTGCGGTGGCCCGACCCGGCCAGGTGCGCGGCAAGCTGGCGCGCGCCGTGCGCCACGTCCAGGTTGACCGACGGGCCATAGGCCTCCAGCCCCGGGGCATCGAGCAGGACCACGGGGCCGGCCGCGGAGAGTTCTTCTAGGAATTCGGCGTTGGGGGCACCGATCAGCAGCCCGGCCGGACGGAGCGCCATCAGCTTCCGGACGTCGCCCGCCTGCGGAAATTCCCCGGCGTCGGTGACGGACAGCAGCAACTGGTAATCAGCCCCGAGCGACTCCCGGACACCGGCGATCACCTTGGCGAAAAACGGGTTGGAGATGTCCGGAGACACGAGGATAACGATGGAGCTGACGCCTTTGGCAAGCGAGCTGCCGATGCCGTCCACCACGTACCCGAGCTCGGAAATTGCTTCCCGCACGCGATGGATATTGTCCTCGGAAACGCGGCCGGCAGTCTTGCCGTTGGCCACCAGGGAAACCGTCGCCGTCGAGACGCCGGCACGGGCCGCGACCATAGCGGCCGTGATGCGCGGCGCGCGTCCAGGGTGCTGCACCTGCTCTGCGGATTCCATACCCCGATCGTAGTAGGCCGGGGACACAAAACCACGTACCAGGGCATCAAGCGCTTGACGTGCACCAACGTTAAGCGCTTGACGCGCGCCCCGGGAAGGTGCCATGATCGCACTGATTACTTTCGACTGCTCCGGCAGGCCCCAATGACGTGGAGATTTAACGTGGAATCCAAACCGATGAAACCCGCCCCCAAGAAGATCATTCTTGACTGCGACCCCGGACATGACGACGCCGTGGCCATCCTGCTCGCGCACGGCAACCCGGACATTGAACTGCTGGCCGTTACCACCGTTGTGGGCAACCAGACGCTCGAAAAGGTCACCCGGAACGCGCTCGCCGTCGGGACCATCGCCGGCATCACCGGGGTGCCTTTTGCCGCCGGCTGCGGCCGGCCCCTGGTCCGCACCATCGAAACCGCGCCGTCCATCCACGGCGAGACCGGCATGGACGGCCCCGCACAGCCCGAGTCCACCATCGAACTGGACCCGCGCCACGCCGTCGACCTCATCATCGACACCGTGATGGCCCACGAACCGGGCACGGTCACCCTCGTTCCCACCGGCGGCCTCACCAACATCGCCCTGGCAGCCCGCAAGGAACCGCGCATTGTGGAACGCGTCAAGGAGGTTGTCCTGATGGGCGGCGGCTACCACGTGGGCAACTGGAGCGCCGTGGCCGAATTCAACATCATCATCGACCCCGAGGCCGCCCACATCGTGTTCAACGAGAAGTGGCCGGTGGTGATGGTGGGCCTGGACCTCACCCACCAGGCCCTTGCCACTCCGGACGTCGTGGAGAAGATTGCGGCTGTGGGTACCGGACCGGCCAAGTTCGTGATGGAACTGATGGAGTTCTTCACCCAGACCTACAAGGACGCCCAGGGCTTTGACTTCCCGCCCGTCCACGATCCCTGCGCCGTGGCCTACGTGATCGATCCCAGCATCGTCACCACCCGCAAGGTTCCGGTGGATATCGAACTGCAGGGCACGTTGACGCTCGGCATGACCGTGGCTGACTTCCGCGCCCCCGCACCGGACGACTGCAACACCTCCGTGGCCGTTGAACTGGACCACGGAAAGTTCTGGGACCTCGTCACGGATGCCCTGGTGCGTATTGGCGAACCGGCCCGCCTTGCAGTAGCCATGGGAGCCAAGTAAATGAGTGCCATCCTCACTGACGCAAAAACCAGCCGGGGCAACGTCACCGCCCTCATGGTCGCCCTGCTCGCCGCGTGCGTCGCCTTCCAGCTCAACGCCTCCATGCTCAGCCCCGCCCTGGTCACCATGGGCAAGGAACTCAACACCGATCAGGCCGTCATCGGCCTTTCCCAGACCTGGTTCTTCACCGCGGCCGCCTTGTTCTCCCTCTTCCTGCCCCGTCTGAGCGACATCATCGGGCGGAAGAAAATCCTCCTCGGCATGATGCTGCTGATGGCCGTCGGTTCGGTCATTGCGGCCATGGCCCCCGACGTGACCTGGCTGTTTGTCGGCCGCATCATCCAGGGCGTCAGCGGCCCCACCGTGCCGTTGTGCCTGATCATGCTGCGCTCCGCGGTCAGCGGCCCGCGCAAATACGGGACGCTTATGGGCCTTATCACCGCCGTCAACGGCGGCGTGGCCGGCGTGGACTCCTTCGTGGGCGGCTACTTCGCCGAGCACTTCGGGTTCCGCAGCATCTTCTGGCTCATGGTGGCCCTGGCCCTCGTCGCCACCGCCCTCATCGCATTCCTCGCCGGCGAGAGCAGGCCGGCAGCCGGCACCTCCATGGACTGGCTGGGCGTGTTCTTCATCGTTGTTGCGGTGGGTGCGCTGCTCACGGCCCTCAACGAAGGCTCCAAACTCGTGGGTGCCTTCGCGCCCGGCACCCTCATGCTGTCCGTCGGACTGGTGGTGGTTGCCGCCGTCGCGTTCTACGGCTTCTGGACCGTGGAAAAGCGCGCCAAACAGCCCATGGTGGAAACGGTCCACCTGCGCCAGCGCTCCACCTGGGCGCCGCTGCTGACCACCACGCTGACCATGACGGGTATCTTCGCCGTCATCAACGGGATCGTTCCGGCGTATGTGCAGGCGGCGGATCCAGGGTTCGGCATCGGCCCGACGGAAATGTCGCTCATCATCCTCTCCCCGTACGCCCTGCTCGGCTGGCTGGTGGGTCCCATCAGCGGCAGGCTCGCGCCGGTGCTCGGCTACACCAAGGTCCTGCGCATCGGCATGCTGGGCAGCATCGTCGCCCTGGCCATCATCGCGTTCTTCGGCCTCAGCAGCCTGCCCATGATGGTCGCCGGAACGGTCTTGCTGGGCATCATGTACGCCGGTACGGTCAACATCATGCTGAACGGACTCGGAGTTGTCCTCTCACCCGCCGGAAACCCGGGATTCCTGCCCGGCATGAACGCGGGCGCCTTCAACCTGGGTGCCGGCCTGAGCTTCCTGGTGCTGCCCGCCGTGCTGGTGGCCACCTCGGCCCTCGGCGACGCCAAAGCGTCCTACCTCACCGTGGTTGTGGTCGGCCTGGTCATCACGGTGGCCGCGTTCGCCGCATCGCTCCTCATCCCCAAGCCCGTCGAGGCTGAGGTGACCGAATGAGCTCCGCAACGGCCGGCTCCCAAGGCAGGATCGTCGTCGTCGGGTCCCTGAACGCGGACCTGACCATATATTGCGAGCGGCTGCCGCTGCCCGGTGAGACGGTGCACGGCAACGGTTTCGCCGTGAACCCGGGTGGTAAGAGCGCCAACCAGGCCGTCGCCGCCAGCNNCTGAGGCCACCGGCGTCGCCGTCATCGCCGTGGATTCCAACGGCGAGAACAACATCATCATCTCGGCCGGCGCCAACGGCACCCTCTCGCCGGCGGACGTCGCGGCCGCGGCGGAAACGTTCCACGGCGCCGCGGTGGTCTGTCTCTGCCTCGAGGTCAGCCTTGACACGGTTGAGGCCGCCGCCCGGGCAGGGCACGACGCCGGCGCTACAGTTCTGCTGAACCTCTCGCCTTACGGGGAAATCCCGCAGCAACTGGCGGACCTGACCGACGTCCTGCTGGTAAACGCCCATGAGGCGTCGCTGTTCCTTGGCTCCGCCGTTCCCGGCCCCGATGCGCCGGTTTCAGAATGGGAAGAGGTCCGGCTGCGCTTTGCCGAACGGGGACTCCAGCGGGTCCTCGTCACGTTGGGGGCCCACGGCTCCGTGGTGTTGGATTCGGTGGCTCCATCCGGGCAGCAGATGATCCGGGTGGCACCCATCAAGGTCAAGGCCGTGGATACCACCGGCGCCGGCGACGCCTTCACCGGAGCGGTGGCTGCACGACTGTCAGCCGGCGCGCCACTGGCTGACGCCGCAGCCTTCGCCTCGGTCGCTGCCGCGCTGGCCACTACCCGCAAGGGAACACAGACGGCCTATCCCAAGGTGGAGGACATGGGGCAAGTGCTTGCTTCCGGTGTCCGCACTCTGTAACGGACTGAAGGAAACGCGGGGAAACGCCGACGCCGGCAGCCACGTGCCGCCGTCGGCGTTTCCCGTGGTGTCAGGCACGTGCCGGCGGCGCTTCAGCTGACGCCGAGGAAATCCTCCAGGAGAAGTACTTCAAGCCCGGCCGCCAACTGCGCCTGCCGGAACGCCGCAAGGTCCGCGGCGAACTCCGGCCGGAAGTGCATCAGCACAATGTCTCCCGGGCGGAGGGCGTTTCCGTACTGGTAATCCATCCTCCCGGACATTAGCCTTGGCCTCCCAGGTGATGATCGCCTTGAGACCGGCGTCGGCCACGGCCTTGCGCATCACGTTGGAGTAGGCGCCTCCCGGTGGCCGGAACAGGGTGGGACGCCGGCCGTACTGTTCTTGGCAGAAGGCCTGCATCGCGTTGATTTCGGCCAATTGCCACCCCGGACGCTCTCTCACATACCGCAGGAAAAACCGGAACGCTCTCTCACTTTCCCTAAGGAAGTGAGAGAGCGTTCCGGTTTAAGCGACAGGATGTGAGAGAGCGTCCCGGGGGAGGGAAGGGGGTA
>DIZT01000019.1:378-4904 GCA_002427975.1 Micrococcaceae bacterium UBA6021 | reverse complement strand
TCGATGCCGCGCTGGGCCAGCAGGGGGGACAGATCGGAGGCAGTGAAGATCCCGCGGGTGGCCATCACCTCGCGCAGCCGCCACTGGTAACTGACATGACGTTTCATCGAGCTGTCCTTACTGGCCGCAGGGCGGCCTCCATCGTGGCGTCCAGAGTCCTGCGGAGTGTTCGGGTGCGGAAGTCAGAGGAGACGCAGGTGTAGATCGAGGTGGTGGAAGCGTGCTCGTGGCCGACCTGTTCCTGGACGAACCGGGCATCCCAACCGTCCTCGATCAAGTGCGTGACGTAGGAGCGCCGAAAGGAATGAAAATCCAGACCCTTATCCAGGCCCAGGCTGTCCCGATGGGTGCAGAAGCGGGTGTTCATCTGGGTGAAGCCCACCCGTGGGGAGCGTTCCGAGGGCCACAGTGCCCCGGACTTGGCCGTCGGGAACAACGGACGGACCTCCTCATTCCACTGCTGCAGAATCTCCGCCGACCAGTCAAAGACCGTCAGCACGCTGCGGCGCTTGGGCGGGGAACCCTTCTTCGCCTTGCCGTGGCGGACGTAGAGGACTCCGTACTCCCCGAACTCCGGGCCCCGGGGGTTGCGGCTGAAGTCCACCACATCGAGCATCCGCGCCTCGTTGCGGCGCAGACCGAAGGCATACGCGGTCTTGAACAGCATCGCGTCACGAAAGGCCGGCAGCCAACCCTTGCGTCCGCGCCCGCGCACCCGGCCGACCTGTTCATCGGCATGGTCGAAGAATGCCTGCAGCTCATCGCGGGTGAACGCGCGCTTGGCCGGGTCCGCCTCGGCCTCCTGGACATGCACGGCGGCGTTCCACTCGTGGATCACCTGCACCGGGTGGGTACCGAACCGTTCCTGGCAGGCCTCGGCCCAGCCGTACGCGGGGTCGGTAACGAAGTCACAGAAGGAGCGGATGCTCCCCTGGTAGTTCCGCAGCGTGGAGCGGCGCAGGTTCCGGACCGAACGCAGATCACCCAGCCACTCGTCGACCATCTGCGGTGACCAGGCCCAGGGGAAGGCATCGGCGTGGCGGGTGAACGCCCGCACCGCCTTTTCGCGGCCCTCGATCGTGGAGAACGCCAGGTTCCGTGCCAACTGCTGGTTGCGCCAGCCGTCCAACATGGCCGTGAAGACCTGCTCGTCCGGCCGCAGCATCGGCAGACCGCCGACCAGATGCAGGCCCACCGCCCCCGGCGCCACACTGTTTCCGACCATCAAAAGCCACCCCTCCGCTGCTTACATCTGATGAATACATCCTTCATCAGATGAAATCTGATTGCAAACGTGCAGGTCAGAAGCGTTTCTATGGCCACGCGAGGCGTGAGTTCAGAGGCTCACTCGATGGCAATCCCGGATGCGTTGAGGCTCTGACCTGCGCCAATGGTGGCAGATCTCAAAATGTTCCAACCAACCGCAGTAGTACACCTAATGAAATTGCGGCCACTTTGAGGATCGGGACGGACATTCACGCTAAGGTTGCTGGCACGCCGGGCCCGCCTACATGGCCCCATATTCCTAGAGCCGTCGACCGTAAGGTGGTTGAGGAACGGCGGTGTGATCTGTGTGAAGTGAGTGACAAGTGTTGTTGGTGCGAAAGCTGGTCGCGCCGTGTTGACAGTTTGCCAGTGCCGATCTTGTTGATCCTCGGGCAGGTTTACGAGCCCTTGGTACCGTTCCAGCCTGAGTCGTAGGGGGATAAAGGCCGAGCAGAAAGCGCCCAAGCTGATGGAGCGTTCCGATGTGGGTCGTCTAGCCAATCAGGGTTCCGGTAGGGGGCGCCAATAAAGTCGTTGAGCT
This sequence comes from Micrococcaceae bacterium UBA6021, assembly GCA_002427975.1. Taxonomy (GTDB): domain Bacteria; phylum Actinomycetota; class Actinomycetes; order Actinomycetales; family Micrococcaceae; genus Arthrobacter. The sequence continues at coordinate 3,097 of DIZT01000019.1, read as the reverse complement.
CTCGGAGAGTCAACGTTGAAGAGGACCGCTTCCCGACCCGGGGATCATGGAGGACGCTGGGGGTTGACCCGCTTCCGCATGACCAGAATTTTCTCTGGTTTGTTGATCCAACTTGAAATACAGTTCGTCGTAGCTGATCTTCTTAGGTTTTTGGTTTGCCCATAAAATTTCGTCGGGTCCCACCCACCCCTCCTCGTGCTTGTAGTCTCGGGAGTATCCCAAATGTCCTGGTTCCGTCGCATCTCGCAGGTTCTGTCGCTCGCTTTGTTTCTTGCCGTCCCCGGCGTGACAGCCGCTGTGGCAGACTCACCGGCCCCGCAGGAGCACTACGCCAACCACCCCATCCGGGTCCGGCCCGGGGCTACCGCGGCACCGACCGGGCTCACGCCCGCAACGGTGGAGCGAGCCTACAGCTTCCCAACCACGCAAACAGGTGCTGGTACGACGATTGCCATTGTCGATGCTTATAACGACCCCAGCGCCGAGTCCGACCTGGGCGTGTTCAGCACCCAGTTCGGGTTGCCGCCCTGCACCACCGCCAACGGCTGCTTCACGAAAGTCAACCAGAGCGGCGGCACGAAATACCCGAGAACCAATTCAGGCTGGGCACTGGAAATCTCCCTGGACATCCAGTGGGCCCACGCCGTAGCCCCCGGCGCCAAAATCCTCCTCGTGGAAGCAGCCAGCAACAGCTTCACCAACCTCATGGCCGCCGAGGATTACGCCTCCGCGCACGCCCAGTACGTCTCCAACAGCTGGGGCGGCTCCGAGTTCAGTGGCGAATCCGCCTACGACACGCACTTCGCCCGCACCGGAGTCAGCTACTTCGTCTCCTCCGGGGATAACGGCGCCCCCGCAAACTATCCCTCAGCCTCCCCGAACGTCATCTCTGTGGGCGGCACCACCCTGCACTTCGACAGCAACGGCGCCCTGACCGGTGAAACCGGCTGGAGCAGCTCCGGAGGCGGATGCAGCACGTACGAGACCGCCAATTCCGCTCAGTCGACCTTCAGCCAATACGGCCACGTGAGCTGCAACGGCAAGCGCGCCACCCCGGACGTGTCGCTGGACGCGGACCCAGCATCCGGGGTCTCGGTCTATGATTCCACCCCCTATAACGGACAGACGGGATGGTTCGCCGTTGGCGGCACCAGCGTCTCTTCACCGATATGGGCAGCACGGTCAGCCGACACCGGCGCTTTAGTCAACGCTGGCTACGTCTACGGAAACGCCATCACCTTCCGGGACATCACAGTCGGCAACAACGGCAATCCCTGCCTGACGGGCCTTGACCTGGTCACCGGCCGAGGAAGCTGGACAGGCTGAGCCGTTGGTCTGTCGTCCCGTTCCCCCGCTGAGAGATCCCACCGGGCTGAGAGATGCCATAGCCGCGGCCACCGACAATCATCTGCGGTCTCCCATGTCTTTACCCGCACACTGCCTCGACAGCCTCTGAGTCTTGCTTAGTGGGTGACGAGAAAGGAGGCGGCCAGCGACGGGACTTCCTTCTTTGACCTGATTCCTTTCAGGGGGGAAGCCTCGTCTCAGTTCCTTGGAACTAGGACTGTCCAAGCGGGACACTCCCCCACTGACCGGGATCCGCGGAATTCCGCGTAACCTGGCTGTCCCGTAAGTTGTCCCAAAACTCCCGCCACAATGACACGTCACAGGTGCAACTTTCGGTACGGTGCACGCATGGACATTGGGTATGCGCGTGTATCGACGGCGAAGCAAAGATCTGACCAGCTGGACGCCCTGGCGTGTGACTGTTAGTTCAGAATGGCGGTTAAATCGCAGCTTAGAGTGGCGGTTCCGCTGTCCCGTTTGGCCAACCCTCTGTGGGACAGCGCAGACGCTGGGGAGGTCCCCCTACGGTCATGGCGAAGTAGGTTCTACTTATTGATGGGTTTGTTCAAGGCGAGGCTTATGGTCTGGCCCGGCATGAACTCCCCCGATTCCGTGTCTGTGAATTCGTACCAGGAACCGGCGCCGGTTGTGAGTGGCCGATTCGCGGATCTCAGGTCGGTCACGCCGAAGCGGAACCCGACTTGGCGCTCCGTGTCGCCGGGCGCGGTGGTGTAGGTGAGCGGGATCCCGTTGGCATCGGCGGTGAAGGCGCCTTGGGCGCCGTCAATTTGGAGTTCGCCGGGAATGAGCCTCACTTTGGTCCCTGAGGGGATGGGCTTGTCAACGGTGAGGGTCGGGTTGTACTGCAGCAGTTGGGCTGTGGTGGATCGGAATTTGTAGCCGAGGCTGTCGAAGGAGTCACCGTCCACGGTGGAGTAGAAGATGGTCTGGCCGAATGAGTTGTTGACCGATACCCCCGTGCCAGAGCGGCTATCGACCGGATTTTTCTGCAGCTGGATGTGGTTCCCAGTACGGACAAAATATCTGTTGCCCTTCTCGTACACGTAAGGGACCTTATTCGCTTCGGCCAATTGCTCTCCGGTGAGTCCGAACCGGTATGTGATCCCGCCAAGAGTGTCATCGGGTTCAATTATGTAGCTGGTGGGGATGCCATTCGCGCCGACGGTAGCCGCTCCTTTCGCCCCGGTGATCGGACCAGGAGCCGGGATCAGTCGAAGCTTGGTGTCTGGTGCCAATGGGCTCCCGGCTTGAAGCCCACTGAATTCATTGAGCTTCGCTTCGGAGAGGCGGAACGATGCTGCGACCGCCGCAGACGTGTCACCGGAGACAGTGGTGTAGTAATCCACGTTCC
>DIZT01000019.1:0-275 GCA_002427975.1 Micrococcaceae bacterium UBA6021 | reverse complement strand
ACGTTCCCAAACGAATCGGTAAGAGAGGGCCCTGACAGGGAAGACTTTCCGGCGTCGGCCGGTACGGTTCCAGTTGTGACTGTGGCCGGCGTCTCCATCGCCTTATCCATCGACGACGGTTGCGACGTGCATGCGGCCAACCCTACTGACAGCAAAACGGCGAGCATGCCAGCTTTCCAGCCCGTTTCCACGGCCTCCCCATCGGATGAGAAACCGCTGGTTCCAGCCACGACAAACCCCCAATACGCTCCGACCCGCGGAGTCTTTTCCGAATC
>DIZT01000199.1:29720-30421 GCA_002427975.1 Micrococcaceae bacterium UBA6021 | reverse complement strand
GCCATCTTGATCTGGATGTCATCAGCGTTGGTCAGGTACAGGCTGGTGACCCCGAACCGGCCCGATGCGATCTGCTTGACGGCAGAGCGGCGCTTCGGGTCAAGCAGGCGGTCCACGTCCTCGCCGCCCTCACCGGTGTTGGACTTGCCGCCCAACTGGTTCATGGCGATCGCGAGGGTCTCGTGGGCTTCCTTCGAGATGGACCCGTAGCTCATGGCACCGGTGGAGAAGCGCTTCACGACGCTGGAGACGGGCTCCACTTCCTCCAACGGAACCGCGGGACGGTCGTTCTTGAACTTGAGCAGCCCACGGAGGGTCATCAGGTTCTCGGACTGGTCGTCCACGCCCTTGGTGTACGCCTTGAAAATGTCATAACGGCGCTCACGCGTGGCGTGCTGGAGGCGGAAGACGGTCTCCGGGTTGAACAGGTGCGGCTCACCGTCGCGGCGCCACTGGTACTCGCCGCCGCCCAGGAGCGGGCGGTGCGGCAATTCGATGCCGCCTTCGGGGTAGGCCATCTGATGCCGTGCGGAAACTTCGGCGGCGATGACGTCCAGGCCCACGCCGCCCAGTTGGGAGTGCGTGCCGGCGAAGAATTCATCCACCAGTTCCTGTCCGAGGCCCAGGGCCTCGAACGTCTGAGCGCCGGTGTAGGACGCCACAGTGGAGATACCCATCTTGGACATGATCTTCAGGACACC
>DIZT01000199.1:4471-29605 GCA_002427975.1 Micrococcaceae bacterium UBA6021 | reverse complement strand
TTGCCGAGGCCCTTGATCAGGTTGTAGACGCCATCCTGCGGGGTGACTCCCACCACATCACCGGTGGTGATGAGCTGCTCCACGGATTCCATGGCGAGATACGGGTTCACTGCAGACGCGCCGTAACCGATCAGGACAGCCACGTGGTGCGTCTCGCGGACGTCACCGGCCTCGACCACCAGGGCAGTCTTGGTGCGGTTTGCGCTCCGCAGCAGGTGATGGTGCACGGCGCTGACCAGCAGCAGGGAAGGAATCGGGGCCCACTGAGCGTTCGAGTCGCGGTCGGACAGCACAACGTACTGCACGCCACGGTTGATCGCGCCCGACACCTGCTCGCAGATCTCGGTGAGCCGGGCGCGCAGCGCGCTTTCGCCACCCTCGGGGCGGTACAGGCCACGGACCTTCATGGCCACCTTGTCGCCGCCGGGCGATTCGATGTTGGCAATCTTGGCCAGCTGGTCGTTGTTGATGACCGGGAACGGCAGGGAAACCTGCGGCTGGCGGACCTGTTTGGTATCCAGCAGGTTGCCGTTGGGACCAATGGCACAGGTCAGCGAGGTAACCAGCTCTTCGCGGATGGCATCCAGCGGCGGGTTGGTAACCTGCGCGAAGGACTGCACAAAGTAGTCAAAGAGCAGCCGGGGACGCTTGGAGAGCACAGCCACGGGTGTGTCGGATCCCATGGCGCCCAGCGGTTCGGCGCCGGTGCGGGCCATCGGACCAAGCAGGATCCTAAGCTCCTCGGTGGTGTACCCGAACGTCCGCTGGCGGATGTTGACGGAGGCGGCAGTGTGGACCACGTGCTCGCGTTCGGGGAGGTTCTTGAGGTCAATCAGGTTGTCCTTGACCCACTCGGCCCAAGGGTTCGCGGCAGCGACCTCGGCCTTGACCTCTTCGTCGTCGATGATGCGGCCGGCATCGGTGTCCACCAGGAACATCTTGCCCGGCGAAACCCGGCCCTTCTTGACCACCTTGGAGGGTTCGACGTCGATCACCCCCACCTCGGAGGCGAAGATGACCAGCCCGTCTTCGGTGATCCAGTAGCGTCCGGGGCGCAGACCGTTGCGGTCCAGGGTGGCGCCGACAAGGTTGCCGTCGGTGAAGGAGACGGCGGCGGGGCCGTCCCACGGCTCCATGAGCAGGGAGTGGTATTCGTAGAACGCACGCCGTGCCGGATCCATGGTGGCGTGGTTTTCCCAGGCCTCGGGGATCATCATCATGATCGAGTGCGTGATGGGGCGGCCGGAGAGCCAGAGCAGCTCGGCGACTTCGTCGAAGGACGCGGAGTCGGACGCACCCGGGGTGCAGATGGGGTACAGCTCTTCCGGGGAGTCACCCAGCAGCGGGTTGGCGAGCTGGGACTGGCGCGCGCGCATCCAGTTCCGGTTGCCCTTAACAGTGTTGATTTCACCGTTGTGGGCGATGGTGCGGAACGGCTGGGCCAGCGGCCACGACGGGAAGGTGTTGGTGGAGAAGCGCGAGTGGACGATAGCCAGCTTGGTTTTGAAACGCTTGTCCGAGAGGTCGGGGTAGAACGGCTCCAACTGGGCCGTCGTGAGCATGCCCTTGTAGACGATGGTCCGGGAGGACAGCGACGGGAAGTATACGCCGAACTTGTTCTGGGCACGCTTGCGGATCCGCCAGGCGCGTGAGTCCAGCTCGTTGCGGTCCAGTTCCTCACCGGTTGCCGAGGCAAAGAAGGGCTGGGAGAAGTAGGGCATGCAGGCGCGGGCCATGGCGCCCACGAGGTCCGCGACAATGGGGACTTCGCGCCAGCCCAGCACGGTCAGGCCTTCATCGGCTGCGAGGCCCTCAACTCCTGCCTTGGCGGCGTCGGCTTCGCGCTGCTCGGCAGGGAGGAAGGCGGTGCCGGCCACGTACTGGCCGGGCGCGGGCAATTCGAATTCTGTGACCGCGCGGAAGAACTCGTCCGGGATCTGCATCAGCAGGCCGGCGCCGTCACCTGTGCCTTCGTCGGCACCCACAGCACCACGGTGCTCGAGGTTGCGCAGGGCGGTGAGTGCGGCCTCGACAATGTCATAGCCGGGTTCGCCGCGGAGCGTGGCGATGATCGCCAGGCCACAGGCGTCTTTTTCATTGTCCGGATTGTAGAGACCACGGGCCTCCGGCAGGGCCGCAAAGCGCTTGAACGGCGACATGGCAGCCACAGGCTGGTCCGGTTCGGACCAACTGGGAGTGTGAAGAGTTTGACTCATGGGAGACGTCCTTCCTCCTGATCGTGCGTATGGAAGGGACACCGTTGGCCCCACTCGTCAGCGCCTCTGTGATGGGCACAACAAAGTGTTATTTACTGGAAATTGTAGGCCAGCCGGGCCTGCTGAACTAACAGTTACGCAGGCCCCTGACCCGGGCTTGACCGGACAGCTGCTCTCTGCTGACCGGTTGGGCCCTATTGCCACGACGCTGTGGTGTGTGGGCGCTCCGAGCGGTGGCTCTGCTGCCCTGCCGTGCTGGCGTTCTACTTGCTCGTGCCAGCCTCCGGCGCGGATTCCGTTGCCGTGTGGCCGGACCTGCCGGTTACCGGCGAGTCCGGAGCGGGCTTGTCGCCGTCCCGGAACGCCGGGTCCTCTTCCGTTGGGGAGGAAGAGTTCCGGGCACCATTTTGGTTATCAGGGAGATTATCACGCGGTTCACTATCCGAGACACCAGAGTCCGTATCGCGGACCGCTGCTTTTTCTGCCACCGAGGCATCCACGGCATCGTCCGCTGCCGGTTCGCGGCCCGCCAGGTATGGCGTGTCCGGCTCCGGGCGGCCCTTCAATCCAACGAGGACGAACACGATAAGTGCTGCCGCAAAGACAAAGATGCTGGTCCAGACGTTAAGCCTGGTGGTGATGCCGAACAGGTTGATCTGTTCGGCGTCGTCGATCCGCATCGCTTCGATCCAGACCCGGCCCAGAGTGTAATACAAGGCGTAGAGCCAGAAGAGCCGTCCGCGGCGGAAACTGAACTTCCGGTCCAGCGCGAGCAGGATGAGCACACCGGCAATGTTCCACAGCGACTCATAGAGGAACGTGGGGTGGAAGAGGGTGTCCGCCGGCATGCCGGCCGGGAAGTTGGGGTTGTTCGCGTCGATCTGCAGGCCCCATGGCAGGGTGGTAGGCCCGCCGAACAGTTCCTGGTTGAAGTAGTTGCCCCAGCGCCCCAGCGCTTGGGCCAGCAGCAGTCCCGGCGCCGCGGCATCGAGGAAGGCTGTGAGCTTTACACCCGCCCGGCGGCAGCCGATCCAGGCGCCCAGGACGCCCAGGACCACGGCGCCCCAGATTCCCAGACCGCCACGCTGGATCTGCGGAATGAGCCACAGGTCCCCGGTCCCGTCGAAGCCGGGTCCAAAGTAGGCGTCCGGGGACGAGACCACATGGTAGAGGCGGCCGCCGATGATGCCGAACGGAATCGCCCAAATGACAATGTCCCACACGCTGCCTTCGGGCGCACCGCGGCGGGCCCACCTGACGGAGGTGAGCCACAGGCCCACAATGATGCCGGCCAGGATACACAGGGCATACGCGTGGATCCGCAGCGTCCCCCACGGCAGCGGGATATCGAAGCCGGACCAGTCCGGGCTGGGGATGCTGGCCGGCACGAACGCGGCGGCCTGAAGGAGAGTCTGCATGGTGTTCAGGCTTCTTCCCTGACAAGTCCGGCGCTCAGGTCCCGGGTGAGATCTGCGACGGCGGGGACTCCCCCGTCGCGGATGGCGGCAACCAGCGCCGTGCCAACGATGACACCGTCTGCGTACGCTGCGATCTCGCGGACGTGGCTGGCGTTGGACACACCGAGTCCCACGCATACGCGTTCGGCGCCGGCGGCATGGGTGTCAGCAACGAGCTTTTCGGCGCTGCTACTGACAGCCTGGCGCGTACCCGTCACGCCCATGATGGAGACGGCGTAAACGAAGCCCCGGCTTGCCTTGACCGTCATGGCCAGGCGCTCGGGGGTGGAGGACGGTGCCACGAGGAACACACGGTCCAGTCCGTACTTGTCCGAGGCGGCGAACCATTCCGATGCTTCGTCCGGGATGAGGTCCGGCGTGATGAGTCCGGCTCCCCCGGCCTCGGCCAGGCGGCGGGAGAACTCGTCCACGCCCATCCGGACCACGGGGTTCCAGTAGGTCATCACCAGCACGGCCACATCGGTGGCGGCCGTAATGGCGGCAACCACGTCGAAAACACTGGCCACGTGGAAACCGTTGGCGATCGCCTCGGTGGTGGCCGCCTGGATGACGGGGCCGTCCATGACGGGGTCCGAGTAAGGGATGCCGATTTCGATGAGGTCGGCGCCGTTGCGTGCCATGGCGATGCCGGCGTCGATGCTTTCCTGGACGCTGTGATATCCGGCCGGCAGGTAGCCGATCAGCGCCGCGCGGCCCTGGGCTTTGGCGCGGTCGATGGCTGCGGCGGACTTGCTCGTAATCTGTTCAGTCATCAGTTCCGGTCCTCGTTGACGTCTGCGGCGCCGGCTTCAGCCATGCGCTCTGCCGGGCCCTTGGGCTTGCGGGTGGAGAGGGTAGTGCCCTTGACATTGCCGTCCTCGTCCAGCATGTCGAACCAGGCGGCCGCGGTCTCAACATCCTTGTCGCCGCGGCCGGAGAGGTTCACGATCACGATGGTGTCCGACGGCGTGGCCTTGCCCTCTGTGAGGCGCTGGCCTACCTTGATGGCGCCGGCCAGGGCGTGCGCAGACTCGATGGCGGGAATGATCCCCTCCGTCCGGCACAGCAGCCTGAAGGCGTCCATGGCCTCGGTGTCCGTGATGGGCTCGTAGGTGACACGTCCGATGTCCGCGAGGTAGGAGTGCTCGGGGCCGACGCTCGGGTAGTCCAGGCCGGCCGAAATCGAGTGCGATTCGATGGTCTGGCCGTCTTCGTCCTGCATGAGGTAGGAACGCGCACCGTGCAGCACGCCGGGGCGGCCGAGCGTGATGGCTGCGGCGTGGCGGCCGGTGTCGACGCCGTCGCCGCCTGCCTCGAAGCCGTAAATCTTCACGGCGGGGTCATCCAGGAAGCTGTGGAAGATGCCGATGGCGTTGGAGCCACCGCCGATGCAGGCGCAGACGGCGTCCGGCAGCTTGCCGGTCTGTTCGAGGATCTGTGCGCGGGCTTCCTCGCCGATCACCTCGTGGAAGAAGCGGACCATGGCCGGGAACGGGTGGGCTCCGGCCGCGGTGCCCAGCAGGTAGTGGGTGTTCTCGACGTTGGAGACCCAGTCGCGCAGGGCGTCGTTGATGGCGTCCTTGAGGGTCTGGGAACCGTTGGTCACGGGGACCACCGTGGCGCCAAGGAGCTGCATGCGGGCCACGTTGAGGGCCTGCCGGCGGCAGTCTTCGGCGCCCATGTAGACGACGCATTCGAGGCCCAGCAGGGCGGCGGCGGTGGCGCTGGCCACGCCGTGCTGCCCGGCACCGGTTTCGGCGATGACGCGGGTCTTGCCCATGCGCTTGGCCAGCAGGGCCTGCCCCAGAACGTTGTTGATCTTGTGCGAACCGGTGTGGTTGAGGTCTTCACGTTTGAGGAAGATCCTGGCCCCGCCGGCGTGCTCGGAGAAGTTCTTGGCTTCGGTGAGGAGGGACGGCCGGCCCGAGTAGTTCTTGTTCAGGTCCTTGAGCTGCGCGAGGAACTCGGGGTCGGCCTTGGCCTTCTCGAAGGTGTCCTGGACTTCGTCCAGGGCGGCGATGAGCGATTCCGGCATCCAGCGTCCGCCGTAGCCGCCGAAGTATGGCCCCGGGGCGTGCTTCAGCGAACCGCCCTGCAGGAAAGCCTCAGCAGCGTTGTTGTCAGCGTTTTCTGAGGGTGCGTCAACCATCAGTCTCACCGTCCTGTTCCAGTTGATCGTTCAGAAGTGTTGTGCCGCCGGCACCAGGGCCGAGCGGATGCCCGGACTAGGCCCGGGCGGCGATGGCGGCAGCGCCGGCCGCTGTGAATTCGGCGATCCGGTCACGCGGCGTTGCGTCGCTGACCAGGGCCTCGCCCACCAGGATGGCGTTGGCGCCGTTGGCGGCGTAGTGCGTTACATCGTCCACGCCCCGCACACCGGATTCAGCGATGACCAGCGCTTCGGCCGGAATCAGGCCGGCGAGCGGCGCGAAAACTGAACGGTCGACGTCGAGCGTCTTCAGGTTGCGCACGTTGACGCCGATGATGCGGGCCTGGGCCGCCACAGCCCGTTCGATTTCCTGTTCCGTGTGCGTCTCCACGAGCACGTTCATGCCCAGTTCCCGGCTAAGGGCGCTGAACTCCCGGAGTTGGCTGTCGGAGAGCGACGCGACGATGAGCAGGATCAGGTCCGCGCCGTGGGCGCGGGCTTCCCAGATCTGGTACTCGTCGAGCGTGAAATCCTTGCGGAGCAACGGAATGTCAACCCGGGCACGGACGGCGTCCAGGTCCGCAAGGGACCCGTTGAAGCGCCGCTGTTCGGTGAGGACGCTGATAACGGACGCGCCGCCGTCGGCATACTGCCCGGCCAGCGAGGCCGGATCCACGATGCTGGCGAGGTCGCCCTTGGACGGGCTGCGCCGCTTGATTTCCGCGATGACCTTCAGCTGGTCCCGCTTCACAGCGGTGCCGCCGAGGGCCGACCAGGCGTCCCGGGCGGGTGCCGCGGCCACGGTCAGGTCCTTCAGTTCTGCCAGCGAAACCAGACGCTTCCTGGCCTCCAAATCCTCCCTGACACCGGCATTGATGTCATCGAGAACAGTCGCCATCAGTGACCGGAGTTCTTCAGCTTGCTGCCTTCGACGCCGTAGCCCGCCCTGCGCATGACGTAACCCAGGATCAGGCCGACGACCATCACGGCTGCGCCGGCGATGAAGATCGGCGTGTTGGCGATGACAAAGGCGATGGATGCGATGAGGGCGCCGACCAGCATAACGATCACGCAGGTCCAGGCCGCGGGGCTGTTGCCGTGGCCAAGGTCCTGGCTGTGGTCAACGACGCCGGGGGCAACGGTCGGGGTGCCTGATTTCGATACGGAAGCGGGTGCTTTGCTCATGTGAATCTCCTCGGGATGAATACTGCTTACATTCTGCCATTTTTTGGCCGCGACCTGCCTATCGGCAGAGCTGGCCGCGGTTTGCTCGGGTTTGGCGGTGTGCGGAGCTCAGGTGGGATCGTCGCCGCGCGAGAGGCGGTCCCAGCTGTCGATCTCGTCCACAGGACCGGTGGCGGCCGCCGTGCTGCCGGCGGGCCCCCCTAATTTGGCGGCGTCATATTTGGTCCGCGACTTCCAGTGCCGGCCCGCGGGGATGACCAGCAGGGCGGCCAGGGCCAGCAGTGCACCGGCCACGACGGCGAGAACAGGGAAGACGGTAACGGCCACCTGGGCAGTGCCGCCGGTGACCCCGGTGGCTGCGGCGATGGAACCCTGCGCGGCGGCCAGCGGGTCAGCCAGCACTGTGGCTGCCGCCGCAATAATGCCCGCGGAGGCCAACAGGACGATGGCGGTAATGACCCACCGCGCGAACTTGCCGGCAATGGACGCTGCCAGTCCCCCGGCCAGAGCCACCAGGGCCAAGGCGGTCACAGTGGTGGCTGCCTTGCTGCCCTGGACCGGGAGGGTGTGCTGGTCCCCCGCCGCCTGGCCCAGCTGGTTGGCGTCCAGGCTGACGGTGATCCAGGTCTGGGTGGTGGTGCCGAAGACGGCCAGCGCAAGGACGGCGATCACCAGTACGAGCGTGGACTTCCTGGCCCAGGCCGGCGTCATTCGGCGCTGTCCTGCGTGCTACCCGGGAGCGACTCCGCTGCGATGTTGTGCAAGGACCCTGCGGTGTGCACGGCCCGGAGCGGAGCAGCCGCCTTATTGACCGTCTCCAGCGCTTCCGTGGGGTTCACGGAATCCGCCACGATGCCTCCGCCGGCCTGGACGTACGCGCGTCCTTCGCGCAGCAGGGCCGAGCGGATGGCAATGGCCATGTCCATGTCGCCAGCGAAGTCGAGGTAACCCACCACGCCGCCGTAGATGCCGCGGCGGTGCGGTTCAAGCTCGTCCAGCAGGCGCATCGCCCGGGGTTTCGGGGCCCCGGACAGGGTTCCCGCGGGGAAGGTGGCCTTCAGTACGTCATAGGCCTTGGCCGCCGGGGAAAGTTTGCCCACCACAGTGGAGACCAGGTGCATGATGTGGCTGAACCGTTCAATCTCCATGAACTGGGTGACGTCCACCGTTCCAGCCACGCAGACCTTGGACAGGTCGTTGCGGGAGAGGTCCACCAGCATCAGGTGTTCGGCGCGTTCCTTCTGGTCGGCCAACAGTTCCTCGGCGAGGGCTTTATCGCCCTCCACCGTCTTGCCGCGGGGCCGCGAACCGGCGATCGGGTGCGTAATCACTTCCTCACCGGTCACCGTCACCAGGGCCTCCGGCGAGGACCCAACGATCGAGTACTCGCGGCCGTCGGCGTCCTCGAGGCTGAAGATATACATGTACGGGCTGGGGTTGGTGTTGCGCAGGACGCGGTACACATCAAGCGGCGAGGCTCCGCAGTCCATCTCGAAGCGGCGTGAAATTACCACCTGGAACACTTCGCCGTCCACAATGGCTTCCTTGCCGCGGTCCAACGCCGCCAGGTAGGAAGGTTCGTCCCACCGTTCCTCGACACTGGAGGCGAAATCCAGGGCTGCGGGTTCCAGCACGGAAACCGGCTGGGCCACGGGGGTGCTGACCTGGGTGAGGAGGGCCTTGACGCGTGCCACGGCATCTTCCCAGGCCTCGTCCACGCGCTCGGAGCTGCCATCGAAGTTGATCGCGTTGGCGATCAGCAGCACGGTGCCGTCGTGGTTGTCGTGCACTGCCATGTCCGTGACCAGGTTCAGCGCGAGTTCGGGCAGGTGGAGGTCATCCTCCGGCGGGCTGGTGAGCCGTTCCCAGTGGCGGACAGTCTCCCAGCCCAGGAAGCCCACGAGTCCCGAGGTGAAGGGCGGCAGGCCGTCAAACCTGCTGGTCCGCAGCGCTTCGATGGTGTCGCGGATGGCGTCCACGGGGTTGCCGTCCAGGGGCACGCCGGCAGGAGGCTGGCCCAGCCAGTGCGCCTGGCCGTCCTTGGTGGTCAGCGTTGCACGGGACTTCGCGCCGATGAAGGAATACCGCGACCACGTGCCGCCTACCGCCGCGGACTCCATCAGGAACGTGCCGGGCTGGCCCTGGGCCAGCTTCCGGTAGAGGCCGATAGGGGTCTCGGCGTCCGCCAGTACTTTGAGCGTGACGGGGATGACCCGGCTGTTGACGGCGAGTTCGCGGAACTCCTCGAGGCCCGGGCTGATGATTCCAAGGTCCTGCATGGTTATGCTTCTCCGCCTGTTCCTACAGTAATGTCCAGGTCCCTGCCGTCAAAGCAGGTCCGGGTGCCGGTGTGGCATGCCGCGCCGACCTGGTCCACCCGGATCAGGAGGGCATCGCCGTCGCAGTCCAGGGCAACTGATTTAACCCACTGGACGTGGCCGGATGTGTCCCCCTTGCGCCAGTACTCCTGGCGGGACCGGGAGTAAAAGGTGACCCGGCCGCTGGTCATGGTGCGGTGCAGGGCTTCGTCGTCCATCCAGCCCAGCATCAGCACTTCATGGGTGTCGAACTGCTGGACCACGGCGGCAACGAGCCCGGCGCTGTCCCGCTTCAGCGCGGTGGCAACGGCGGGGGGAAGCGGGCTCGTGGCGGGGGCCGGGACAATTACTGGGGCGGGGGCGGGCTGCTCAGACATCAGACCAAGTCTAGTGCCTCACCGCAGCCCTCCCAGTAAGGGCATCCGGAACCAAAAATGCGCATGTGAACAAGTGCACCTTCACGCTGGCGGTTCTGCTGCCCAACTTCCCTGCTCTCGTGCTAGTTTCACAAGTGATGCATTTCGTCGAACCGTCCCGAGAAGTCCTGGCCGAAACCCTGCTGGCGGCCGGTCCTGATGCCCCCACTCTTTGCAGAGGCTGGCGCACCAGGGACCTCGCCGCGCACCTTTACCTGCGCGAACGCAAGGCGGCTGTGGGACTGGGCCTCATCATCAAGAGCCTGTCCAAGGCCTCGGATAAAGCCACCGCCAAGCTCGCCGCGAAGCTGAAAACTGCCGACGACTACACCGGACTGGTCAACACGTTCCGGGCAGGCCCGCCGGCACTGTCACCCATGAACATCAAGGCTCTGGACGAAAGCTCCAACCTGATCGAATATTTCGTCCACACCGAGGACATCCGCCGGGCTGTGGACCGCTGGGCGCCGCGCGCCCTCGACGAGGCTTACTCGGACGCCCTCTGGGACGAGCTGATCAAACGGGCAGCCATTCTCTACCGGGGAGTGGACCTGGGCATTGTGTTGGTCCGCCCGTCCGGCCCCCGGCACGTCGCCAAGCGGGCTCCGGTTTCGGTGGCGATCGTTGGCGAGCCGGGCGAACTGCTGATGCACGCCCACGGCAGGACCCGCCACGCCCTGGTCACCTTCGAAGGCCAGCCCGACGCCGTCGCGCTCCTCCAGTCCGCCGAAGTCGGCCTGTAGCAGCGGGCCGGGATCTCGCTCCCCGGTGGTTGAGCCTGTCGAAACCGGGATCTCGACAAGCTCGATCACCGGACGCAATAACCGGTCCTTAACGGACTTCGAAGCCTGCGTCGCGGATGGCCTGCTTGACCTGGGACATCATGTTGTCCGGGCCCCAGTGGAAGATTGATGCTGCCAGCACGGCGTCCGCTCCTGCGGCTACGGCAGGCGGGAAGTGGGCCGGTTCCCCGGCGCCGCCTGAGGCGATGATCGGCACTTTCACTGCGGCCCGGACCAGACGGATCAGTTCCAGGTCAAAGCCGTCCTTGGTGCCGTCGGCGTCGATGGAGTTGAGCAGGATTTCCCCGACGCCGCGGTCTGCGGCTTCCCTGGCCCACTCGATGGCGTCGATCCCGGTGCCGGTGCGGCCGCCGTGGGTGGTCACTTCAAAGCCCGACGGCGTGGGCCGGGACCCGGGCCGGGTCCGGCGGGCGTCCACGGACAGGACAAGCACCTGCGAACCGAAGTGCCGGCTGATTTCGTTGATGACATCCGGGTGGGCTACGGCGGCCGTGTTGATGGAGGCCTTGTCCGCGCCGAAACGCAGGAGCTTGTCCACCTCGGCCACGCCGCGGACTCCGCCGCCTACGGTCAGCGGAATGAAGACTTCCTCGGCCGTGCGGCGGACGACGTCGAAAGTGGTTTCGCGGTTGCCCGAGGACGCGGTGACATCAAGGAACGTCAGTTCGTCCGCGCCCGCGTTGTCGTAGCGGTGTGCCAGCTCCACCGGGTCCCCGGCGTCGCGGAGGCCTTCGAAGTTGATACCCTTCACGACGCGGCCGGCGTCGACGTCGAGGCAGGGGATGACCCGTACAGCTACAGCCATGTCAGAGTTCCTTCTAGATGCGGCAGGCGTGGATGCTGCTGACCAGGATGGCGCGGGCGCCGAGGTCGTAGAGCTCATCCATGATCCGGTTGGTTTCCTTCTTCGGAACCATGGACCGGACGGCCACCCATTCGGAGTCGCGCAGCGGCGAGACGGTGGGTGATTCCAGGCCGGGGGTCAGGGCTGCGGCCTCCTCCACGAGTTCCTTGCGGATGTCGTAGTCCATCAGCACGTACTGGCGCGCCACCAGCACGCCCTGCAGGCGGCGGATGAGGACCTCAATCTCCTTCGCCGTACCGTTCGCGGCTCCGCCTTCGCCGGTGCGCCGGATCAGGACAGCCTCTGACTTGAGGATCGGCTCGCCGAAGATTTCCATCCCGGCAGCTTTGAGGGTGTTGCCGGTTTCGACGACGTCGGCGATGGCGTCCGCTACGCCCAGGCGCACGGAGGACTCCACGGCGCCGTCGAGCCGGACCACCTTGGCATTGATGCCCCGCTCGGCGAGATAGCCGCGGAGCAGGCCGTCGTAGCTGGTGGCGAGGCGCTTGCCCTCAAGCTCTTCCACTTTGGTGAAGTCGCCCACCGGCCCGGCGAAACGGAACGTGGAGGCAGCGAAGCCCAGGGGCAGCAGTTCCTCAGCTTCCACCTCGGCGTCAAGCAGCAGGTCGCGTCCGGTGATGCCGACGTCGAGCGTTCCGCGTCCCACGTACACGGCGATGTCGCGCGGGCGGAGGAAGAAGAACTCAATGTCGTTGTCCGGGTCCATCATGACCAGCTCGCGGGTGTCGCGGCGTTGGCGGTAGCCCGCTTCGGAGAGCATGGCGGAGGCGGCTTCGGACAGGGAGCCCTTGTTGGGTACGGCTACTCGCAGCATGGGGGTCTTTCTTGGTTGGGAGGTCCAGGGATCAGGCAAACGGGCCACACGGGGCACCGGCAGGCAATTGTTGACCGCCGGGCGCCGCAGTGGCTATAGATGCTTGTAGACGTCTTCCAGGGTCAGGCCTTTGGCGAGCATCAGAACCTGCAGGTGGTAGAGCAGCTGGGAGATTTCCTCGGCCGCGGCCTCATCGGATTCGTACTCAGCGGCCATCCAGACTTCGGCTGCTTCCTCCACGACTTTCTTGCCGATGCCGTGGACTCCGGACTCCAATTCAGCGACGGTGCGGGAGCCTGCCGGGCGGGTGGCTGCCTTCTCACTCAGTTCAGCGAACAGCGTCTCGAAATTCTTCACGCCCTACAGCCTACTTGCTGCGGCCCTGAGGGCGCCTGTCGGGCCGTTGCATGACGGGCGCGATGTGAGCGAAGACACACCGCGCCCCGGCAGCTCGCTGCCACCTACCTGCGGTACTCCTTGAGGAGAACTGCCGTGGCCAGGGCTGCCGTCACTGCTTCGTGGCCTTTGTCCTCGCTGGAGCCCGGCAGGCCCGCACGGTCCAGTCCTTGCTGCTCCGTATCGCAGGTCAGCACGCCGAATCCCACCGGCACGCCGGTGGAGACGCTGACATCGGTCAGTCCCGACGTCGCCGCCTGGCAGACGTATTCAAAGTGCGGCGTGCCGCCGCGGATCACGACGCCGAGGGCTACCACTGCGTCAAAGTGCGGTGCCAGCCGCGCGGCAGCGACGGGAAGCTCGAAGGCACCCGGAACGCGCAGTACGGTGGGTTCGCTGATGCCCGCGTCCTTGGCAGCGCGCAGGGCACCGTCCAGGAGTCCGTCCATGATCTGGGTGTGCCAGCTGGCTGCCACAATGGCCAGCCGCAGCTGCGACGTTTCCGCCGGGTTGAGGGTGGTGAGGTCAATATCTGGTGCGCCGTGTCCGCTCATGCGTGAATCGCGATCCGTTCAGTTTTGGTCGAGGTCGAAATCGTCGGCAGCGCCGCTTGGCACCGTAACAACGTGTGTGTCCAGCGTCAGCCGGTGGTCCATGCGGTCCTTTTTGGTCTGCAGATAGCGGATGTTCTGGTCGCGGGACGGCACCTCGGTGGGCACCATTTCCACCACCTTCACGCCGGCCTTGGCGAGCCTGTTCTTTTTGTCCGGGTTGTTGCTCAGGAGCCGGACTTCGTGGAGGCCCATCTCGGCCAGGATCTGGGCGGCCGCCTTGTAGCAGCGGGCGTCCACCGGCAATCCCAGCTGTTCGTTGGCCTCCACGGTGTCAAAGCCCGCTTCCTGGAGGGCGTAGGCCTTGATCTTGTTGGCCAGGCCGATCCCCCGGCCTTCCTGCCCGCGCAGGTACAGCAGGGTGCCGCCGAACTCGTTGATCAGCTCCAGGGCATAGGCCAGCTGTTCGCCGCAGTCGCAACGGTAGGAACCGAAGACGTCGCCTGTCAGGCACTCGGAATGCAGCCTGACCAGTGGCGCCACGCCTTCCCTGGGCGGATTGGGTGAGCTCACCGCCAAGTGTTCGGCGCCTGTGACCAGATCTGTCCAGGCCTGGGTAATGAAATCGCCAAATGCCGTGGGCAGCTGCACAATGGGACCGCCGCTCACGGGGTGGTGGGCCCGGCCATTGCCGGCCGCCCCCCGATGGTGGCCGTTCTGGTGGCTGTCGTCCGAAACTCCGGAAGCCGTCATCATTACTCCTCTACTCCACCCGGGCGTCCGGCCCGGTGTCACTGTCGGCGGGAGCCCCGGCCCCTGCTTCAAGGTAAGCCACCAGATCCTCAATCGAGATCAGGGGGCACCCGTGTTCAGCGGCGAATCCCCGCAGCCCGTCGAGCCGCATCATTTCACCGTCGTCGTACACAACCTCCGCGATAACGCCCACTGGCTCCAGTCCGGCGAGCCGGCAGAGGTCCACGGCCGCTTCGGTATGGCCGGGGCGTTCACGCACTCCCCCGTTAACGGCCCGCAGCGGGAAAATATGCCCGGGCCGGGTCACGGCGGCCGGTCCGGCGCCGGGGTCTGCAAGGACGCGGGCCGTGAGGGCACGGTCTGTCGCAGAGATCCCCGTGCTGACCCCCACTGCCGCATCACAGGAAACGGTGTACGCCGTACCCTTCGCGTCCTGGTTCACGGCCACCATGGGCGGCAGCGCCAGGGCGTCGGCGCGCTCCCCGGTCAGGGGGACGCAGATGACGCCGGAGCTGTACCGGATGGTCCAGCCCATGAGTGCGGGGGTGGCATGCTGCGCGGCGAAGATGATGTCGCCTTCGTTTTCGCGGTCCTCGTTGTCCACCACCAGCACGGGCCGGCCGGCGGCCATGGCGCGGATGGCATTCTCCACGGGGTCAAGTCCGAAGGTTGTGTTAGGCACGGGGCCGGCATCCGCGGCCGGCTGCAGCCGAACGGTGGCGTTCATCGTTCGCCCCCGGTGGTTGCGCCGGTGCTGAATGCCAGCAGCCGTTCGGTGTATTTCGCGAGTACGTCCACTTCGAGGTTGACCCTGCTGCCGGTTTCTTTTGCTCCCAGGCCGGTCTCGGCCAGCGTGGTGGGGATCAGCCCCACTTCGAACCAGGGCTCCGGTTCGGCAGCGGGGCTGACCGCCGTGACGGTCAGCGAGACGCCGTCGATGGCGATGGAGCCCTTCTCGGCGATGTAGCGGGCGAGGTTGGCCGGCACACCGAACCGGAGGCGCTCCCAGTTGCCGAGGGCTTCGCGCTCCAAGAGCTGCCCGACGCCGTCGACGTGGCCCTGGACGACGTGGCCGTCCAGCCGGCCGCCGGCGGGGACGCAACGCTCTAGGTTCACCGAGTCACCGGCGGCGAGTTCGCCGATGGTGCTGCGGACCAGGGTTTCCCCCATCACGTCAACGCTGAACTCTTTGCCGTCGATTGCGGTGGCCGTCAGGCAGACCCCGTTGACGGCAATGGACCCGCCGAGGCCGAGTCCCTCAGTGGTGCCGGGGGCGCGCAGCCGGAGGGTTGCGCTGGCGTCGCCGTCGCGCTCCACGGACAGCACCTGTCCTTGTTCGGCAATAATTCCGGTAAACATCAGTAGCCTCCCAGGGCTGGTTCCGCGGCAGCGCGGGATGGTTGTGGTTCGAAAGTTTCGGTTGGTGCTGGACGGAGGTGCAGCCTGAGGTCCCGGCCCAGGGTCAGCACGGCGCCGCCGTCGGACGGGTCCCAGTCCCAGTGGCGGGCGTCCGCGAGGGTGGTGATCCCGAGTCCGTTGAGGGCGGGCGTTCCGGAGCCCAGCAGGGTAGGGGCAACGTAGACAATGAGTTCGTCCACGAGCCCGGCTGCCAGGAATGAGCTCAGGATGAGTGAGCCGCCCTCCACCATGACGTGACGGATTCCCGCCGTGTACAGGAGCGAGAGTGCCTCGTGCGGATCACGTGTCGGCAGGTGGAGCACGTACCCGTCATCACCGCGGACGGCGGCGTCGGCCGGAATGTCCCGCAGGCCCATCACTGCACGCAGGGGCTGCTTGCCCGATGTGGCGCCCGACGCATCGCGGGCAGTCAGCCGCGGATTGTCCACCAGCACCGTCTGGGTGCCCACGAGGATCGCATCGATCCGCCGCCTGAGCCCGTGGTTGTCAGCGAGGGATTCCGGCGAGGAGATCCATTGGCTCGTCCCGTCCTCAGCGGCGATCCGGCTGTCCAGTGTCTGGGCAATGTGCAGCGTCACGAACGGGCGAAGCGCGGCCACGGCTTCGAACCACTGGCGGTTCAGCTCGAATGACTCCTCGGCCGCGAGCCCGCTGCGGACGCGCACACCTGCTGCCCGGAGGGTTGCTGCGCCGCCCGCCGCAGGGTCATGCGGATCGTCGACGGCGTAGACCACGTCGGCGATTCCAGCGTCAATGATGGCTTGGCTGCACGGGCCTGTGCGGCCGGAGTGGTCGCACGGTTCAAGCGTGACCACCATCGTGGAGCCGCTAAGATCCAGCCCGGCTGCTGTGGCCTGCGCGATCGCGTCGGCCTCAGCGTGCGGGGTGCCCGCACCGCGGTGGTATCCGGTAACCTGCTGGCGGCCCGCAGCATCAATGACGACGGCGCCCACCAGTGGGTTGGCTCCGCGCGGGCCCCGCAGGGCTTCTTCGAGCGCTGTGTCCATGGCGGCGGTTTCGGCGGCGCTGAACGCCGTCAGCTTTTCGATCCGGGTCATGTGGCAGCCACCGTCATGGTGGCTTCGGTTCCCGGCTCATGGGAAATCCTGGCTTCAAAGAGCCATCGCAAGGGGTTCATGTGTGTTGTCGTTCCTTCCCTCTAGAACCGCGATGGCTCCGGGGGTATACGACAGCAGAAGGCCGCACCGCCAAAAGGCGCCACAGATACAGCTGTACGTGCTTCTCTCATCCAGACTTTAACTGTCGGTACCGGAATTTCACCGGTTCAACCGTCCGCCGGTTCCTTCCCTGGTGGGAAAGCGCCGGCTCGCGGGTCGCGGACTATCACCGCCGGTTCGGACTTACACCGACCCCGGAGCACGTAATGTGTGTTGCTATTGTGCCATAACCACAACGTGGTCCAGACTATTCCGCCGACCCGGCACGTAACTTAATGCTGCCTGCCTCGCGGAGCCGTTCGATGGCTGCTGCCGGGTCGTCGGCGCCGTAGACAGCCGAACCCGCTACAAAGACGTTCGCGCCGGCTTCTGCCGCCCGGAGAATGGTCTCCTCGGTGATGCCGCCGTCCACCTGGATGGCGACATCGATGCCGGAGCCGTCAATGGCTGCCCGTGCCCTGCGGATCTTGGGGAGGGTCAGGTCCAGGAAGGCCTGGCCGCCGAAGCCCGGCTCCACTGTCATGATCAGGAGCATGTCCAGTTCCTCGAGCATGTCCAGGTAGGGTTCCACGGCGGTGGCCGGGCGCAGCGCCATGCCGGCCTTGGAGCCGCGGGCCCTCAGTTCTCGGGCCAGTTTGACCGGTGCGATGGAGGCCTCAGCGTGGAAAGTCACCGATGCCAGCCCGGCGTCGGCGAACCCCGGCGCCCAGCGGTCGGCGTCCGAGATCATCAGGTGGGCGTCCAGCGGAACGGGGCTGACAGCCTGGATCCGCTGGACTACGGGCAGCCCGATGGTGAGGTTGGGGACAAAGTGGTTGTCCATGACGTCCACGTGCACGGCGTCAGCGTTGCTGATGCGCTGCAGTTCGGCTTCGAGGTTGACGAAGTCGGCGGACAGGATGCTCGGGTTGATGCAGCATTGCGGCATGGAGGAACCTTTCACGGGTCAGGCTTTCTTCCGGATGAGGGCCAGGAACATGGCGTCGGTGCTGTGGATGTGCGGCCAGAGCTGGGCAGTGTGTTCGTGCCCGGCGTCCAGGTGGCCGGTCAGGCTGACCCCGTCCAGCACAGCACCGGCGTCGAGCAGTTCGAGGTCGTCGCGTTTGCGCAGCACATCGCTGACGACGGCGGTGGTCTCTGCGGGGTGCGGCGAGCACGTCACGTAGGCCACGACGCCGCCGGGTTTGACTGCAGCCAGCGCGGACTTGAGCAGTTCGCGCTGCAGTGGTCCGAGGTCCGTCAGGTCCTTGGGGGTGCGCCGCCAGCGCGACTCGGGGCGGCGGCGCAGGGCGCCCAGCCCGGTGCAGGGCGCGTCGACGAGGACACGGTCAAAGCTCTCCGCCATCTCCGTGCCCACCTCGCGGCCGTCGCCGGTGCGCACGTGCCAGATCTCGTGCGGAACGGCGGCCAGGGCCTGCCGTACCAGCTTGGCGCGGTGCGGTGCGGGCTCGTTAGCCAGCAGGGTCGCGCCCTGCTGCCGGGCGAGCGCCCCGAGCAGCGCCGCCTTGCCGCCGGGACCGGCGCAGAGATCGAGCCAGCGTTCGCCCGCCCCGTCGCTGCCGGTACCGGTCCCAAGGTCGACGGCGGCCATTGCGCGGGCCACGAGCTGCGAGCCGACGTCCTGGACCCGGGTGCTCCCTTCGCGGACTGAGGCGAGCCGGCCGAGGTCGCCGCCACTGGAGAGCGCCGAGCCTTCGACGAGTTCTCCCGGCGTGGCCCCGCCTTCGAGGGCTTCATCAAGGCTTCCCAGTCCGGGCAACGCCACGAGGTTGACCACCGGGGCGGCGTTGTCGGCGTCCAGGAGTTCGTTGATTTCGCTGACAGGACGGCCGTGGGCGACAAGCGACTGCCGCAAGGCCCGGACAATCCACTCCGGGTGGGCATAGCGGATCGAGGCGATCCTGGTTTCGTCCGTCTCGTCGCTGAGCAGCTGTTCCAGCCACTCTTCCAGCGTGTGTGCGGAGACTTTGCGCAGGACCGCGTTGATCAGGGCGGAGGGGCCGGCGCCAATGACGGCACGGGCCAGGCCAACGGTCTGATCCAGGGCCGCGTGGGCCGGGACCCGCATGGCCAGGAGCTGATGGGTGCCGATCCGCAGGGCGTCGAGAATGGCGGGGTCAAGCTGGTCCAGCGGCCGGTCAACGCAGCGGGCCAGGATGGCATCGTAGGTACCCTGTCCACGCAAGGCGCCGTAGCTGAGCTCGGTGGCGAAGCCGGCGTCGCGCTTGTCCAGGCCGTGATGACGGATGCGGGACGGGAGCACCAGGTTGGCGTAGGCGTCCTCGGCGGCTACCGCACGCAGGACTTCAAAAGCCACCAGCCGGGCCGGGTCCGCCCGGCGGGTCCGCTGCGCCGGAGCGTTTTCGGTGAAGCTCCGTTGGGAGGGGCGGTTCCGTTCGCGGCCTTGGGCGTTGCGCTGGCTGCCGTCCCGCGGCCCTCCTTTGCCGCGTCCGCTGTTGCCGCGCCCGCCGCCCGGGGCGCCGCTTCCGCTGCCGCCCCTGCCGCCTGCATTACCGCCGGACTCGCTCATTCGAAGACCACGCTTTCCAGTGTTGCCATGCCGCGCGCCCAGTCGGCGGCGGCCATCATCTTTTTGCCCGAAGGCTGGATCCTCGTCAGTTCAACGGCGTGGGACCCGGTGCCCACCAGGACGCTCTTCCCGTCAAGGAATACCGCGCCGGGCTGCAGGTCAGAGATATCCGGCCGGAGCCGGACGGGTTCGAGTTTGACCCGCTGGCCGTACAAGGTGGTCCACGCACCGGGCTCGGGAGTTACGCCGCGGGCGCGCCTGCCGATCGCCAGTGCGGGCTGGTTCCAATGGAGCCGGCCGTCAACGATGGTCAGTTTGGGGGCCAGCGAGACGTCGCCCACCTGCGGCTGCGGGGCCGCACTCCCGGCGTCGACGGCGGACAGGGTCTGGGCAAGGAGCACGGCACCGCTGTGGGACAGCCGCTCCAACAGCACTCCAGCGGTGTCTTCCGGGCCAACGCCCACGGTCAGCGTCCCGAAGACGGGACCTGTGTCCAAGCCTTCCTCCAACAGGAAGGTGACTGCTCCGGTGACGTCATCGCCGGCCATCACGGCCCGCTGTACCGGGGCAGCGCCACGCCACGCCGGAAGCAGGGAGAAGTGCAGGTTGATCCAACCGTGCGGGGGAACATCCAGGGCGGCGCGCGGAATCAGTCCGCCGTAGGCCACGATGGCGGCCACATCCGGCTTGGCTGCGGCGATTTTCGCCGTCACGGCCTCGTCCACGCGGGTGGCGTGAATGATGTCGATGCCCAACTCGGCGGCGCGGGCGGCAACGGGCGACGGCGTCAGCACACGTTTGCGCCCTATCGGCGCGTCGGGACGGGTCAGGACCGCAACGACCTCACAGCCGGCCGCGACGAGGGCATCCAGGGATGGAACGGCCACGGCAGGGGTGCCGGCAAAAAGTACCCTCATAGGGTGGCGCCGCCGCCGAAGCTGCCCCCGACAGAGCTCGCTCCCCCGAAACTGGACCCGACCGTCTTGGCGCGCTTCGTCGTCGTACGTTCCGTGATGGCGTCATAGTTGGCATTGCGGATGGAGCGCAGGGCCTCCTTGCGGTCCTCACCTTCCAGCCTGTCGGTGAAGAGGATGCCGTCAAGGTGGTCCGTCTCGTGCTGGAAGCAACGGGCCAGCATGCCCTCCCCCGCAAGGGTGACAGGATTCCCGTTAAGGTCAACGCCGGTGGCGCGTGTGGCGCGGAAGCGGCGGACCGGGAACGCCAGGCCGGGGATGGACAGGCAGCCCTCAACATGGTCCGCTTGGTAGTCCTCGCTGTTTTCCAGGACCGGATTGATGATATGGCCTTCTACGCCGTCGATCCGGTATGTGAAGACCCGCTGGCTGACGCCAACCTGTGGCGCGGCGAGGCCCGCGCCCTCCACGTCCTCCATGGTTTCCGTCATGTCCGCAACCAGCTTGGCGAGCTCAGGACCGAATTCCGTCACGGGATCGGCCACTGTGCGGAGCACAGGATCACCGATGATGCGGATATTCAGAATGGCCATGTGCTGTCTTTCCTCACGGTGGGCGTTAATGGCGAACCTATCCAGTTTAGGTGCAGGGGCACCGGTCCCGGGACTCCGGGCAGCCGCGCTGCGGGTAAGCATGCCCCGGGGCGGGCATGCTCCGCTATGCGCTGCGGATCTGCGCGGACGGGGGCGGAGCCACCGGAAGAAGGGCAGAGCCCGCGGCCAGCGTATCGGCCGACAGTTCCCAGACCCTGCGCAGGGCGCAGAACTTCCACCAGTGGTGCTTGAGGACGTCGGGGTTGGCGCGGACCGGCCGGACCTCCGTCTCGCCAATGGCCACAGCCAGCAGCAGCGGGTCCTCACCGTACTTCCAGGGCTCCCATTCTCCTGCCACCGGATCCACGAGGCTTTCCTCGGCCTTCATTCCGGCCACCAGCTGCATGACGACTTTGTCGTCCAGCGGTTTGACGGTTCCGTCCCGCGTGGTGCCCTTGGTCTTGTAGTCGATGATGCATATGCGGCCGTTGATGCGGGCCACGAGGTCCAGGGTCCCGGCATAGCCCACAGATTTGTTCCAGACGGTGACTTCCGGTGCCAGGGGTTCCACGCCATAGAGTTCCCACCACTCGTCAAACCGCAGGGCAAAGGCTTCCTCGCCGTTGGCTGCGAGGGCCTCACGGGTTTCCTTCATCGCGTGCGGCCGTCCCAGGGCACGGAGCGCCACCTGCTCGCAGTAGTTATGGACGCGGTCACCGCGTTTGGCTGCCTCATCCCGGTATGTCTCTGCCGCCTTGGAGGCCCGGTTGACTGCCTGCCGGATTTTCGCCGGACTGCCCAGGCAGTCTGCGAGCAGCGGATCCTTCGCCAGGCTGCTGGCGCCCATGTAACCGAACCAGCCGTCCAGGCCGTGCGGCTGCTGGCCGATGACGGTGGTGATGGAGGGAACGGAGAACTGTTCGGACGTGGACCGCGCGTACATGCGGCCGTATTCCGTGGCGTGGGCAAGGAGTGGATCAGTCATACAAAGACTCTTTCACAAGGGGCTGACAGAAAGAGACAATCAAGAAAATGACGGGCGTCGGCCTGCCCCGCATCCGGTTCCATATGAGATGCGCCACTGCCATCACCTGGCTAAACGTTGAATATTCGGGTGTATTCTGGTATAAGTCACCAGCGATGGTGCTGGTGTCGACCTAGGAGTCGTGCCATGAGTATCGAATCAAACTCTCCCGGAACTGTCCCGGCTGGTTATGGTCAAGGGTCGGTAAATCCGCTGCCTTCCCAGGGCATTGCGGCACTGTCAGCTCCTGCGAGCACCAGCCCGCCGTTCGCCGATCCGGCCGCGCTCGGGCTGGGCGCCTTCGCCCTGACCACCTTTGTGCTGAGCGTCATCAACGCAGGCCTCATCCCTGCCAAAGACCAACCCGTGGTGCTGGGCTTGGCGCTGTTCTACGGCGGCACGGCCCAATTCGCGGCCGGCCTCTGGGAGTTCGCCAACCGCAATGTCTTCGGCGCCACAGCATTCTGCTCATACGGTGCCTTCTGGCTCTCCTTCTGGTTCCTCGTCCAGTTCAATGCAGCCGGCCTGCCTGCAGCGGACGCAGGCAAGGGCGTCGGCCTTTACCTGCTGGCCTGGGCCATCTTTACCGCCTACATGACCATCGCGGCCTGGCGGGTGAGCACAGCGGTTTTCGGCGTGTTCGCCTTCCTGACGCTGACCTTCATCGCACTCGCCATCGGCGAGTTTGCCAGCGCCCCTGGGCTGACCGTCATGGGCGGCTGGCTGGGCATCGTGACAGCACTGATTGCCTGGTACACCTCGCTCGCCGTGGTTGCGAACTTTACCTTCAAACGTGTCCTGCTTCCCGTGGGGCCACGGTGACCGGCGATGACGACACCCGGTACCGAATCGGATGAAACCCTCGCAAACCTGTTGCACGAGCAGCGCCGCTTTCCTCCCGAAGCCAGCTTTGCCGCGCAGTCCAACGCGACGGCCAAAGGCTATGAGGAGGCCGACGGCGACCGGCTTGCCTTCTGGGAGCGCCAGGCCGAGCGGCTGGACTGGTCCACTAAATGGACAGAGGTTTTGGACTGGTCAAAGGCACCGTTCGCCAAATGGTTTGTCGGCGGTAAACTCAATGCCGCCTACAACTGCCTGGACCGGCACGTAGCCGCCGGCCACGGCGACAGGGTGGCCTACTATTTTGAAGGAGAAGGCGGAGACACCCGGACCATCACCTATACCCAGCTCACTCAGATGGTCTGCCAGGCGGCGAATACCCTGACCCATCTGGGCGTCCAGGCCGGGGATCGAGTGGCCATCTACCTTCCAATGATCCCGGAAACAGTGGTGGCAATGCTGGCGTGTGCGCGAATTGGAGCGCCGCACACCGTGGTGTTCGGGGGGTTTTCTGCGGACGCCTTGCGGACGCGGATCCAGGACTGCGACGCACGACTCGTCATCACGTCCGACGGTGCCTTCCGCCGCGGCAAAGCCTCCGGACTGAAGTCCGCCGTCGACGAGGCCCTGCTGGACTGCCCGGACGTCCGAAACGTCCTGGTGGTACGCCGCACGGGCCAACCCGTGGACTGGACGTCCGGACGCGACCTCTGGTGGCACGAGACGGTGGAACAGGCATCCACCGACCATGAAGCCGAGCCGTTCGATGCCGAGCACCCGCTCTATGTGATGTACACCTCGGGAACCACAGGCAAACCCAAGGGCATCCTGCACACTACCGGCGGCTACCTGACGGCCTGCGCATACACCCACTGGGCGGTATTCGACCTGAAGGCTGAGTCGGACATCTTCTGGACCGCTGCGGACATCGGCTGGGTTACCGGCCACAGCTACATCGTCTACGGCCCGCTGGTCAACGGCGCCACATCGGTACTCTACGAGGGAACCCCGGATACGCCGCATCAGGGCCGATGGTGGGAGGTCATCGACAAGTACAAGGTGTCGATCCTCTACTGCGCGCCCACCGCCATCCGGACCTTCATGAAGTGGGGCGCGCAGATACCTGCCAAATACAACCTTGAGAGTCTGCGGGTGCTCGGCTCCGTGGGCGAACCTATCAACCCCGCCGCCTACATCTGGTACCGGGAGAACATCGGGCACAACAGAGTGCCCGTCGTGGACACCTGGTGGCAGACCGAGACAGGCGCCATCATGATCAGCCCGCTTCCGGGCGTCACCGCCGGCAAGCCGGGGGCGGCCATGAAGGCGCTGCCGGGCATCGTGGCCGACGTCGTGGATGACGCGGGCCAGCCCGTACCCAACGGGTCCGGTGGCTACCTTGTGCTGGCCGAGCCTTGGCCATCCATGCTGCGCACCATCTGGGGCGACGATGACCGATACCGGGAGACGTACTGGTCCCGATTCCCCGGACTCTACTTCGCCGGGGACGGCGCCAAGAAGGATGAGGACGGAGACATCTGGCTGCTGGGGCGGGTGGACGATGTGATGAACGTGGCCGGCCACCGGCTCTCCACCACGGAAATCGAGTCCGCGCTGGTCTCCCACGCGAAAGTTGCGGAGGCCGCCGTCGTCGGTGCCAACGACGAAACCACTGGCCAAGCTGTGGTCGCCTTCGTCATCCTGCGCAGCGACGCCGGCGACGGCGGACCCGACGTCGTCCAGGAGCTGCGGGACCATGTTGCAAAGGAAATCGGCAAAATCGCCCGGCCGCGGCAGATCATGGTGGTGGCGGAGTTGCCGAAAACCCGGTCCGGCAAGATCATGCGGCGGCTGCTCAAGGACGTTGCGCAAGACCGGCCGATCGGGGATGTCACCACGCTGGCGGATTCATCCGTAATGGACCTGATCAAAGCCGGCATGCCAGGCGGCGCGGGAACGCACGGATAGCAGGCGGGTCCGGGTTAACCCAACAGGACTACCAGGCAAACAGGACTCACAGCTGGGCAACAAAAGGAGCCCTTTCAGACCGCCATTCGGCTGCCTGAAGGGGCTCCTTGCTCGTGGGCGATACTGGGTTCGAACCAGTGACCTCTTCGGTGTGAACGAAGCGCGCTACCACTGCGCCAATCGCCCCGATGCCTTTGAATGCTAGCCGACCTGGCAGGGTTTATGGAAATCGAGACGCGACCCGCATCGAATTACAGGCCTGTAATTCGAAAAATCCCCTAGATTGCAGGGATCCAGGGGCATTGCCGCGGTTCAAGGACCCGCGATTTGGAGAATCCCTGAACCTCCTATAGAGTTCTTACTCGTTGGAACGCGAGGAAATGCCCGAAACGGCACGGATTCAGCGGCCCAAATGCGGACGTAGCTCAGCTGGTAGAGCACCACCTTGCCAAGGTGGATGTCGCGAGTTCGAATCTCGTCGTCCGCTCGCAGGACACTGTCACGGCAATGGATCTTCGGACCCGGCGCTTACACGGTGGGTTGGCCGAGAGGCGAGGCAGCGGCCTGCAAAGCCGTTTACACGGGTTCGAATCCCGTACCCACCTCGGTGAAAACCATATTTTCTGGTTCACGCCGGATTAAATGGGCGATTGGCGCAGCGGTAGCGCGCTTCCCTGACACGGAAGAGGTCACTGGTTCGATCCCAGTATCGCCCACCAAGCAAGGCAACTTGCTTCATGCAGTA
>DIZT01000199.1:1249-4288 GCA_002427975.1 Micrococcaceae bacterium UBA6021 | reverse complement strand
CTTCCGGTTCCGGGCGATTGGCGCAGCGGTAGCGCGCTTCCCTGACACGGAAGAGGTCACTGGTTCGATCCCAGTATCGCCCACACACAGCAGCTCCCCGTGAGCTGCTTTTTTGTTGCCCGAATACGCCGCCCCGACTTTACAAAAATTGTCACAGCGCCTTGGCACGCCCGACAGACAGGTCTAGGATCGGTTGCGGAGGAGCGATCTGGCTCCGCAACTGAAGGGAGGTGCTCGTGGGACTGATTGGCGATCTTAAGAGCAAGGCTCAGGGTCTCATCCACGGCAACGAACAGGCCATCAAGGACGGCATCGAAAAAGCCGGCGACTTCGTCGACTCAAAGACCGGCGGAAAGTTCGCCGATCAGGTTGATGCAGTTCAAGGTGGGGCATCCGACTTCGTTGACAATACCGACGGACAGCCGGCTGCTGAAGAAGCGCCCGTAGCTGTGGCGCCGGTTGCCGAAAAGGCTCCGTAAGGATTTTGGCCAGGGCTGCGCCCTAGCACGTCAAGGGGGTGCGGGTCCCGCCGGGAGGCGGCGCCCGCACCTTTGGCGTTTAACCGGCAATAACGAAACAACGCGGGGTCACATACGGCCCATCCGACATCTCCGGATGGGCCGTATGTGACCCCGCGTTGTGCTTAGTACCTAGGACGGCTCGTGGTTCTGGCCCTCCCGGGCCAAGGCGGTCAAGCGGGACACCGCACGGAAATACTTCTTGGTGTAGCCGCCGTGCATCATTTCGTCCGTGAACAGCTCGTCGAAGGGAACGCCGCTGGCCAGGATGGGCACATCCTTGTCGTACAGTCGGTCCGCCAACACTACGAAGCGAAGCGCCACGGCCTGTTCGGTGATGGTCTCCACGTTTCGCCACACGACGCCGTCGATGCCGTCGATGAGCTGCCGGTAACGGCTCGGGTGGACACCGGCAAGATGGCCGATCAGTGAACTGAATTCGTCCTCTGCCACGGTCTTGCCGTCGAACTCGGCCTTCATCTGGGCCGCGAGCTGGCTGTTCTTCAGCGGCGCCGGGGCGGCCGGCAGGCCACGGTGGCGGAAATCCTCGCCGTCGATCCTGATGACGTCGAACTGGTCCGCCAGGACCTGGATTTCACGGGCAAAGTCGACGGCGGCAAAGCGGCCGTCGCCCAGCGAACCCGGCAGGGTGTTGGACGTGGCAGCAAGCTTGACGCCGGCGTCGGCCAGTTCACGCATCAGCCGCGACATCAGCACGGTGTCGCCCGGATCATCAAGCTCGAATTCGTCGATGCACACCAGCTTGTAGTGGCTCAGGGCCTCAACCGTTTTGCGGAAGGAAAGAGCCCCCACCAGGTTGGTGTATTCCACAAACGTGCCGAAGGCCTTGGGGCCCGGGGCGGCATGCCACAGCGAGGCCAGCAGGTGGGTCTTGCCGACGCCGAATCCGCCGTCGAGGTAGATCCCCGCCCGGGTTGCCACTTTCTTGGTGAAGAGCTTCTTGAACAGGCCGTCGCCGTCGCCGGCTCCAACTCCCCCGGCGAACGCTTCCAGCGCCTTGACCGCAGCAGTTTGGGTCGCCTGGTTCGGGTCCGGACGGTAGCTGGCAAAAGAGACCTGGCCAAACCTCGGGGAGGGAAAGAAACCCTTAAGGAGCTCATCCACCGAAACCGCCGGAGTGCGGGCGGCAAGCTGTTCGATCTGTACCAAG
Organism: Micrococcaceae bacterium UBA6021; assembly: GCA_002427975.1. Lineage (GTDB taxonomy): Bacteria > Actinomycetota > Actinomycetes > Actinomycetales > Micrococcaceae > Arthrobacter. The sequence continues at coordinate 2,599 of DIZT01000199.1, read as the reverse complement.
GTGGTCCGTTCTGCTGGTGGGTTGTCCCCAGAAAGAATACCGGCAACGGCCCGGGCCTCCCCCGCCATGCCGCCGGCAAAGGCCCCGGCGTGACGAAGGCCATATTTCCCTCTGTTAACAAGGAGGCGGACAGGGTGACCGGCCGTGGCTAGTGTGGATGCAGGTTTTCCTTCTTCAGCAGATCCGCCACGTGTCTCAGTGAAAGGCCAACACCATGTCCTACGCAGTTGAACAAAACGAGAAGTTCGCCGCCTACGCCAATCCGGAGCGTCTGGTGTCCACACAATGGCTTGCCGCCGCTCTTGAGGCTGGCGCTGTTGCGGACGGAAGGCTGGTGGTGGTCGAATCCGATGAGGACGTCCTCCTCTACGAAACAGGCCATATCCCGGGATCCGTCAAAATTGACTGGCACACGGACCTCAACGACGAAGTGACCCGCGATTACGTGGACGGCCCGGCGTTCGCTGCCCTCGCCGCCGCCAAAGGCATCTCCCGCGACACCACCGTGGTGATCTACGGCGACAAGTCCAACTGGTGGGCCGCCTACGCACTCTGGGTCTTCACACTCTTCGGCCATGAGGATGTCCGCCTGCTCGACGGCGGCAGGGACAAGTGGATCGCCGAAGGCCGTGAACTGACCACCGAGCGGCCCGCCCCTGCGCCCGGCGAATACCCGGTGGTGGAGCGCAACGACGCCCCCATCCGCGCCTTCAAGGACGATGTGCTGGCACACTTCGGCAACCCGCTGATCGATGTCCGTTCCACCGAGGAATATACCGGCCAGCGGACCCACATGCCGGCCTACCCGGAAGAAGGTGCGCTCCGCGGCGGCCACATCCCCACGGCAGCTTCCATTCCGTGGGCGCGCGCCGCCGCCCCGGACGGAACGTACCGCAGCCGGGAAGAACTCGAGGCCCTCTACCTGGCCGAGGCCGGCCTGACCGCCGGCGATGACGTGGTGGCATACTGCCGCATCGGCGAGCGTTCCAGCCACACCTGGTTCGCCCTCAAGTACCTGCTCGGCTTTGACACCGTCCGGAACTACGACGGTTCCTGGACCGAGTGGGGCAACGCCGTCCGGGTTCCCATTGCCAAGGGCACGGAACGCGGTACGGTCCCGGCGTAAACTGGGACAGATGACTACACATGACCTGCCCGCCGCCTTGGCGGAAATCGTGGATGACTTCCAGGCCCTGACCGAACCCGAGCGGCTTCAGCTGCTGCTCGAGTTCTCGCGTGAACTGCCGGAGTTGCCGGACCGGCTGAAGGACCACCCCGAGCTCCTGGAGCAGGTGGTGGAATGCCAGTCGCCGCTGTTCCTGACCATCGAGACGGAAAAGAACGACGCCG
>DIZT01000199.1:293-1189 GCA_002427975.1 Micrococcaceae bacterium UBA6021 | reverse complement strand
CGACGCCGTTCGGCTTTACTTCAAGGCGCCACCGGAAGCCCCCACCACCCGGGGTTTCGCCGGAGTTCTCCACGAGGGACTCGACGGACTCAGCGCGGCTGAAATCCTGGCTGTCCCGGACGATATGCCGGAGCTGCTGGGCCTCACCCGGGCCATTACGCCGCTGCGGATGCGCGGCATGACGGCCATGCTGGGACGCATCAAACGCAAGGTCGCCGCTACGTCGCGGCTGAAGTCCTGATTGCCTGACCGGGACTGATCACGTTGCGACGCAAGAGTTCTTCAAACGGAACGCCGGCCACAGCCGTACTGGCTGCCTAACCAACCCGCGAATATCAGCCTGACATTGCAGTCGAGAAGGACTAGCCCGCACCAATAGCCACGTCCGGCCGGCACAAGATGAGCGGCTCCTGCCCCCTCCAAAACACCAGGAGCCGCTCATCTATGCCACTTGACAACAGAACCTACATATCAGCCGCGGCCCGCGGCGGCACTCGCGACCTCGCCGAGGTAGGTGGCGGCCTTGTCCGGGTACATGAACCAGTCTTGGAAGTCCGTCGGGTTGTTGAAGCCGTTGGCGAAGCGGCGAGCGATTTCCGGGGTTTGCCCGGCGGCGCCGAGGAGATCCATGACGTGCGGTGGCGGCGGAGTCAGGAGGGCGTTGGTCCACTGGGCCACGTGCTGGGCGTAATTCCAGTACTTCTCAAACGTGGATTGCATGAAGCCGGCATCGTAGGCGGCCTCGCCGTGGCCGATAATGCTCTCCAGATAGGAGGCGGCGCACTTCGCGGCGTTGTTGGAGCCCTGCCCGGTGATCGGATCGTTGAGGACCACGACGTCGGCCAGCCCCAGGACTTGCTTGCCGCTCGGCAGCGTGGCGATCGGCTTTTGGGCGG
>DIZT01000199.1:0-245 GCA_002427975.1 Micrococcaceae bacterium UBA6021 | reverse complement strand
TGTTCCTGGACGTTTCCAGGTGTTCCTCCGGAGTGAGGCCCTTCCAGATGTCCATAGGGCCGCCGGGGATGCCTTCGAAGACCATGATTTCGCACGGACCCGTGACCGTCAGGGCCGGGAACACGAAGTATTCGCCGACTCCGGGGATCATATTGAAGGACACGGCCGAGTGCTCCGGACGTGGTTCGAGCCCTGTCACGTAGGTCAGAGCCAAGGCGCGCTGTGGAGCGTCATACGTACTGCGC
>DIZT01000223.1 GCA_002427975.1 Micrococcaceae bacterium UBA6021 | reverse complement strand
CCCCCCCCCCCCCCGCCGCTGTTACGATGGCAGCCAGATCCGGCTGCCGCTCCTGAAAGGCTTCAATGACTGTTGTACCCCTGCCGCTTGAGCAGAACCAGCCCGGCGACACCCTGGTCCACGGCTCCGACGGCGGCTCCGTTGTCCGGCGTTCAGTGCTGCCGGGCGGCGTGCGGGTGCTCACCGAAGCGATGCCGGGCCAGCGCTCGGCGACAATCGGTTTCTGGGTGGGCGTCGGGTCTCGCGATGAAGCCCCGGGCCAGCACGGCTCCACTCACTTCCTGGAGCACCTCCTGTTCAAGGGAACCAAGCGGCGGACCGCCCTGGAAATCGCCTCGGCGTTCGACGAGGTCGGCGGGGAGTCCAACGCAGCCACGGCCAAGGAGAGCACCTGCTACTTCGCGCGCGTGCTGGACACGGACCTGCCCATGGCCATCGACGTCATCGCCGACATGATCACCGGTGCCGTCCTGGATCCGGCCGAAATGGAGCAGGAGCGCGACGTCATCCTGGAGGAAATCGCCATGGACAGCGATGACCCCACGGACGTAGCGCATGAAAACTTTGTGGCTGCCGTGCTGGGCACCCACCCGCTGGGCCGGCCCATCGGCGGCACCCCCGCTGCCATCCGCGCCGTAGCCCGCGACTCCGTGTGGGCGCACTACCGCCGCTATTACCGCCCGGATGAGCTGGTTATCACCGCCGCCGGAGGTTTGGAGCACGACGTCGTCTGCCGCCTTGTGGTCGATGCCCTCCACACTGCCGGCTGGTCGCTTGAGCCCGACGCCGCCCCCGTGGAGCGCCGCTCTACCGAGCGGGCAGAAATTACCGGCACCGCCGGGCTGCACGTGGTCAAGCGTGCGGTGGAGCAGGCCAACATCATCATGGGCTGTCCCACGATTGTGGCCACCGATGACCGCCGTTTCGTCATGAGCGTGCTTAACGCCGTGCTGGGCGGTGGGATGTCCTCACGGCTGTTCCAGGAAATCCGGGAAAAGCGTGGCCTCGTGTACTCCACGTACTCCTTTGCCTCCTCGTATGCGGATGCCGGCTACTTCGGGATGTACGCAGGGTGCACACCGTCCAAGGTCCGCCAGGTGTTGGACCTGCTGGGGCTGGAGCTGGACAAGCTCGCCGAGGGCGGGATCACGGACGACGAACTCCGCAAGGCGGTGGGCCAACTCTGCGGCGGGATAGTCCTGGCTCTGGAGGACACCGGTTCGCGGATGTCCCGCCTGGGCCGCGCGGAACTGGTGTCCGGTGAGTACCAGGACATCGACGAGACGCTGCGCCTCATCAAGGCGGTCACCGCGCAGGAGGTCCAGGACCTTGCCAAGGAGCTTGCCGCAGCGCCCCGCACAGTCACCGTGGTGGGCCCGTTCGGGGAAACTGAGACGTTCGGCCTGTGACCGGGACCTTCGGTCTCTGACCGGGACCGGCTTGTGGCCGGGATGCCTGCGCCAGCCATAATAACCCTATGAACTTTCCGCAGTCAGGCACCGTGCACGCCGTGCTGGAGAATTTCCTGGGGCACTGGCGCGGCACCACCCGGTTGGCAGCATCATCCTGGGGGCCCGAACGCACGGCCGTGGCGGAAATCAGCTTCACCCGCGCGGCGGGAGGGTTCGCCGTCGTGCAGAGCTACCGGCATACGGAGGCGGGCGGCAGCCACTTTGAAGGCCACGGCGTGTTCACCGTCGATCCCGACCACAACGATGTCCTTTGGTACCACGTGGACAGCATGGGCCTGCCGCCGGGAACGCCGGCCCGCTGCACGTGGCTGGACGGTGTGCTGCGCGTCGAGCGCCACAGCGACCGCGGGATTGCGCGCCACACTTTCCGTGTGGACGGTGACGTGCTGATCCACACCGCCGAGCTGCGCCTCGGCGAGGGGCAGGACTTTGTCCCGTTCATGACCTCCGAGTGCCGCCGCGCCTGAGCCGGTGCCAGCTCACGGTCTTCAGGCGAACGTCATTCCATAGATCAAGACCTTGCCCCGCTTCGTCAGTGCCCGGTTCGCCCGGAACCTCAGCGAGCCGAGCAACAACAGCTACCTGGTTTTTGAGTCCAGGGAGGAAGCCGAGCGCTTTATCAGTGTGTCCTGTCCATCGCCTGAGCGGTCGCAAGCCCGAGACAATGCCGGCGTGAGCCTCATCGGCCCGATGACTCTTCACGAGGTTCTGGTTGACGTCGACAATCCGGTAGGGACGATTGGCAGCTGACACCGCATCCCCGACGTTGGATCAGCGCGCAGATTCCAAAATCCGAGTCTGTGGGGCCCCGTTCAACGCCGGGGACGCCGACGGGGAGTTCCACACCTTGCTTTTCAGGTTGGCCAGCAATTGTTCAGCCTGGCCTCGTTCGTTGAAATCAAGTTCAACCACCACGTAGTGGGAATCATCCACCGGTTGGGAAATTCGGTGGCCGATGACGCCGGACGCGGCGCGGCTCAGCGGATCCCGGTCGAAGGCTGCTTTCCACATGCCAAAGTCCTTGATGCCGTGCTCTATTTGCAGTGTGTACATTCCAGTTTCTCCTCAGTTGATCGCACTTGTTGGCTCCGGGGCCGCCCAACCCGTCGCTCCTTTCGTGGAACAACCGAACAGGTCCGGTGCATTGGCTACTGTCACGGTAACCGCCGGCTGCCGCCGCGGGTATCCCAGAAATCTGGGGCCCCTTGGTAGGACGTCCCGGCGCTGTCCATAGAGCGCATACTGGGGGAATGACCCCCGGCAGACCCTGGAACCGGAGCCTTGAACGAATCCGGATCATCTGTGACTCGTCCCCGGATCACCGCTCGTTGCGCGGCAGTGTGCTCTCTGAGTTGGGCCGTGTGGTTCCGTTCAACGCCTTCGTGTGGCCCCTCTCAGACCCTGCGACGGCGACCGGCGTTTCGCCCATGGCCCGGGTTCCGTGCCCGGAGGAACTGCAGCTGCTGATCCGGCTCAAGTACCTGACGCCGGGAGGTAGGTGGACGCAGTTGGCGGCCAGTTCAGCACCGGTGACGACGCTGCTCCGCGAGACTGGCGGCAATCCATCACTAAGCCTGCTGTGGAATGGCCTGATGAAGCGCTACGGCGTCTTCGATGTCCTGTTTGCGGTTCTGGCAGACAAACACGGCTGCTGGGGTTGGCTTGACCTCTGGCGAACGGAGCAGGGCGGTCCCGTTACTGGCGAGCCCTTTACTGTTGAGGAAGTGGGATACCTCGCTGCCGTGGTGCACGAAGTGACGCCCGCCCTGCGTCAGTCAATAGCCCGGCAGTTTCTCACGGACGGGTCCCGGGAATCCGAGGCCGACAGAGCCGAGTCCGGGGAATCCGAGCCCCTCAGATCAGGCATTGTCCGATCCGGCGGTGTGCATGCCGACCGAATCACCTCCGCTGCTGTCCATGCGTCGGCGTCAGCCATCGGCGGAGGCACGAGACCTGAGTTACCGCAGCAGGCCGTGCTCACGCTGGATGCTGATATGGCCGTGGTCGGTGGAACGTCTTCTGTGGAGGAATGGCTGGGACTGCTTCAGGCCGGCCCGCGTCCTTTTCAAGGCGTACCGGCGGAAGTTCTGAACGTCGCCGCACAGCTGTTGGCGCTTGAGGCGGACGTGGATCAACATCCTGCGTCGTCTCGGGTGTACCTGGGGTCGGGCCAGTGGGCCATGCTCAGGGCCAGCCGGATGGATTCCGCAGGCTCAGTGGCCATTCCACCGTTGGCCGTCACTATCCAGGCGTGTCCTCCTGAGGCGAGGTTGGACATGTTTGCCCGGAGCTTTGGGCTGACACCCCGGCAGCGGGAATTGATCGAGCTTGCTGCCGCTGGCGCGGACACTGCCGCTATGGCGGGGGCCCTGGGGATAGCGGCCTACACCGTCCAGGATCAGTTCAAGCAGATTTTCGATACCTGTGGGGTTCACAGCCGGGCGACGTTGTTGGCCCTGGCGATGGGAACGACCCAGTAACCGAACCCCTGGGCAGGCCGTGAGAAGACAGCTGTCCGGCGCAGACGCGTACTGGACAGCGTTCCCCACCACGAAGCAGCGTTCCCCACCCACCGACACTGCCAGCTTGCCCGGCAGTTCAGACCCTTGTCAGTCTCCTGGGGGCCGCCCAAGGGGCATTTCCAGCCCGTCCTGAGAAGGGCCTTCCTGCGGCGCGGAGCATTCCGGGTATTTCGCGGCTGCGGCGGGGTCCTGGGCCAGGGGCAGGCCTGTGTCCAGCACAAGGTTCAAGTCCATGTCAAGCTCAAGTTCCAGCTCAAGTTCCAGGTCCAAGTCCGGATCGGCGTTGGTGCCGGTGTCGGTTATGGGGACGTTCGTTATGGGGGTGTTTGATGGCAAGTGGGGTGGTTCCCAGT
>DIZT01000237.1:2504-2673 GCA_002427975.1 Micrococcaceae bacterium UBA6021 | reverse complement strand
TCGCGGGCCAGGGAGTCATTGGTGGTCCGGATCTCCAGCAGCGAACGGTCCCGTTCCTCCCGGTTCTCTTCAGCGAGATCGCGTTCATGCCGGGCCAGCTCAACAGACACGTCGATGAACCGGATTGCCTGCTCCACCGCAGCGGAGACAGCGGCCGCCCGCCTGGCCG
>DIZT01000237.1:0-2439 GCA_002427975.1 Micrococcaceae bacterium UBA6021 | reverse complement strand
CGCCCGCCTGGCCTGGATCCGACGGCGGCGCGCCCGTTCGGCAGCCTCTTCGCGCGCCCGGCGTTCGGTGGCCGCTGCCCGCTCCAGGGATACAGCCCGGTTGGTGGTGGCGGTCAGCTGCTCTTCGGTGCTGCGGAGCGACAGCCTCGCGTCCATCTCCGCAGACCTGGCCAGCGACGCCGCCACTGCGAGGGCATCACGCTGTTCGGTGGAGGGTTCCTCGTCGGCCGGCGCCTCCTGCGCCGCAGCAAGCCGCGACGCAACGGCGGCAAGCGCCTCTTCCTCCGTCACAACATTGGCCTCCGCCCTCGCCAGCGAGGCGGCCAGCCTGTCGCTTTCGCCGACGGCGCTGCGCAGGAGCGAGTTCAGCTGGCCAAGCTTTTCGGCCACGGCCGCGAGCCGGGCGTCAGAATCGTGCAGGCGGTCCAGGGCAGCTTCTGCCCTCGCTTGGGCTTCGGCACGCCGGGCTTCGGCACCGGCCAGGGCGAACCTGTTCCGTTCCAGATCCGCGGTGACAACGGCCAGCCGGGCCTCGGCGTCGTCGACGGCGGCCTGCACCTCGAGCAGGGACGGCGCCTTCGCCGAGCCTCCGGTAACCGTGAGGGCGGTGAACACGTCCCCGGCCCGGGTCACGGCTGTCAGGTCCGGGTGTTCGGAAACCAACAGCCCCGCACCGTCCAGGTCTTCAACAACCGCCACCCCGGCCAAAAGTGCGGCCACTGCAGCGGCGGGCGGGCCCCCGGCGGTTACCAGGTCCACAGCCCAGCGGGCGCCGGCCGGCAAGCGTCCGCCCGTGGCGGAGTCTTCGCGCGGCATGGGCGCAGCAGACGCCAGCAGCAGGGAGGCACGCCCGGCGTCGTCATCCTTCAGGAGCTGCACCACGACGGCAGCCATGTCCGGATCCCGGACCACTATCGCTTCGGAGGCCTCGCCCAGTGCTGCGGCAATCGCCGTCTCGTAGCCCGGCCGGACCGTGAGGGCCGATGCCAGGGTGCCGGCGACGCCGTCCAGTCCGGAGTTGAGGGCGTGCGCCGTGCCGTCCTTGCGGTTGAGTCCAAGCTGCAGCGCATCCCGGCGTGCCACCAGGGCGTCCCGTTCGCGGGCAGCGTCTCCCGCTGCGGAGGCCAGATCGGCAATTTCCTGGACGACGGCGTCGAGCTCTGCGCTGGCGTCCTCGTAGTCGGCGTCAAGGCTTTCCTCCCCTTCCTCAACACCCGCCACCTGCGTTTCCAGGGCGGTGAACTCCGTCTGGGCCTGGCGGCGGCGTTCCTGCCCTGCAGCGAGTGAGTCCCGGAGCCTGCCCAGCTCAGCCTGCGCGGATTCAACCCGCGACCTTGCCGCACCCACGGCTCCGGCAAGCTTCGCCAGGCCTTCCCGGCGGTCCGCTGCGGCCCGGAGGACGGCAGTGAGCCTTTTGTCCTCGGCGGACGCCGCGAGTTCGGCCCCGGCCTTCGCCGCTGTGGCTGTCTCCAGCGCGCTGCGCCGGTCAAGGATGTGGCGCTCCAGCTCCGTCACCTCATCCCGGACCCGGGCGGCCTGACGTTCCAGCTGCTCAGGATCCCTGCCCGAGTACGGTTCGGCGTCAACCGCTCCCAGCAGGCGGCCGCGTTCCTGGGCCAGAGAACCAAGGGAACGCAGCCGTTCCCTTGAGGCGGAGAGCCGGTACCAGGTATCCCGCGCCGCGTTAAGCTTTGGCGTGGCCTCGGCGGCGAGCTGCTCCACAACTGCCTGCTGCCGGCGCCCGGCCTCCAGCTGCTGCTCCACCACAGCACGGCGGGCCTTCAGGGCCGCTTCGTCCGCCACGTCCTGTTCGAGGGAATTCTGTTGCTGGACAAGGTCGTCGGCCAGCAGCCGCGCACGTGCGTCGCGGACATCGAACTGGACCCGCTGGGCGCGGCGCGCCACGTCAGCCTGTTTGCCAAGCGGCGTGAGCTGGCGCCGGATCTCCCCCGTCAGGTCGCTAAGGCGCTGCAGGTTCGCCTGCATGGCCTCCAGTTTGCGGACTGTTTTTTCCTTGCGGCGGCGGTGTTTGAGGATACCGGCGGCTTCCTCAATGAAACCGCGGCGGTCCTCCGGGGTGGCGTGCAGGATCTTGTCCAGCTGGCCCTGGCCCACAATGACATGCATTTCCCGGCCCATGCCGGAATCAGAGAGCAGCTCCTGGATGTCCAGCAGGCGGCAGCTGGCACCGTTGATGGCGTATTCGGAGCCGCCGGTGCGGAAAAGCGTCCGCGAGATGGTGACCTCGCTGTACTCAATGGGCAGTGCCCCGTCAGCGTTGTCGATGGTGAGGGACACGTGGGCCCGCCCCAGCGGCGGCCGCCCGGACGTGCCGGCAAAAATGACGTCCTCCATTTTGCCGCCGCGGAGCGTTTTGGCTCCCTGCTCCCCCATCACCCAGGACAATGCGTCCACCACATTGGACTTGCCCGAGCCGTT
>DIZT01000159.1:29761-42675 GCA_002427975.1 Micrococcaceae bacterium UBA6021 | reverse complement strand
CGTGGACGCCATCCTGGTCCGCTCCGCCACCCAGGTGGACGCCGAAGCCATTGCCGCCGCGAAGAACCTCAAGGTCATAGCCCGCGCCGGCGTCGGCCTGGACAACGTTGACATCAAATCCGCCACCCAGGCCGGTGTGATGGTAGTCAACGCCCCGACGTCGAACATCATTTCGGCAGCGGAACTGACTGTGGGCCACATCCTGAGCCTGGCACGCCACATCCCGCAGGCCAGCTCCGCCCTGAAGAACGGTGAATGGAAGCGCTCCAAGTACACCGGCATTGAACTCTTCGAGAAAAAGATCGGCATCATCGGCCTGGGCCGCATCGGCGCCCTCGTTGCTGCCCGCCTCCAGGGCTTCGACACCGAAATCCTCGCCTACGATCCGTACATCACCTCGGCCCGCGCCGCGCAGCTCGGCGTCAAGCTCGTCACCCTCGATGAACTGCTGAGCCAGTCGGACTTCGTGACCATCCACATGCCCAAGACGCCGGAAACCGTCGGTATGCTCGGCGCCGATGCGTTCACCAAGATGAAGTCCACCGCCTACGTGGTCAACGTGGCCCGTGGCGGCCTCGTGGACGAAGAGGCGCTCTACGCGGCCCTGCAGGACCGCCAGATCGCCGGCGCAGCCGTGGACGTCTTCGTCAAGGAACCCAGCGCCGACCTGCCGTTCTTCGCCCTGGACAACGTGGTGGTCACCCCGCACCTGGGTGCATCCACCGACGAAGCCCAGGAGAAGGCCGGCGTTTCCGTTGCCAAGTCCGTGCGTTTGGCGCTGGCCGGCGAGCTCGTTCCGGATGCCGTGAACGTGGCCGGCGGCGTGATCGCCCCCGACGTCCGTCCGGGCATCCCGCTGATCGAAAAGCTGGGCCGGATCTTCACCGCGCTGACCCACGCCTCCCTGACCCAGATCGACGTCGAGGTGGCCGGCGAGATCGCGGCGCTGGACGTCAAGGTCCTGGAACTTGCCGCGCTCAAGGGCATCTTCGCCGATGTGGTGACCGAACAGGTTTCCTACGTCAACGCCCCGGTCATCGCCGAACAGCGTGGCATCAACGTCCGCCTCATCACGACGGCGGAAGCGGAGGACTACCGCAACGTCCTGACTATCCGGGGTGCTTTGAGCGACGGCAGCCAGATCTCCGTGGCAGGTACGCTTACGGGGCCGAAGCAGGTGGAGAAGCTCGTCGGCGTCAACGGCTACGATGTCGAGATCCCCATCAGCGAGCACCTTGTGGTGGTGGCCTACGCAGACCGGCCCGGTGTGATCGGAACCATCGGACACATCCTGGGCATGAACAACATCAATATTGCCGGCATGCAGGTTGCCCGGCAGGCGGAAGGCGGCCAGGTCCTGGCTCTGCTTACCATCGACAGCTCCGTTCCGCAGCAGGTGCTTGACGCCATCAAGGCAGGCATCGGCGCCGAGATGGTCCGCGAAGTGGACCTCGAAGACTAAGTACCGCACCGCCATCAACTACGCGTGACCGAAGTTTAACGTCGGCCACGTATGATTGGCCGGTCTGCTTACAATGGCTAGGTCCTGTTTCGGGACCACGCCGGCAGACCGGCCAATACTTTTTGCACACCAGGCAGGAAATCCTTCATGTCCGCCGCCTGCGGATACCGGTGTGCGTACGCAATCCAGGTTTCAGGGAGCCCAATGAACGCCGTCCAGAGGTTCATCAGAAGCAAAGTGCTGCTGCTGACCGCGGCCATCTTGATCGCAGCCATGTGCTTGTCGGTCCTCGTCCAAGGCCAGTCGCAGGCCGCACTTAACCGGACGGTGGATGAGAACTCGCGGGGGCTCTACGACGTCCTTGTCCAGGCCAAGGCAGGCTCCGGGGCGCTGATGCAGCCGGAGATCGCCAACGGCGGCGGCGGCATCGGCTTCGACCAGCTCGAGAAAATCCGGAAGCTTTCCGGAACCTCCGTGGCAGCCCCCATCAGCCTTGTGTCCCGTGTGACGCAGAACCTTGAAGCGCCGCGGCTCGACGCCATGGACTACCTTGGCTACAACTCCGGACTGGCAGGCACAGCCACCACCGACCAGGCCGCCGGCGCGACGGACCCGGGCAAATGGCCTGCCGCCGAGTCCGTGCTGAGCGACACCGCCAAGAAGTACCGCCTCACCGCCAGTGCCGTCAGCTCAGACGGCGTCTCCGAGAAGACCCTGTTCAAGTCCACCGCCGAGGGCACCCTGGGCAAAGCCAAACTGGTGGAGGAGAAGGCGGCCGGCGGCACCAGCATCCGCATCGCCCCTCCGGCGGGCGAGACGGGCATCAAGTTCCCGGCTCCTGCGGGCGGCTCCGAGCACAATCTCTTCAACCTGTCGGTGTCGCTGCCGCTGTCGCCCGAAGTGACCGAGTCCGTGGTCGCCGTCGACCCCGTCTCCGAGCGCGCACTGCTCGGCTCCGCGGGCGACTTCCTGGCCCCGCTCGAGAAGGCCCCGCCCGCTGACGCGCGGAATGCCGGTGCCATCGGCCGCCACTTCGAAAGCCTCTTCACCAACGGCATCAGCATGGACCAGCTCAAAGACGGCCCGGATTTCCTCGGCGTCAAGCTCAAGTACTGGGCACCGCTGATGACGCAGTACCAGCAGGCGAAGAGCAGCGGGCAGCTCACCGCGGACTCGCAGGCCATCCCGCTGATTGTCCGTTCCGGCACTTCCCTGGACCTCAAGTACAACGTCAAGATCGAAGAGATCGACGCAGCGGGCAAGGTCGTCAAGGACGTCGGCACCGCCACGCGCTCCCTCGGCAAGGACTACCTGCCGTTTGTGTCCAAGGATCCGTTCGCCCTGTCATGGCCCGGTTCCACCGACCACTCCGGCCTCCTCGGCAACCAGGGCAACTTCAACCAGGGGCTCTACACCCCGGCCACGTGGAGCACGGATTTCGCGGCGGCACCCAAGTACACCGACGGCGAATCGGCCGCCAACGGCGCGGTCCAGAAGGCCGCCGTTCCAAGCGACTGGGTCACCGTAAACCGGCTGCCTGAGAAGGGTGCCAACGGCGCCCCTGTGGACCAGACCCAGCGTGAACCGGTGGATGAACGGTCTTACCGGGACAACCTGGCAACAGGGGCGAAGCTCGCGGCTCCGCTGGCCATGGTCTACGGGACATTCGACCCCTCGGCTGTCGAGAAGGCCGCCGGCGACGTCAACCGCCTCCCCCTGGGCGGCTACGACCCCACGCCGTTTACCCTCACCAAGGACGCCGACGGCAAGACGGTCACCGCCACCGAACTGAAGCCCTCGCTCAGTGCCACCGGACTGGCAAGCCAGTCGGCAGGTGCCATCACGGACTTCTACGGCCTCGCGGCTGCCCGCGGTTACAAGGACAACGCCGCCGTCATCGACGCGGTCCGTGTCCGGGCCAAGGCTCCGGGCAGCTGGAAGGAAGCGCAGCCCGACGTCGAAAAGCTCGCCGCCGAGATCCGTGGCATGGGCCTGGAGGCCACTGTCGTGGCGGGTTCCGCGCGTGAGGACGCCAGCATTTTTGTTCCCGGCTACTCAAAGGACGACGCCGGCAAGGAGTCAGCGCTGGGCACCGTCCAGCAGTCCTGGGTGCGGCAGAACGCCGCCGACGCCGTCTCCGGCTCCCTGACCGGAACCAACGTCACGCTGCTCTTCCTCACCCTGTGCGGGGCCGCGCTGCTGACCGGTGCCTCCACCGTCAGCTATATCCGGAAACGCAAACGTGAAGCCGGCACCCTCCGTGCCATGGGCTGGACCCAGCTGCGCATCAGGAAGTGGGTGCTCGAGGAATTCGGTGTCGGCGCTGCGCTGCTCGCCGTAGCCGGGATCGTCCTGAGCCTGGTGAGCTGGAGCCTGACCACCGCCATCGTCTCGGCCGCCGTCCTGGTCCTGTATGCGGCGGCGGCGTTCTTCGCCGCGCAACAGCTGCGCCACCGCGATGAGGTGGACCAGGAACCGCAGCACGATGAGCGGCTGATCCCCGTGGACTCCCCGCTGACGTTTGCCAACCGGCAGCTCAGCACCAATAAGTTCAACACCCTGTCCCTGGCCGTCGCCGTAGGCGTGTTCGGGGCTGGTGTGGGCGGGCTGGTGGCTTTGCTCATCGACATCCCCCGCGCAGCCGGAGCGAGTGCGCTCAGCGGGCTGGCTGTGGCAAGCGTCGCCCTGCCCAGCATGGCCCTGGCCCTGGCCGGCGTCGCAGTGGGGCTGGTCCTGACCTTGGTCACCGGCAGGTTTGAGCTCAACGCCAAACGCCAATACCTCGCCATCCTCGAAGCCATGGGCTGGAACCCGGACATGCTGCGCCAGGTCCGCCTCTTCGAAAACGCGCTGGTGGGTACGGTGGCCCTGCCGCTGGGCGTCCTTGGCGCGCTGGGCATCGGGCTGCTCCTTGCCCCGTATGCCGCCCTGTGGGCCGGAGTCGCCGGCCTGGTGGCTGTACTTTGCTGGATACCGATTGCAACGAAAGTGGTCCAATGACAAACGAGACGAATGTTCACCGGAGCCGGAGGTCCGGCTCGGATGAGGCGCACCTGCAAACCCGTGCCAACACCATCGTCAAGGCCGCGGACCATGAGACCCCGCTGGAACTGAGCGACATTACCATCCGCTACGGCGGCGGCAAGGGCGGTGCCGAAGCCGTCAGCGTTGTCGAGGGATTCGACCTCACGCTGCACGCCGGCGAGATGCACTGTGTGGCCGGCCGAAGCGGATCCGGCAAGACCAGCATCCTGACCGTGGGCGCGGGACTGACCCTGCCGACGTCGGGCCGTGTCTTCTGGGAAGGCGATTCGCTCGAAAGCATGGGCGACGACGAAATCGCCGACCGCCGTCGGGCCCTGATCGGTTACGTTGACCAGGGTGGTGCCCTGATCGACGGCATGAGCGCCCTCGAAAACGTGCTCCTGCCCGCCGTGCCCGACGGCGAGGTGGACCAGCGCCGCGACATGGCCAAGGACCTCCTGGACCTGGTGGGCCTGGGTCGACGCATGAGGCACCGTCCCGCCCAGCTGTCCGGTGGTGAACGCCAGCGCGTGGCGATCGCGCGCGCCCTGATCCTGGGCACCCGGGTACTCGTCGTGGATGAGCCCACGGCAAGCCTGGACCGGGCCTCCGCCAACCGCATCATCAGCATCCTCAAGGACACCACCTCGGACGGAATCGCAGTGCTGGTCGCTTCACACGACCACGAACTGGTCCGCCTGAGCGATACGCTGACTGAACTGATCTAGCCCACCCCTTCGCACCAAAGGTAACGTCCGCACGTGAGCGCAACAGACAAAACCCCGTTCTACATCACCACGGCCATCACCTACCCGAACGGTGTCCCGCACATCGGGCATGCCTACGAGTACATCGCCACCGACGCCATGGCGCGCTTCAAGCGGCTGGATGGCTTTGACGTGATGTTCCTGACGGGCACGGACGAGCACGGCATGAAGATCGCGCAGGCGGCCGAGAAGGAAGGCGCCACGCCCAAGGAGCTGGTGGACCGCAACTCCGAGGTATACAAGGCCGCGCACGCGGCCCTCGGGATCACGTACGACCGCTTCATCCGGACCACGGACGCGGACCACTACGCCGCGTCGCAGGCCATCTGGAAGAAGATGGAGGCCAACGGCGATATCTACCTGTCCAAGTACGAGGGCTGGTATTCGGTGCGCGACGAAGCCTTCTACGTCGAGGATGACACCATGGTCAAGGACGACGGCGTGCGCTACTCCAAAGAGACGGACACCGAAGTGACGTGGACGGCCGAGGAGAGCTACTTCTTCCGGCTTTCCTCCTACCAGGACCGGCTCCTGGCCCTCTACGAAGCCCAGCCCGAATTCGGAGCGCCGCAGTCCCGCTTCAACGAGGTCATCAGCTTCGTCAAGCGCGGCCTCGAAGACCTGTCGATCAGCCGCACCACCTTCGACTGGGGCGTGCCCGTCCCCGGCAACGACAAACATGTCATGTACGTGTGGGTGGACGCGCTCACCAACTACCTGACCGGCGTCGGCTACCCGGACGTCGAGTCGGAGGCATTCCGTAAGTTCTGGCCGGCGGACGTCCATGTCATCGGCAAGGACATCTCACGCTTCCACGCCATCTACTGGCCGGCGTTCCTCATGAGCGCCGGGATTGAGCTGCCCAAGCGGGTCATGATCCATGGCTTCCTGCAGAACAACGGCGTGAAGATGTCCAAGTCCCTGGGCAACGTGGTGGCGCCGGCGGACTTCGTGGCACAGTACGGCCTGGACCAGGTGCGCTTCTTCTTCCTCCGCGAGGTCCCCTTCGGGGCGGACGGCAGCTACAACCACGAAGCCATCGTGGGCCGGATGAACTCGGATCTGGCCAACAACTTCGGCAACCTGGCGCAGCGTTCGCTGTCCATGGTGGCCAAGAACTGCGAAGGCCTGGTGCCGGTGGCGGGTGCCTTCACGGCTGAAGACACCGCGATCCTGGCGCAGGCCAACGGGCTCCTCGAAACGGCCCGGGCCGCCTTCGAGAAACAGGAATTCAGCCGCGCCCTCGAGGCGATGTGGGGCGTGCTGGGGGACACCAACGCCTACTTCGCCGAGCAGGCACCCTGGGTGCTGCGGAAGACCGACGTCGAACGCATGAACACCGTGCTGTACGTGACGCTGGAAGTGCTGCGCATCGTGGCGATCCTTGCCCAGCCGGTGATGCCCACCGCAACGGCCGCGCTGCTGGACACCCTGGGACAGCCCGACGGCGACTCCCGCCAGTTCTCCGCGCTTACCACGCCGATCGTGGCTGGGACGCCGCTGCCGGCACCGGCCCCCGTCTTCCCCAAGTACGAGGAACCCGCAGAAGCCTAACCCGATACCCCCGCCCGGACGCTCTCTCACTTTCTTGAGGAAAGTGAGAGAGCGTCCGCCGTTTTCGTGCAGGAAGTGAGAGAGCGTCGTGGCGGGGTGTTCGAATAATGAGACAGCTTGACCAGAATGTGGATGACTTGGCTACGCTGAAAAGCATGAGCGCATCCACCATCAATCTCGCAGTCATCCCCGGTGACGGCATTGGCCCCGAGGTCATTGCCGAGGCACTAAAGGTCCTCGAAAAGGCCGTCGCCGCCGAAGGCGTTGTCCTGGAGCAGACCCACTACAAGCTCGGTGCCGAGCACTGGCTGGCCACCGGCGAGACCCTCCCGGATGAGGTCCTCGCAGACTTGCGCACACGTGACGCGATCCTCTTCGGTGCTGTGGGTGCAGCCCCCGGGGACACTCGGATTCCGTCCGGCATCATCGAGCGGGAGATGCTGCTCAAGCTCCGCTTCAGCCTGGACCACTACGTCAACCTGCGCCCGTCACGGCTGTATGGCACGGTGGGCAGCCCGCTGGCCAATCCTGGAACCATCGACTTCATCGTGGTCCGTGAGGGTACCGAGGGTCCCTATGTGGGCAACGGCGGCTCGTTGCGCGCCGGCACCCCGCACGAGGTGGCCACCGAGGTCTCACTGAACACGGCATATGGCGTGGAGCGGGTTGTCCGCGATGCCTTCCGCCGCGCCAGCGCCCGGGAACGCAAGCACGTGACCCTGGTGCACAAGCACAACGTTCTGGTCTACGCCGGCCACCTCTGGAAGCGCACACTCGAGGCCGTGGCCCAGGAATTCCCCGAGGTCACCCATGATTACCTGCACGTCGATGCGGCCACCATCTTTATGGTCACCGACCCTTCCCGCTTCGATGTCATTGTCACCGATAACCTCTTCGGCGACATCCTGACTGACCTCGCCGCAGCCATCACCGGCGGCATCGGCCTGGCGGCGTCCGGCAACATCAACATGGACCGCACAGCCCCGTCCATGTTCGAGCCGGTCCACGGCTCCGCCCCGGACATCGCCGGCCAGCAGAAGGCCGACCCCACTGCGGCCATCCTGTCGGCGGTGCTCCTGCTGGACCACCTCGGCTACACCGCGGCGGCCCGCAGGATCGAAGCCGCGGTGATCGCCGACGTCGAAACCCGCGACGGCGGCGCCCGCAGTACCAGCGCCGTCGGGGACGCCATCGCTGCAGCGCTCTAGGCCCGGCCTGCAGGTCCTGCCAACGGGCGTAAGCTTGTTTCGAATCACCAAATGCTGCCCTGCGGTTCGTTGCTGAACCACGTTCAGAAGGCAGCCGATCGTGGAGGAACCATGACTCAGACTGCCCATGGCGTCGAATTTAGCCAGCAGCCCTCGGCAACCCCGAAGTCAGCTGAAGAGCGTGCAGCCATCCTGGCGGACCCGGGATTTGGCAACTACTTCACCGACCACACCGCCATCGTCGACTACAGCGTTGACGTGCACGGCGACGGCGGCTGGCACAACGCGCGGGTTGAGGCGTACGGTCCCATCTCGCTGGACCCGTCTGCAGCGGTGCTGCACTACGGCCAGGAAATCTTCGAGGGCCTCAAGGCCTACCGCCACGCTGACGGCTCCATCTGGACGTTCCGTCCGGAGGCCAACGCGGCCCGCCTGAACAAGTCGGCGCGGCGCCTTGCCCTTCCGGAACTGCCCGAGGAATACTTCCTCGGCGCCATCAGGGAACTCGTGCAGGCGGATAAGGAATGGGTTCCCGCCGGTGACGGCGAAGCTTTGTACCTGCGCCCGTTCATGATCGCCACCGAGGCGTTCCTGGGTGTCCGGGCAGCGCGCGAGGTGTCCTTCCGGGTGATCGCATCGCCCGCCGGAAACTACTTCGGCGGCGAGCTCAAGCCCGTGTCCATCTGGATCTCACGCGAGTACGCCCGCGCAGGCCGCGGCGGGACCGGTGCGGCCAAGTGCGGCGGCAACTATGCCGCCTCCCTGATCGCCCAGCAGGAAGCCGAAGCCAACGGCTGCAAGCAGGTGCTGTTCCTGGACCACTTCAACGACGACGCCGTGGAGGAACTCGGCGGCATGAATGTCTTCTTCGTGATGAAGGACGGCTCACTGGCCACTCCCGCGCTGACCGGGACCATCCTCGAAGGCGTGACCCGCTCCTCCGTGATGCAGGTGGCCAAAGACATGGGCCGTGAGGTATCGGAGCGCAAGATCACCCTTGATGAATGGCGCGACGGCGTGGCCTCCGGCGAGATCGCCGAGGTCTTTGCCTGCGGCACAGCAGCCGTGATCACCCCCATCGGTGTCCTCAAAGACCCCACCGAATTCATCGGCTCGGAGGACGCCAAGGCGGGGGAGACCACCATGGCCATCCGCGCACAGCTCCTGGGCATCCAGACCGGAACTGTGCCGGATACCCACGGCTGGCTGACCCGCCTGGCCTGAACACCACAACGCGGGGTCACTTAGCGCCCATTTCCCCCATCGGGATGGGCGCTAAGTGACCCCGCGTTGTTCCTCAACGGCGGGCGGCCTTCCGGGCAGCGTTCTTGAGCGCCTTGCGGGAGACCGGCTTCAGGGCCTTACGCGCCGCTTCGTCGGCCAGGGCGCGGTTGCGGCGGGCATCGATGACGTCGTTCCACAGGGCGGTGGCGAAAGCTCCGCCGTCCTGGGCGTACACGTCGTAGGGGTAGGCCGAAAAGGCGTCCGACGGCGTCCCGGTGGTGAGTGCCGCGCCGGACTTGCGTGCCACGGCGTCGCCGATGGCCCAGGTTCCGGTCAGGTGCGGCGTGAGGTTGTCCTGAACAAAAACGTTCGCGTCCGCGGACACTGCGGCGCGTTCCAGCAGGAGGTTCAGCTGCTGCTCCAGCAGGGCGGCTGCTGCCTCCTCCAGCGTCGTTCGGTCGTCCGTGGCAGCAGCCAGCAGTGCTTCCTGGTCTGCCACAGCGGACGCCCAGTCGGTGGTTTCACGGAACTTCTTCCACGTGGGAAACCAGACAACGGCGCCTGTCGCGTGGTTGTGGATGTGCTGCAGGCCGCTGTTCTTCTCTGTCAGTGCGTGGTCGTGGCCCGCGGCGTCGGCGCCGGTCAACAGGTCGGACAACGAGATGGTCGATGAAGTGCTCATGGGTGTGCCTGGCTGCTCTCTCTGGGCGGTTCGTTCACCAGCCATAACCCGCGCCGGGGGCGGGGATATTCCTTGCCGGCCTGATGCGAAGATGGTGCAGTGAACTCCACCCCGAGCGGCTCCCTGCATACCTGCGGCCCATTGACGGCTTTCTTCCTGGCACCCAACCCCGGGCCCATGAGCCTGGACGGTACCAATTCGTATCTGATCTCTGCCTCCGGAGCCAGTGCCTCGGTGGTGGTGGATCCGGGCCCCGCGGACGAAGGCCACCTCCGCCGCCTCGCGGACGCGGGCCCGGTGGAACTCATTCTCGTGACGCACCGCCACGCCGACCACACTGCGGGCTCCCTTCGCCTCCACGAGCTCACCGGCGCGCCTGTCCGCGCGGCCGATCCCGTACACTGCCAGGGCGGCGGCGAGCCCCTGCAGGACGGCGAATCCATCCAGGCGGCGGGAGTGTCCATCCAGGTCCTGGCCACGCCCGGTCACACTTCCGATTCCGTCTGCTTCCATCTTCCCGACGACGGCCCGCACGGTTCCGTGCTGACCGGCGACACCATCCTGGGGCGCGGCACCACGATGCTGGACTACCCTGACGGCAGGCTGGGCGACTACCTCGGGTCTTTGGACCGGCTCGAAACCTTTGGCCCGGCGACGGTCCTGCCGGCCCACGGCCCGGCACTTCCCTCGCTGGAGGCCGTCACCCGCGCCTACCGCCAGCACCGCCACGAGCGGCTGGGGCAGATCCGCGCAGCGCTGGACCGGCTTGGCCGGGACGCCGCGGTGGTGGCCGTGGCAGACGCCGTGTACGCCGACGTCGAACCTTCCGTCCGGCGGGCTGCCGAAATGTCGGTGGCCGCGCAGCTTGACTACCTGCGTGGGCAGCCTGACGCGTGAGTGCAAAACCTGCCGCAAGGGCGGGGGCCGCCGTTCAAGACGGTAGGCTGGCAACCATGCGTATTGCCAGGTTTGTAGTCGATTCTGATCCCCTCTACGGCGTTGTTGAAGGCGAGTCCGGCAGTGAGGTAATCACTGTCATCAACGGTGACCCCTTCTTCAACGGGGTGGAGCGCACCCATGTCAAGCACAAGCTCGAAGACGTCAGGCTCCTGGCCCCGATCATTCCGCGCAGCAAGGTAGTCGGCGTGGGACGCAACTTCGCCGAGCACGCCGCCGAGCTGGGCAACGAAGTCCCGCAGCAGCCCCTGTTGTTCCTCAAGCCCAACACCTCCGTCATTGGCCCCGGCGACCCCATCGTGCTGCCGGAATTCTCCGATGAAGTTTCTTTCGAGGCTGAGCTGTGTGTGGTCATCGGCCGGATCTGCAAGGACGTCCCGGAAGAACGCGTCGACGACGTCATCTTCGGCTACACCTGCGGCAACGACCTCACCGCCCGCGATGTCCAGAAAACGGACCTGCAGTGGGCCCGGGCCAAGGGCTTCGACACGTCGGCACCCCTCGGACCCTGGATCGAGACGGAGCTGGACACCGAAGACCTGGCCATCAAGGGCTGGCTCAACGGCGAACTGCGCCAGGACGGCAGCACCAGCCAGATGATCCGCGGCGTCCGGGAAATCGTCTCCATCGTGTCCCGGGCCTTCACCCTGCTCCCGGGGGACGTCATCATGACAGGTACCCCGGCCGGCGTCGACCTCGTCAGCGCTGGGGACCGCTACGACGTAGAGATCGAGGGCATCGGACGCCTGTCCAATCCGGTGGTCCGCCGCTGACGGGACCCGCCGTCGCCGCACGCCGGCATCGCGCGGCACGCGCTGTTTCAGCCGGCGTCACGCGGTAAAGTTGGAACCACTATGACTACTGTCCCCGCGCTGAACCCTGCCGCCATCCCGTCCGTCACCGCCGACACCCCCGTGCGGGTGCGGTTCTGCCCGTCACCCACGGGCACGCCGCACGTTGGCCTGATCCGTACGGCGCTGTTCAATTGGGCCTATGCCCGGCACACCAAAGGGACGCTGGTCTTCCGGATCGAGGATACCGATTCAGCCCGGGACAGCGAGGAAAGTTACCACCAGCTGCTGGACGCACTGAAGTGGCTGGGCATCAGCTGGGACGAGGGCGTCGAGGTGGGCGGCCCGCACGAGCCGTACCGCCAGTCCCAGCGCAGCGACATCTACCAGGATGTCATTGCGCGGCTGAAGGCAGGCGGCCACATTTACGAGTCCTACTCCACGCCGGATGAAATCGAAGCCCGGCACCGTGCGGCCGGCCGGGACCCCAAGCTGGGCTATGACGGTTTTGACCGCCACATCACCGGGGAGCAACTCGCCCAGTACAAGGCCGAAGGCCGCCAGGCTGTACTCCGCCTGCGCATGCCGGACGAGGACCTGACCTTCAAGGACCTGGTCCGGGGCGAGATCACCTTCAAAGCCGGCTCCGTACCGGACTTCGCCGTGGTCCGCGCCAACGGGGCACCTTTGTACACGCTGGTGAACCCGCTGGATGATGCCCTGATGGGAATCACGCACGTGCTGCGCGGCGAGGACCTGCTCAGCTCCACTCCCCGCCAGATCGCCCTCTACCGTGCCCTCTATGCCATTGGCGTTGCGGAGTACATGCCGGAGTTCGGGCACCTGCCCTACGTGATGGGCCAGGGCAACAAAAAGCTCTCCAAGCGCGATCCCGAATCCAGCCTGTTCCTGCACCGGGAGCGTGGCTTCATCCCTGAAGGCCTCCTGAACTACCTGTCCCTGCTGGGCTGGTCGCTGAGCGCTGACGAGGACATCTTCACCGTCCAGCAGCTGGTGGAGCACTTCGATATCCACGATGTGCTGGCCAACCCGGCGCGCTTTGACATCAAGAAGGCTGAAGCCATCAACGGTACCCACGTCCGGATGCTCGAAGCGGCTGACTTCCGGGAACGCCTGGTCCCGTACCTTCGGGCCGCGGACCTGGTAGGGGAGATCCTCACAGACCGCGAGGAAGAGATCCTCACGGAGGCTGCTCCACTGGTCCAGGAGCGCATCACCCTCCTC
>DIZT01000159.1:29279-29686 GCA_002427975.1 Micrococcaceae bacterium UBA6021 | reverse complement strand
CCAGGAGCGCATCACCCTCCTCGGCGAGGCTCCCGAGATGCTCGCGTTCCTGTTCAAGGCTGACGACGCGATCGACGTCGCAGACGACGCCCGCAAGGGTCTGCCCGCCAACCTGACCGAAGTGCTTGACGCCGCCCTTGCGGCCCTTGAGCCTGTTCAGGACTGGAACCCGGAGAACATCCAGATGGTCCTGAAGCAGGCCCTTGTGGAGGACCTCGGACTGAAGCCGCGCCTGGCCTTCGGCCCCGTACGCACTGCCATCTCAGGGCGCCGGATCTCTCCGCCGCTCTTCGAATCCATGGTGATACTGGGCAAGGACTCGTCCCTGAGCCGGCTCCGCACCTTCCGCGGCTGATGCCTAGCACAGGCACCACGGCTGGCGGAGTCGTGAGCACGCGTTTCGGGAC
>DIZT01000159.1:19269-29230 GCA_002427975.1 Micrococcaceae bacterium UBA6021 | reverse complement strand
GTGAGCACGCGTTTCGGGACCATTCGGGGCGTCCTGTTCGACATCGACGACACCCTGGTGGATCTTGAATACGCCATGACCACCGCCCTGCGCGAGGTCAGCGAACACCTCCTGCCCGGCCTGGACCAGACCGGGTGGGAGCGTTTCGGCAGGATCTTCACGCACGAGACCACGCACTACTACGACAGGTACCTGGCGGGGGAGCTGACCTTCAACGACCAGCGGCTCCTGCGGGGACGCGCCGCCCTGGGGCACTTCGGCGTGGATCTTGGCGACGGCGAAGAATCGCACCGGTGGCTCTCCGCCTACAGCCGGCTGCAGCCCAGCTACGTGCGGGCCTTTGCGGACGTGCTGCCCCTCCTGGATCTGCTGGACGCGGCCGGCATCCCGTACGGTGCCGTCAGCAACAACGTCCACGATTACCAGCGGGCCAAGCTCGACGGCGCCGGCCTGGAACGCGTCAGCCGCCTGGTTGGCACGGACACGGTGGGGGTGGCCAAGCCGGCGGCTGCCATCTACCTCGAAGGCGTCCGCCTGCTGGGTACAGCCGCGGAGGAGACCCTTTATGTGGGGGACAACCGGCTGCTGGACGCTGAGGCTTCGACGGCGGCAGGCCTGGTAGGCGTCTGGCTCAACCGGGTGGGGGAGCCGGCACCGGATTTCTCCGGCCACGAGGTCAACTCGCTGGAGCAGCTGCTGGCCTGACCGGCCGTTCACTCAGCAGACTGCAGCCTTCGCCTGTTCCACAGCAGCACATAGAACCCGACGGATCCGAACACGAGCACAGCCACAAGGCCAAGGGCAACGGCAGTATCCGAGTTACCCACCATGCTGGTGGGCGAGATGGCGGCTGCGCTGGTGTGCAGGGTGCCGGTCCCATCGGCAATCCGGGCGTTGCCGTCAGCGAGTTTCTCCGCGCCGGATGCCAGCTGGGTCGATCCCGAAGCCAGCCGGGTGTTGCCTGTGGCCAGCTCCGAGGCGCCGGCAGCCAGGGCCTGGGAGCCCGGCAGCAGGCCGGGATTTCCGGGATCGGCCGGATCGCCCTTGATGCCGGCATTCAGTGCCAATGTTCCGTCCGCCAGCCGTGTGCTGCCCTCCGTCATCTTGGCGGCGGCTTTGATGAGGCCCGGGTGCTCGGCGCTGCCAGGCACGCCGTCCATGCCGGTACGGATCTGGGACGTTCCGGCGGCCAGCAGTTCGGTACCGAGCACAACGCCGGGGTTGTTGGGATCGCGGCTGTTCAGCTTTCCGGCGAGCGTGGCGAAGCCGGCGGTGAGGCGCCCTGTTCCCGCGTGCAATTGTGCTGCTCCCTGATCGAGCCTGCCGGCGCCGGCCTGCAGCTGGGACGCCCCGGCGTCGAGCTTGTGGGCGCCCGCGGTGATCTTGGCGATCTTGTCCTTCACCACGGCCAGTGGCACCAGGCCCTGCAACGGATCTGAGGCGGCCGCCTCCAGAAGCTCCAGGGCCTGCGCGAGTGCTGCGGTGCCGGTTCCTGCCTCGGGGGAGTTGTTCGCTCCGCGGTAGCCCTTCAGTTGTGCAGTCCCGGCGGCAAGGTCGCCGGTCCCGGAGGCCAGCTGGGCCGTGCCGGCGTCCAGCGCAGTGGCACCGTCGGCCAGGTTGTTCTCGGCGTTTCCGGCCGCGGTAGGCGTCAGTGCCGCGGCGAGTTGGGTTGCTCCGGCGGCGAGCTTCCAGGCGCCGTCGTCCACTTTGTAGACACCGGGAGCAAGTTTGTTGTTGACGTCAGTCTCGATTTTGACGGCTCCGACGGCGAGCTGGTCGGCACCTGCCACCAGTCTTTCCGCGCCCGGGGCCAGCTTTTCACTGACTCCGAGGTAGACCTTCGCGGCGCCGGAGGAGAGCTTGCCGGCGCCGCTGTCTGCCTTGCCCGCACCGGCCGCCAGCTGGCCGGCGCCGTCCTTGAGCTGCTCAGCGCCAGCCGAAGCCTGCCCCGCGCCGTCCAGCAGTTTGGCCGATCCGTCGGTGATCTTGCCCGTGACCAGGGTGTAAAACCCAAGCAGCGCAATGAGCATCAGGGCCAGGACAGCGATGGTGAGCTGTTGCGTTCGGGTTCGGGTTCGGGTTTGGGTGGGCACGGCGGCACGACTTTGTGTCACGGATGAGTCCTCTCGGCGGCTTGCCGGCAGCAGGAAAGCTACCGGCCACCCACCTGAACCAGGCGGCAGCCCGGAGGTGAAACGAAATTCCGAAGTGCCTGCAGCAAAGGCAGGAAGGTGGTTACTCTCGGGTAACTTACCGAGAGTAAACTTATTCCGGGGGATTTGGCAAGGGGTCAGGTACTTAAGCCTTCAGCGCCGATTTGTGCCAGCCTAAAGTCTCGGGTAAAGTAATTTCTCGTGCTGAGGCGCACGGAGCGCGGGTTGAAGCCCGAAACTCCGGCCCAAAAGTATCATTGGGATATGGTGTAATTGGCAACACTACGGTTTCTGGTACCGTCATTCTAGGTTCGAGTCCTGGTATCCCAGCTCTGTTTGGTCGCAGCGAATCCGCGGCGAATCAGGGGTTTCACGCCGGTCCGCCGATTTGAAACACGCGCTGAGTGTATGAAATACTCACTTAGCAAACCGGCCTGGCGCCGGATGGAAGCGCAAGCTTCCTGGAAGTACGCGGCCCCATCGTATAGCGGCCTAGTACGCTGCCCTCTCACGGCGGTAACGCGGGTTCGAATCCCGCTGGGGTCACAATGGAACGGTCCCGGGCATCAGCCCGGGGCCGTTTTTTAGTTAAGGCCGGAATGCTCCTCCTCTGGTCAAGTTGGAGGACCTGCAATACTCTGAACCCAGTCAATCCATTGGGGGAAATCCATGCTGGGGTACAAGTTTGCCGAGGGCAGGAATTCCCTCAACGCAGTCCGGCTGGTTCTGGCGGCAATGGTCATCGTCTCCCATTCATGGTGGCTTGGCGGTTACGGGGACGAACCGCAACCTGGTGGCATAAAGCTGGGGAGCTGGGCTGTTATAGGATTTTTCGGCATTTCGGGGTTCCTGATCACCCGGAGCCGCGTACACTCCAGGTCGGCGGCGAGCTACTCCCTGGCCAGGTTTCTTCGCATATTTCCTGGATTAGCCGTCTGCATGGCCATAGTGGCGTTCATCATTGCGCCCCTCACGGCGGGTCTGACGGGCCGGCGGTATGCGGTGACGGACGCCCTGTTCTACTTTGTGACGAATCTTTCGGCGGGCACGCCCGGTATTGCGGCGGCAGGGATCCCGGGGTCATTGGACGGCCTGCCGGATCCCCGGCTATGGAACGGGCCCCTGTGGACCTTGTTCTGGGAGATCGCTTGCTACGTGCTGGTCGGCGTGGTGATTGGAATCTTCCGCGTGGAACTTGCCCGCATCGCGCTGCTGTGCCCGTTCATCGTCGGTTCTGCCATGGCATTCGGCGTCGACGCCGGATGGATGCCGAGGCCGACGCCCTACGATTGGCCGTTGATTCCGGTCCTTACCTTCCTGGCGGGTTCGCTGCTCTACTTATACCGGGACAGTGTTCCCGCAAGTCCCGCGTCCCTTGGCGTCTGTGCTGTCATGGTGTTGGCCATCGCAGGACTCGGGTTTGCCCCCTCCCTGATACACCTGCCCTTGTGCGCTCTGCTGCTGGCGGGCTCCTTGTACCTGCCATTGGCCTCAGTGGGCTCCCGCTACGACGTTTCTTATGGCGTCTACATATACGGCTGGCCGGTGCAGCAGTTCCTTGCCTCCATGGGTGTCCATACGGTCGTGCCTCCGTGGGTTTTTGCCGGGGCCTCGTTGCTGGTGGTTGCCCCGTTGGCCTGGCTGTCTTGCCGCTATGTAGAGGGGCCAGCCCAGCGTTGGGTTCGCTCCCGGACTACACACAGACGACTGGTGAAACTGGCATGATGATGTTGTGACCACCGACGACGCGCCTGACCAGCCAGTACTTGGGCATTCGACCCTGCCAACCGGGGCTGAAGAGGCAGTCGAACTCCTCGAGGCGGTGCGTGAGGATCTTTCCGCGGTGTCACTTCCACTCGCCCTTGCGGGCGTCGAGCAGGCACGCCAGGATGCCCGGAACGCCGTCGCCCAGCTGGATGACTACATCCTGCCGCGGTACCGCAGCCTGGACGCACCGCTGCTTGCCGTTGTCGGGGGTTCCACGGGCGCCGGCAAGTCAACGCTGGTCAACGCCCTGGTGGGGCACGCGGTCACACGCTCCGGGGCCATCAGGCCCACCACCCGGCAGCCCATCCTGCTGCACCATCCGGCCGATGCCGGCTGGTTCGAAGGCCACCGTGTGCTGCCCCGACTCAACCGGGTCCGGGGCACCGTGTCCACGGAACCCGTCCCCGCCAGCCGGGCGGGCGCTACGCCCAGCGCGGACGCCATTTCCTCCCTCGTGCTGGTGGCGGACCAGGCCGTTCCGCAGGGGATCGCCCTGCTGGACGCTCCCGACGTCGACTCCATTTCCGAGGACAACCGCAGGCTCGCCGGACAACTGCTGGCCGCTGCCGACCTCTGGGTCTTTGTGACTACTGCCAACCGCTACGCAGACGCCGTCCCGTGGAAGCTGCTCCTGGACGCGTCATCGCGGGACATCATGGTGGCCGTGGTCCTGGACCGGGTGACGGCGGAGGCCGAAGCCGAAGTCAGCGCCGATCTCCGCGCGTTGCTGCAGAAGGAAGGGCTCGGCGACGCCGGACTGTTCATCGTTCCGGAGACGGACCTGGACGAGCTCGGCATGCTGCCAACGAACGCCGTGGAGCCTCTCCGCCGCTGGCTGCAGGACCTTGCGGCCAACGCTGCAGGGCGGTCCGACATTGCGCGCCGGACCCTGAACGGGACGGTGAAGGCGATGGCCGGACGGGTCGGGGCCGTGGCGCAGGCGGTCCGCGGGCAGGAGCGGGCCGCATCCTCGCTCCGCGCAGACGCCGAGGCCGCCTACCGTGCTGCCGGAACCCGGATCCTGGACGCCACAAAAGACGGCGCCCTGCTGCGCGGCGAGGTACTGGCGCGCTGGCAGGACTTCGTCGGAACAGGGGAATTCTTCCGGGCGCTGGAACAGAACATTGGACGGCTGCGGGACCGCGTGGGGGCGTTCTTCCGGGGCGAGCCGACGCCGGCCGTACGCGTTGAGGTGGCCATAGAAACGGGACTGCAGGCCGTCATTCTGGACGAAGCCGCCAACGCCGGCGAAGAAACTGACCAGCGATGGCACTCGGACCCGGCCGGCCGCCAGTTGCTGGGAACCGACGATCTGTCCGGCACCAGTCCCGGCTTCGCCGATGGGGCGGCAGCGGAGATCAGGGCCTGGCAGTCCGGCCTGATGGAACTGATCCGCACGGAGGGACAGGGCAAGCGCACCCAGGCAAGATGGCTCTCCTTCGGCATCAACGGACTGGGCGCTGCGCTGATGATCGTGGTGTTTTCCATGACCGCCGGCCTGACCGGGCTGGAGATCGGCGTGGCCGGCGGCACCGCCGTCGTCGGACAGAAACTGCTGGAGGCAGTGTTCGGCGAGGACGCGGTCCGCCGGCTCGCGCAGACGGCGCGCGATGACCTTCACGCCCGTTGCCAGCGGCTGCTGCAAGCGGAGCAGCAGAAGTTCCTCCAACGCCTGCCAGCGGGCGGCACAGATACCGGCCGGATCCTGACCGGCCACGCCGCTGCCCTTGCCCGGCTGGCGGACAAGGCATGAGCCGCCACAGCATAGCCCGTGAAGCGTCCCGGCTGGACGGCAGACTCGAAGCGCTCAATGCTGCCCGCGAACTTGCCGAAGGCGTCCTGCCGGATGCCGCCCTCGAGGAGGTGTTCCGGCTCCTCGAACGCGCAAGCTCCCGGCGGTCGCTGTCGGCTGACCACACCGTTGTTGGTTTCTTCGGTGCCACCGGCAGCGGAAAATCGTCGCTTTTCAATGCGGTCAGCGCCGCTGAAATCGCGACGGCGGCCGCCCGCCGGCCCACCACGTCGGAACCGTTGGCAGGTGTCTGGGGAGCGGACGGCAGTGAGCCGTTGCTGGACTGGCTTCAGGTGCGCAACCGCCACCATGCGGAACCCGTGGCCGGCTTCGCGGACGAGGGTACAGGGCTGATCCTGCTGGACCTGCCGGACTTCGATTCCACCAGGGCCGCGAACCGCGAGATCGTGGAGCGCATGGTTGGCCTGGTTGACGTCCTGGTCTGGGTCCTGGATCCGCAAAAGTACGCCGACGCGGCAGTCCACAACGATTTCCTGGCGCCCCTGGCCGCGCATGCAGCTGTGACCCTGGTGGTCCTCAACCAGGTGGACCGGTTACCCGAACGGGACGTGCAACCTGTGCTCGAGTCGCTCAAAGGGATCCTTGCCCGCGAGGGGCTGGCCAAGGTTCAGGTCCTGGGAGTATCCGCCGTGAAGGGCACCGGTGTTGACAAGGTCCGGAGCGCCATCCGAAGCGTGGTGGTGCAGCGCCAGGCGATTTCGCAGCGGCTGGCCGCGGACGTTTCGCGGGCCTCCGGGCAGCTCCGGGAAGCCGCAGGAGTCGGGGAAGCCGCCGGTGTCAGGCCGGCGTCAAGATCCCGGCTCACCGATGAACTGGCGGCCGCTGCCAATGTGCCCGTGGTGGTCGACGCAGTTGCCCGGTCCTACCGCATCGAGTCGACGCGCCGCACGGGGTGGCCGGCGACGCGTTGGCTGGTGCGGTTCCGGCCCGATCCGCTCCGCCGGCTCAATCTGAGAAGTTCGTCTCCGTCCCAACTTAACCGGACATCGCTCCCGGCCGCGGGCGCCCCGGAGCGTGCCCGGACCGATGCTGCTGTCCGTGAGTTTGCGGACGCGGCGAGTGCTGGCGCACCCGGACCGTGGCGTGCGGTGATCCGGGGAGCTGCCCGGGAAGGGCGGGAAGCCTTGCCGGATGCCTTGGATCAGGCCATCGCCGGCACAGACCTGATGGCGTCCCGGAAGTCATGGTGGTGGGGAGTGTTCAACGTGGTCCAGTGGCTCGCGCTGCTGACAGTCCTGGGCGGCCTGGGCTGGCTTGGCGTGCTGGCAGGGCTCGCGTACCTCCAGATGCCCGTCCCTGAGGTTCCGAAGGTGGAAGGCTGGCCCATCCCAACTGTGATGATCGCCGGCGGGGTGGTGCTGGGCATCTTCCTGGCGCTCACCGGCAAGTTCATCGGCGCCGGGGCCGCGAGGGCGCGTGCAGCCCGGGCCAGGAAACGCCTGAGGGCGGCCGTGGGCGAGGTTGCCCGTGACTTCGTAGTGGAACCGGTGGACGTTGAAGTCAGCAGGCTCGCGTCCTTTAATGCGGCGCTGAAGGCCGCGGGCGGAAAGTAAGACAGCTACGCCAAGGCGGCTGCGGCGTCCCTGACCTTGATCAGCGTCCGCAGGTTCCGGGTGGTTGTGGTTGCCTTGAACTTTGCCTTGGACGAGATCTTGCTGAAGGGGCTGTCCAGCGTCCCGCCGGCCGGAGCCAACCATGCCAGCGCCTCCGGACCGAGTCGTTTCTGTTCCGTACCTTCAAGGGCTGCGCCGGCCGCGTCCAGCTCATCAAGCATGGCGGTGTCTGAGGCCAGCGTGATGTACGTGTGTGTTGCCTTGTCGTCCGCCGGATAGGGGCAGGCCGCCACGAGTTCGGAGACCCGCTGTGCCGTCAGGACAACCACCCAGGCGTCGTAACCGAACGCCTCACGCAGGCATTTTTCTAACGTCCGCTTGACCGCAGCAGGATCCTGGTCGCTGGCAAGCACCACATTGCCGCTGGCCAGCAGTG
Organism: Micrococcaceae bacterium UBA6021; assembly: GCA_002427975.1. GTDB lineage: Bacteria > Actinomycetota > Actinomycetes > Actinomycetales > Micrococcaceae > Arthrobacter. The sequence goes on along the minus strand of DIZT01000159.1, from coordinate 21,508 downwards.
TCCGGACCCCGGCGAACCCGGAAGACGCAAGCGCGTCCTTAAGATCGGCCATCTTGATGTTGATCCCGCCCACGTTGATCCCGCGGAGGAAGACTGCGTAGCTGTTCATGTCGACAGCCTAGCTGTGTGCAGCCAAACCCGGGCGGACGCGGGGTATCAGTCGTTGCCCTTGCGCAGGGCCTCGGTGAGGAGGCGTCCGGCGTTGCAGACCACCTCGGCGTGCAGGCGGCCCGGCTGGCGGGTGAGCCGCTCGATCGGGCCGGAGATTGAGACGGCGGCGATGACGCGTCCGGACGGTCCCCGAACCGGTGCTGAGACTGAGGCGACCCCGGGCTCGCGTTCGCCGAGGCTCTGGCCCCAGCCCCGCCGTCGTACGCCTGCCAACACGGTAGGCGTGAAACGGGCGGACTGCAGGCCCTCAAGAAGCCGGTCGTGGTCTTCCCAGGCGAGCAGCACCTGCGCGGCGGAGCCGGCCTTCATGGACAGCTTGGTGCCCACGGGGATGGTGTCCCGCAGGCCGATGGGGCGTTCCGCGGAGGCGACGCAAATACGCCATTCGCCCTGGCGGCGGAAGATCTGGGAACTTTCCCCCGTGGCGTCACGCAGCTGCATCAGGACGGGCCCGGCGGAGGCAATGAGCCGGTCCTCGCCGGCGGCGGAGGCAAGCTCCACAAGGCGGCTGCCGAGGACAAACCGGCCCTGGATGTCGCGGCTCACCAGGCGGTGGTGGATCAGGGCCAGGGCAATCCGGTGGACAGTGGGCCGGGCAAGCCCTGTGGCGGCCACCAACTGTGCCAGGGTGGTGGGTCCGGCCTCCAGTGCGTCAAGCACATGGGCCGCTTTATCAATGACACCGACTCCACTAGAATTGTCCATGTAATGATATTGCCGTCTCATTATCTGAGATGCAAATCTTTGGGCTGGCATATTTCACAGCCCTGCTGGTTCAGTGGAACCAAACAGCCAAACAGCAGTGAAGGGAGATGGCCGTGGCAAAGACACTGGCCGAGAAAGTCTGGGACGCACACGTGGTGCGCAAAGGCGACGGCGAAGGAGCCAACGCCCAGCCCGACCTCCTCTTCATTGACCTCCACCTCGTTCATGAGGTGACGTCACCCCAGGCATTTGAGGGACTGCGCCTGGCCGGCCGCAAGCTGCGCCGCCCGGACCTCACCATCGCCACGGAGGACCACAACACCCCCACGCTGGACATCGACAAGCCCATTGCCGATCTCACCAGCCGCACGCAGATCCAGACGCTGCGCAACAACTGCGCGGAGTTCGGCGTCCGCCTGCACTCGCTCGGCGACGCGGAGCAGGGCATCGTGCATGTCGTCGGCCCGCAGCTTGGCCTGACCCAGCCTGGCATGACCGTTGTCTGCGGTGACTCCCACACGTCCACGCACGGCGCGTTCGGTGCCCTGGCCATGGGCATCGGGACGTCCGAGGTGGAGCACGTCATGGCCACCCAGACGCTGTCACTGAAGCCGTTCAAGACCATGGCCATCAACGTCGAAGGCACCCTGCGCCCAGGCGTCACCGCCAAGGACATCATCCTGGCCGTGATTGCCAAGATCGGCACCGGCGGCGGCCAGGGCTACGTCCTGGAATACCGTGGCTCCGCCATCCGCGCGCTGTCCATGGAAGCCCGGATGACCATCTGCAACATGTCCATCGAAGCCGGTGCCCGTGCCGGCCTGGTGGCCCCGGACCAAACCACGTATGACTACATGTTTGGCCGCCCGCACGCGCCGCAGGGCACGGATTGGGATGCCGCGCTCGAGTACTGGAACACCCTGAGGACCGACGACGACGCGACGTTCGACGTCGAGGTGGACCTGGACGCCGACACGCTGGAGCCGTTCGTCACCTGGGGGACCAACCCCGGCCAGGGCGTTTCGCTGTCCGCGAAGGTGCCGTCCCCGGAGGACTTCGGCGACGAAAACGCCAAGGCTGCCGCCGAACGGGCCCTGCAGTACATGGGACTCGAAGCCGGCACACCGATGAAGGACATCCGGGTGGACACGGTCTTCCTGGGCTCCTGCACCAACTCGCGCATGGAGGACCTCCGTGCCGCCGCGGATGTCCTCCGCGGCCGCCGGAAGGACCCCAACATCCGGATGCTGGTGGTACCCGGTTCGGCCCGCGTGCGGCTGGAAGCCGAGGCCGAGGGCCTGGACAAGGTCTTTAAGGACTTCGGCGCCGAGTGGCGCTTCGCCGGCTGCTCGATGTGCCTGGG
>DIZT01000159.1:0-19167 GCA_002427975.1 Micrococcaceae bacterium UBA6021 | reverse complement strand
AACCGCAACTTCGAGGGCCGTCAGGGCAAGGGTGGCCGCACCCACCTGGTCTCGCCGGTGGTGGCAGCAGCCACAGCCATCCGCGGCACCCTGAGTTCGCCGTCGGACCTCGATCCTGACCCGGTGGTTGAGCCTGTCGACACCAAATCCGTAACCGACGCAGCCTAGGAGACCGCCATGGAAAAGTTCACCACCCACACCGGCATCGGCGTCCCGCTGCGCCAGAGCAACGTTGACACGGACCAGATCATCCCCGCGGTCTACCTCAAGCGGATCACCCGCACCGGCTTCGAGGACGCACTGTTCTCCGCCTGGCGCAAGGACCCGTCCTTCATCCTGAACCAGGCGCCATTCAACGCCGGCTCCGTCCTGGTGGCCGGTCCGGACTTTGGTACCGGTTCGTCCCGCGAGCACGCCGTCTGGGCTCTGAAGGACTACGGCTTCAAGACCGTCCTGTCTTCCCGTTTCGCTGATATCTTCCGCGGCAACTCCGGCAAGCAGGGGCTGCTCGCCGCCGAGCTCGCCCAGGACGATATCGAGCTCATCTGGAAGGAACTGGAAAACGCCCCGGGCACCGAAGTCACCGTTGACCTGCCGTCCAAGACGGTCAGCTGCGGAAGCATCGTGGCGCCCTTTGAAATCGACGACTACACGCGCTGGCGCCTCCTGGAAGGCCTGGACGACATCGGCCTGACCCTCCAGCACGAAGAGGACATCACCGCCTACGAGGCAACGCGGCCTGCCTTCAAACCCACGACGCTCCCGGCCCGCCTTTCCTGAGCCGGAGCCCGGACTTTCCCGCCCCGGACGGCGCCGCCTGCGCGGCGCCGCGCCGCACGCTTGGGGCGCCCGTATTTCGGTTCGGTAACGCAACCTCCTATGCTTAGCTGGAGCCTTTGCAAGGATTTTGGGGCGAGCAATCGTAAGGAAACCGATATATGAGTAGTGTTCTGACAATCCGCGGCGGAGTCCCGCTTACAGGCCGCGTCAGCGTCCGGGGGGCCAAAAACCTTGTTCCCAAGGCAATGGTGGCAGCATTGCTGGGCAACGAACCGTCGGTGTTGCGGAACGTTCCGGAGATCAAGGATGTGGAGGTTGTCACCTCGCTCCTGCAGCTGCACGGAGTAACCGTGGTCAAGGATCCCGTCAACGGTGACCTCACCCTGGATCCGAAGGCGGCCAAGACCGCCCCGAGCACCGCGATCGACGCCCACGCCGGCGATTCGCGGATCCCCATCCTGCTCTGCGGACCCCTGATCCACGCGATCGGTGAGGCCTTCATTCCGGACCTTGGCGGCTGCAAGATCGGTGACCGGCCGATTGACTACCACCTCAACGTACTCCGCCAGTTCGGTGCCGTCGTGGAAAAGCGCCCGGGCGGTATCCACATCTCGGCCCCCAAGGGCCTCCACGGGGCCAAGATCGATCTGCCCTATCCCTCGGTGGGTGCCACGGAGCAGGTGCTTCTCAGTGCCACGCGCGCCGAAGGGATCACCGAGCTTTCCGGCGCCGCCACTGAGCCGGAGATCATCGACCTCATTGCCGTGCTGCAGAAGATGGGCGCCATCATCAGCGTCCAGACCGACCGGACCATCCGCATTGAAGGCGTCCGGGATCTGGGCGGCTATAACCACCGGGCCCTCTCGGACCGCAACGAATCGGCGTCGTGGGCTTCTGCGGCCCTCGTAACCCGGGGTGACATCTTCGTCGAAGGCGCCTCACAGCGGGACATGATGACGTTCCTGAACACCTACCGCAAGGTAGGCGGCGGCATGGACATCGGCGAGGACGGCATCCGCTTCTACCACCGCGGTGGCAAGCTCAACCCGCTGGTCCTGGAAACGGACGTCCACCCCGGCTTCATGACCGACTGGCAGCAGCCGCTGGTGGTGGCCCTGACCCAGGCCGAAGGCGTCTCGATCGTCCACGAGACCGTCTACGAAAACAGGTTCGGCTTCACCGATGCGCTCATCCGGATGGGCGCCAGCATCCAGGTGCACCGGGAGTGCCTGGGCAGCGTGCCGTGCCGCTTCGGCCAGCGCAACTTCCTCCACTCGGCCGTCATCTCCGGACCTACCCAGCTCAAGGGCGCCGATATCGACGTCCCGGACCTCCGTGGCGGCTTCAGCCACCTGATCGCTGCCCTTGCCGCTTCCGGTACCTCCCGCGTGACCGGGATCGACGTCATCAACCGCGGCTATGAGCGGTTCACCGAAAAGCTGGACGGCCTCGGCGCCGATTTCGACGTCACCCTGACAAAGTAGCGGTGGGCACGTGAAGGAAACGGCCAAGAGCCAGGCCACATTCGTTGTGGTCGCAGCCATAGTGCGCACCCTGCTTAACGCAATGATGAACAAGAAGTGGGAAGGACTGGAGAACCTCCCCGCCGGCGGATTCATTGCCGCACCCAACCATTGCACGGAAATTGATCCCCTTATCGTGGGCCACCTGCTGTACAACCAGAAACGCGCTCCGCACTTCCTGGCCAAGGCCGGGCTGTTCAGGGTTCCGGTCGTGGGCGCGGTCCTGCGGGCCACGCGGCAGATCCCGGTGGAACGTTCGACGGCGGGGGCGAACCGCTCGCTGCAGCTCGCCCAGGAGATCGTGGCTGACGGCGGTGCCATCATCATCTACCCCGAAGGCACGCTTACCCGCGATCCCGGCCTGTGGCCGATGAAGGGCCACACCGGCGCTGCCCGCCTCGCCTTGGAAGCGGGTATTCCTGTGGTTCCGATTGCGCACTGGGGCGCTCATGAAGTGTTCCCGCGCTACGCCAAGCGGTTCCACCTTTTCCCGCGCAAGACGTCCCGGGTCATGGTGGGCAAGCCTGTTGACCTGAGTCCGTACACCGGCCTGCCCCTGGACAAGGCGACGCTTACCGCGGCCACTGGGGCCATCATGGACGCCGTGACCGAACTGCTGGCCGGCATCCGCGGCGAGGAGCCTCCCGCTGAACGCTGGGACCCTTCCAAGCACAACCAGGCCACACACGGGCGCTTCGTCGAGCGGGGAAAGCCTGACGACGCGGCGGATGCCACATGATGCCTGACGGGAGCCGGCCGGGTTCCGCCCGGTCTGTGGCCGTCCTGGGTGCCGGTTCGTGGGGAACCACGTTCGCCAAGATCCTCGCTGATGCAGCCGGCGCAGCGGGGGAACAGCGCAGCATCCGGATCTGGGGGCGCCGCAGCGAAGTGGTGGAGCAGATCAACAGCTCCCACCGCAACGTCCAGTATCTGAAGGACACCGAGCTGCCGCCCAGCATCACGGCGTCCACGGACGTGCGTGATGTGCTCGCGGGCGCGGACCTCGTGGTCCTGGCGGTACCCGCGCAGTCGCTGCGCCTCCAGCTCCGCGAATGGAAGCCATATATCGCCGCAGGCGCTGTTGTGGTGTCCCTCATGAAGGGCCTGGAGCTCGGGACGGACGCCCGCATGAGCGAGGTCATCAGCGACGAGCTGGGGATTCCCGCGGACCGCATCGCTGTGGTTTCCGGTCCCAACCTGGCCATGGAGATTGCCCGCGAGGAACCGACGGCCTCAGTCGTGGCCTGCGCCGACGCAGGGGCCGCGGGCTGGATCGCACGGAGCTGCACCGCCCCGTACTTCCGCCCCTACACCACCGCGGACGTCGTGGGCGTCGAGATCGGCGGTATCGTCAAGAACGTCATCGCGCTGGCCGTGGGCATCTGCGAGGGCAAACAGATGGGGGACAACACCAAGGCCTCCGTGATCACCCGGGGCCTGGCCGAAACCTCCAGGCTCGCCCTTGCCCTCGGTGGCGAGGCCCGGACCATGGCCGGGCTGGCCGGCCTGGGGGACCTTGTGGCAACGTGCTCCTCGCCGTTGTCGCGAAACCATACAGCCGGACGGATGCTGGGCCAGGGGCTCACGCTTGAGCAGCTGGCCCAGCAGATGACCCAAACTGCCGAAGGCATAAAATCGGGCCAGGCCGTGCATGAGCTTGCGGGGAAACTGGGCGTCGACATGCCCATTACCGCTGCTGTCGTCGCCGTCCTGGCCGGCAAACTGTCCGTTGACCAACTGGGGCCGCTGCTGCTGGCCCGGGACCTCAAACCCGAAGGCGATTACTGACGATGTCCGACGAAAACCTGACCGCAGCGGACCCGGCCCCCCGGGCCAAACCCCGCGTCGCGGTGCTTTTTGGTGGCCGGTCCAGCGAACATGCCGTGAGCTGCGTGACCGCCGCCGGCGTGCTGGGCGCCATCAACAAAGACAAATACGATGTCATCCCTATCGGCATCGCCAAGTCCGGGCAATGGGTCCTGGCCTCGGGTGACACCGGCCAGTGGTCGCTGTCCGCGTCGTCGCTGCCGGAGGTCCCGCCGTCGTCGGAAACCGTGACCCTGGCCGAGATCGGCGGCGAGCACCAGCTGATCGTCGCCGCACCAAACCAGGTCCCACAGGAACTCGGCACAGTGGACGTGGTGTTCCCGCTGCTCCACGGGCCCTTTGGCGAGGACGGCACCATCCAGGGGCTCCTGGAACTGTCCGACACCCGCTACGTCGGCGCCGGAGTGCTCGCGTCGGCTGTGGGCATGGACAAGCACTACATGAAGGTTGTTTTCGAGGCCGCCGGCCTGCACGTGGGGCCGTACATTGCTGTTACGGACCGGCAGTGGGTCAAGGACGCGGAGTCCGTCCGCAAGCAGGTGGACCGGCTCGGCTTCCCGGTGTTCGTTAAGCCGGCGCGGGCGGGTTCGTCCATGGGGATCTCCAAAGTGGACTCGCTCAAGGAACTTGATGCCGCCGTCGAGGAAGCCCGCCGCCACGACCTCAAGCTGGTCATCGAGGCCGGCATCGTGGGGCGTGAAATTGAGTGTGCCGTCCTGGAAGGCCGCGGAACCGATTCCCCGCGGACCTCCATGCCCGGTGAAATTTCTGTCGCGGCCGGAACCCATGAATTCTACGATTTCAACGCGAAGTATGTTGAGGACGACGCCGCAGCGCTGAGCTGTCCCGCAGACCTTCCCGAAGACGCCATCGTGCGTGTCCGTGAACTCGCGGCAGCCGCCTTTGACGCTGTGGGCGCCGAAGGCCTCAGCCGCGTGGACTTCTTCTATACAAACGACGGCGAACTGATCATCAACGAGATCAACACCATGCCGGGGTTTACGCCCAAGAGCATGTACCCGCAGATGTGGGCAGCATCAGGCCTGGGCTATGCGGACCTGATCGATGAGCTGATCTACCTGGCATTGAACCGGAAGACCGGCCTGCGCTAAACGGTGGTTGAGCCTGTCAAAACCCCGGTGGTCGAGCCTGTGCCCCGGTGGTCGAGCGTGTGCCCCGGTGGTCGAGCCTGTCGAGACCTACTTGCTGGACGGCAGGTTCTGCAATTCTTCCTGACCGACGCAGTTCCGGCTGGCCGGGACCTTTGCGGCCGCCGCGGAAAGATCAGCCAGGACCGTCGCGGAGCTGATCTTGTCCGGATCCAGCAGGATTTCCGTGGCAGGTTCGCGGCCGAAAGTAGTGAGCGTCCAGACGGGGTTGCCCTCTTTGATGACCCAGTCGATGCCGTTGACACTCACGCACCGGTCCGTCGTCGGGCCCGGAACGTTGACGCCGCAGCGGAGGATCACCTGCGACGGGTCCCCCCACGCCGCGGTGGCCTGGCTGTTGGTTTTCCGCAGCGCAGCATCGCCGATGGCGTCCGGGAGTGCCACCATCATGGGTGCGCAGGCCGGGTTCGCCGCGTCGCCGGCGGCGGTGACATCCACGGCGGGGGCGCAGGCCGACAGAACGGCTCCAGTGAGAGTTGCGGTCAGCAGGATTCCGGGCACGCGGACAGGCAGGGCAAAACGGGGATGGCGCATCCATCTAGCCTAGCGTCGCCGCGGTGTGGAGCCGGACGTCAGCCTGGCCGGCGGTCGCCGGATGGTGCCACGGGCATCGGCAACCTCCGGTGCGGATTCTGTACAAATGGCGCGTTACGGATACCGCAGCCTATTATGGGTGCATAGTCATGCACATATGCACTTGATGGGGTGGGCCATGTTGTCAGTTTTGCGGAACGTGACGTACCGGAGGTTGTTCGCCGCGCAGATCGTGGCGCTGATCGGCACGGGGCTGCTGACCGTGGCTCTGGGTTTGCTGGCGTATGACTTGGCCGGCAGCAACGCCGGCGCGGTGCTGGGCACGGCGCTGACGATCAAGATGCTGGCCTACGTGGGCCTCGCACCGGTGATCAATGCCCTGGTGGCGCGGTGGCCGAAGAAGCGGGTGCTGATCGGCGCGGACCTCGTCCGGGCCGCCATGGCTCTGTGCCTGCCCTTTATCACCGACGCGTGGCAGATCTATGTGGTGATCTTCCTGCTGCAGAGTGCATCCGCAGCGTTCACCCCGGCCTTCCAGTCGTTGATCCCCACCGTCCTGACCGCAGAGAAGGACTACACGCGGGCGCTGTCCCTGTCCCGTCTGGCGTATGACATGGAAGCGCTGGTCAGCCCGGCGGCGGCCGCGCTGCTGCTGACGGTGCTCAGCTACAACAACCTGTTCCTCGGCACCGTTGGCGGGTTCCTGTTCTCCGCGTTCATGGTCTCCATCACAGTCCTGCCGCGGGGCCAGGCGGCCACAGGTCCGCAGACGTCACTGTGGCACCGGACAACTTTGGGGACGAGAATCTTCTGGCGGAACCGGCGCCTGAGGTCGCTGCTGGCGCTGAACCTTGTGGTCGCGGCCCCGACCGCGTTGGTGCTGGTCAACACCGTGGTCTACGTCCGGGATGTCCTGCACCGTCCCGACACCGATCTGGCCCTGGCGCTGGCGTGCTTCGGTGTCGGTTCCATGATCGTGGCCCTGACCGCGCCGATGGTCCTGGCCCGGTTCGGGGACCGGGCGCTGATGCTCACCGGCGCCGCGGTCATCCCACTGGTCCTGGCCGGCGCGGCGGCCCTGACGCTGTTTGGTGTCCCCGGCCCAGGCTGGTGGCTGCTGCTGGGCCTGTGGTTCCTTCTCGGCGCGGCGAATTCGACCATCCTCACGCCGTCCTCGCGGCTGCTGCGGGACGCGTCCACGGAGGAGACCCGCCCGTACGTGTTCACGGCCCAGTTCGCCCTTTCGCATGCCTGGTACATCCTGACGTATCCGCTGGCCGGGTGGGTCGGGGCCGTGGCCGGTTTGGGCTTTGCGGCGCTGGCGCTGACAATTATTGCGATGATAGGAAGCGCAGGTGCATTCCTGTCCTGGCCACGGCATGACGCCGGAGGATCGCAGGAACCGGCGGAGAAGGAGCACAATGTTGAGCACTCGACCGGACAGCCCAGCCGTCCCCGCTCCTGACAGACCTTCATTGGTCCACCCGGTCACGCCGGGTCCGGAACTGCTGGAAACGGCTGCGGCGACGCTTCGAATGCTTGCGGAACCGACCCGCCTTCACCTGCTATGGCAACTCGCCGACGGGCCAAAGACCGTCACCGAACTCACCGCGGCGGCAGGGGTGCCCCGGACCGTGGCCAGCCAGCATCTTGCCAAACTGCGCCTCAGCGGCCTCGTGGACACCCGCAAGGACGGCAGACACGTCATCTACTCCCTCCGCGACGGGCACCTCGTCCGGCTTATCCGCGAAACCATCAATCACGCCGACCACCGCATCACCGGCGAACCCACCCACGGCTGACCCCGGCACGCAAAGTCTCAGCAATGTCAGTCCACCGCTGTAGCGTAGGGGCGTGCCTGAAATTCCGTTGACTGAAGAAACGCTGACTGTGGCCGGGCTGTCCGAAGCCGAAGTGCTGGCCCGGATCTTTCCGCGGCTGGACATGGGCGGCTCGCACGGTTCGGCAACTTTGCTTGGCCCGGGAGACGACGCCGCCATCGTCTCCGCTCCGGACGGCCGGACCCTGATCTCCATTGACACCCAGACCCAGGACCAGGACTTCCGCCCCGAGTGGCCCAGCGGGTACCGCACCACCGGCTTCGATGTCGGGTGGAAGGCGGCGGCCCAGAACCTCAGCGATATCAACGCCATGGGCGGCGCGGCTACGTCGCTGGTGGTCAGCCTGACCTTGCCGCCGGAAATTCCTGTCAGCTGGGTGGTGGACCTGGCTGACGGCCTGACTGCGGCCATCCGCGAACTTGGGGCCTCACACTGCTCAGTGGCAGGGGGCGACTTAGGGCGCGGCAGGGAAATCTCCGTCACGGTGGCCGTGCTGGGCACCCTCTCCGGCGGAATGGCGGTCCTGCGATCCGGTGCCCGTTCCGGCGACGTGGTGGCGTTGGCCGGGACGGCGGGCCGGGCCGCAGCCGGGCTTGCGCTCCTGGAATCGGAGACCTCCGTGCAGTCCCTTACACCGGCGCAGCGGGCGCTCGTGGAATTGCAGTGCAGGCCACGGCCGCCCCTGTCCGCCGGGCCGCTGGCCAGGGCCGCCGGCGCCACGGCGATGCTGGATATCTCTGACGGCCTGGTGCGCGACGGCGGTCGCCTCGCCGCCGCCAGCGGCGTTGTTCTTGACCTTGACCCCGCAGCACTGAAACCCCTCGCGGAAGCCCTGCGACCGGCGTCGGACCTCCTGGCAGCGGACCCCATGGCCTGGGTGCTGGGCGGGGGAGAGGACCACGGGCTGCTGGCCACATTCCCTCCTGGCGTTCGGCTGCCTCCCGGATTCACTGCGATAGGCTCAGTACAAGCCCCGGGAAGCACCACTGGTCCGGGCGTCACAATTGCGGGCCACGCCGTTGGCACCGGGGGATGGGATCACTTTGCAGACTAAGGTTGCCGCCAACGCGCAAGCGATGAAGCGGTGGTTGGACAAGGCCGAAACCACGGTCGCCAACCACAGTGACCGCCTCAATGCCATCAACATCTTCCCCGTGGCGGATGGTGACACCGGCACCAACCTCTACCTCACGGTCCGGGCGGCCGCACGTGCCGTGCACCGCCGCCCGGCGGACCCTTCCGTGGCAGGCCTGTCCGAAGCCTGCCAGGTGGATGTCGGGGCAGTGCTTGCCCACGCCGGCCGGGCCGCGATGGAGCAGGCCCGCGGTAACTCCGGAACCCTTTTCTCGGTTTTTCTCTGCGCCGCGGCGGAGCCCCTGGCCGGTCACACCCGCCTGACGTCCGCTCTCCTGGCCGCCGCGCTGAACCGCGCCCAGATCCGTGCCTGGTCCGCGTTGAGCGATCCAGTACCGGGCACCATGCTTTCGGTGATGGAAGCCGCGGCCCGTGCGGCCGCTGCCGTGGACGCCGGACACGCCGGAGATGACAGCAACCACGCCCTGTGCGTGGCCCTCGATGCTGCCGTCAGCGGAGCGCTGGATGCAGTTGTGAGCACCGAGAACCAACTGGCCGCCCTCGAAGCCGCGCATGTTGTCGATGCCGGCGGCGTCGGCATGCTGCTCATCCTGGATTGCCTCCGCTCGGCGATCCTGGGCGAAGAACTGCAGGGCGAACTCTTCGACGGACTGCACGGCTATGACGTCCAGGATCCCCACATCCACACTGACATGCCGGATGACGACGGCGTTGAGGTCATGTGCACCATCAGCCTGTCGCCCCTCAGCGCAGCCACGCTGCGCCAGCGGCTGGACGAGATCGGCGAGTCCGTCATCATGAGCCAGGTGGACAGCATGGCCGATGCTGAAGGCAGCTACCGTTGGCGGGTCCACGTCCATGTCCCTGACGCCGCACCCGCGGTGGCCCTCATCCGTTCCCTCGGCGAACCCAGCGACATTTCGGTCAGCGAACTTGCCCTGGCCCGCGATCCCGAACCAGCTCCCGTGAACTCCAGTGGGCATGAACGCTGAGCTGGACCTCGCCCTCGAACGCCGCATCGGGAAGCGTTCCGCGGCAGTCATCGAGAAGAACCTTGGGCTGACCACCGTCGGCGGGCTGCTGAACTACTTTCCCCGCCGTTACCTGAACCGCGGCGAGCTGACGCCCATCAGCGAAGTCCCTCTGGACGAGGAAGTCACCCTCATTGCGCGGGTGCTTTCCAACAGCACCCGCAAGATGCATACCCGCCGCGGTTCCATTACCGACGTCGTGATCACCGACGACGCCGCATCCCACGGCCGGCCACGCCTCTCCGTTGTGGGACCCGGCAGCGGGCACGGCACGCTCAAGATCACGTTCTTCAACGGTTTCCGGGCACGGGCCGAACTCCTGCCCGGCCGGCGTGTGATGTTCTCCGGCAAAGTGACCCGGTACGGTCCGTCCCTGGGGCTGACCAATCCGGACTTCTACCTCCTGGACGAGGACCCGGACATGCCGGCCATGGACCCCGAAAAGCTGGCCGCCATGCCCATTCCGGTGTATGCGGCCACCGCCAAGCTCACCAGCTGGTCGATCCAGAAAGTCATCGCTACCCTCCTGGAGACCCTGGACCTGGACGCGTTGCCGGATCCGCTGCCGGAATCGGTGGCCGCGCGGGAGAATTTCCTGCCGGTCGCCGATGCCTACCGGCTCATCCACAAGCCGGAATCCCACGCTGACTGGCAGCAGGCCCAGGACCGTTTGCGCTACCAGGAGGCGCTGGTCCTGCAGGCGGCGCTGGCCCGGCGCCGTGCCCGGCTTGCGGCCGAGGAGGCCACCGCCCGGCGCCCTGCTGCCGACGGGCTGTTGGCGGCGTTCGACAAGCAGCTTCCCTTCACGCTCACCGACGGGCAGACCGCCGTCGGAAAAACGCTGGCCGCCGAACTTGCCCAGGACAGCCCCATGAACCGGCTGCTGCAGGGCGAGGTCGGCTCGGGCAAAACCGTCGTCGCGCTGCGGGCCATGCTGCAGGTGGTGGATGCCGGCGGGCAGGCAGCGCTTCTGGCGCCCACCGAGGTCCTCGCCGCCCAGCACTTCGAATCCATCCGCCGCACCCTCGGGTCCCTGTCCCGGGACCCCATGCTTTCCCCGGACGGGCTGCTGGGCAGCCTCGCCGAGGGGGCCGTGCAAGTCACCCTGCTCACGGGCTCCATGCCGGCTGCCGCCCGCAAACGGGCCATGCTCGACGCCGCGTCCGGCACGGCCGGGATCGTCATCGGCACGCACGCGCTGCTCAGCGACAACGTCGCGTTCTACGACCTTGGCCTGATCGTGGTGGACGAGCAGCACCGGTTCGGCGTGGAGCAGCGCGATGTTCTCAGGTCAAAGGCCAGGAAGCCGCCGCACCTGCTGGTCATGACGGCAACGCCCATTCCCCGGACCGTGGCCATGACGGTTTTCGGCGACCTCGAAACCTCAATCCTGGACGAGCTGCCGGCAGGCCGGGCACCGATTTCCACCCACGTGGTGGGCCTCGCCGAAAACCCCGGCTGGGCGGGCCGCATCTGGTCCCGTTCGCGCGAGGAGATCGACGCGGGGCACCAGGTCTTCGTGGTGTGCCCCCGGATCGGAACGGACGACGACGGCGACTTCAGTCCGGGAGAAGCGGAACCGTCCGCGGCTGACCTTGAAAGCGACGGCGCCGCACGGGAGCTCGCGTCGGTGACCGCCGTCGTCGAACACCTCCAGCAGGAGCCGGCCCTCGCCGGTGTGCCGCTGGCGCCGCTGCACGGCCGCCAGGACCCTGCAGTGAAGTCCGCCGCGATGGCCGATTTCACGGCCAACCGGACCAAGCTCCTGGTCTCCACCACCATCATCGAGGTGGGCGTCGATGTCCTCAACGCAACCTTGATGGTCATCCTCGACGCCGACCGCTTCGGCATTTCACAGCTGCACCAGCTGCGTGGCCGCGTGGGCCGTGGCGGGCTTCCCGGAACGTGCCTGCTGGTCACCAGTCTGGAACGCGGGCACCCGAGCCGACGCCGGCTGGACGCCGTGGCTGCCACCACCGACGGCTTTGAGCTGTCGCAGGAGGACCTGTTGCTGCGGCGCGAGGGCGACATCCTGGGCGCGTCGCAGTCCGGCGGCCGCTCCACCCTGAAACTGCTGCGCGTCCTGGAGCACGAGGACATCATTGCGCAGGCGCGCCAGGACGCCCAGGAAGTCGTGGGCTCGGACCCGGCCCTGGCGCGGCATCCGCGGCTGGCGGAGGCCATTGACGAGTACTTGAACCCTGAGAAGGAGGCGTTCCTTGAGCGCGGATAGGAGGCGGCCATGAGCCGCATCATCGCGGGCGCCGCAGGCGGGACCCCGCTGGTGAGCGTGCCCGGCTCCCTCACCAGGCCCACCACCGACCGCGTCAAGGAAGCCCTGTTCTCCCGGCTGGACGCCTTCGGGATCATTGCCGGCGCCCGGGTCCTGGACCTGTACGCAGGGTCCGGATCGTTGGGGGTGGAGAGCGGCAGCAGGGGCGCCGATGCCGTTGACCTCGTGGAATTCGATGCCAAGGCCAGTTCCGTGTGCCAACGCAACGCCGACCTCATCAACGATGTGCTGGGCCGGAAGACCGTGACGGTCCACCGGTCCAAAGTGGAGTCTTTTCTGGAGCGCAGGGCGGAGGCGGCCAGTTGGGACCTCGTGTTCCTGGACCCGCCGTATCCGCTGGACGAGCCTGCCCTGGCAGACGTGCTGGGCAAACTCGCGGATCATCTGGCTCCGGCAGCCGTGGTGGTGGTGGAGCGGTCCTCACGTTCGCCGGAGCCCGCCTGGCCGGCCCGACTGGAACGGTTTGCCGAGAAGAAATATGGCGAAACCCGGCTCTGGTTCGCGGAGCCTTCAGTGCTTCCGGAGGACTGAGATTCAGCCAGCGAGCCCATCGAGGTCCACGCCGGCCAGAACCTTCGCCGGATGGGGGCCGCGTGCCGTCAGTTCGGCTGTCCAGGCCTCGGGCCAGGGTGTCTGCGTTCCGGCGAGAATGATGTTTCCGGGGTAGCGGCCCGCGAACATCCCGGTTTCGGCGAAGGCTGCAACGTCAGTCATGGCGCGGCGCATGGCGGTGGCCTGGCTTCGCACCAGGGTCAGACCCGGTTCATCGCCCACGTTGACGATCAGCATGCCGTCCGGTGCAAGGCGTGCGCGGGCTTCCTGGTAGAACTCCTGGCAGGCGATGTGGGCCGGGGCTTCCGGACCGGAGAAGATGTCCAGGATCACGACGTCGAACTGAAGTTCCGCGTCCAGGTCAGCCAGGGCGTCGCGGGCATCGCCGATGACGGTGTGGAGGTCGGTTCCGCCGGGCAGGGGGAGTTGCTGCAGGACGAAGTCGAGGAGCTCGCGTTCCAGCTCCACGGCGTACTGGACCGAACCTGGCCTCGTCGCCTGGACATAGCGGGCCAGGGTCAGGGCCCCTGCGCCAAGATGCAGGGCCGTGATCGGCCGGCCTTCGGGAGCGGCGAGATCCACCAAGTGGCCGATCCGTCGCAGGTATTCGTAGAAGATCTCCTCAGGGTGTGCCAGGTTAACGTGGGACTGTTCGGCCCCGCCGATGCTCAGGACGTAGGCGCCGTCGGTGAAGGCATCGGGCTCAATGGAGGCGTGCTGTCCCGTGGTCCGCAGGAACCGGGTGTAACGTGTGCTGCCGGGATCCGCCATCAGAGCTTTCCGCTGAGGGTGGCCAGCCTGGCAGCGGCCTCTTCGAGGACTTCCACTTTCTTGCAGAACGCGAACCTGAGCAGGCTGCGTGTCCGTTCCGCGCCCTCCGGGTGGCAGAACACGGGAACGGGGATCGCGGCCACTCCCACCAGGCCGGGCAGCCTGCGGGCCAGGTCCACCGAGTCGCCGATGCCAAGGGGTGCGGTGTCCACGTTGACGAAATATGTGCCCTGCGGCGTATAGACGTCGAATCCTGCGGCGCGGAGGCCCTCGCTGAGGATGTCCCGTTTCTTCTGGAGGGTGGCCGAAATGCCCTGGTAAAACTCATCCGGCAAGGCCAGGCCTGTCGCGATCGCTGCCTGGAACGGTGTTCCGGAGCTGTACGTCAGGAACTGCTTGACGGTGCGGACAGCGGCCACCAGATGGTCCGGGCCTGTCAGCCAGCCGATCTTCCAGCCGGTGAAGGAGAAGGTCTTTCCAGCCGAGGAAATAGTGATGGTCCGGTCCGCTGCGCCCGGCAGGGTTGCTACTGGAATGTGCCTGGCGCCGAAGGTGAGGTGCTCGTAGACCTCGTCGGTGATGATGAGGCAGTCATGATGTGCGGCAAGCTCGACGACGCGCTGGAGGACATGGCGGGGGAAGACCGCGCCGGTGGGATTGTGCGGGTTGTTCAACAGCACCACCTTGGTGCGGGCGGTGAAGGCCGCTTCCAGGGCCGCCATGTCCGGAAGGAAGTCGGGGGCCAGCAACGGGGCCGTGACGTGGGTGGCGCCTGACAGGCCGATGACGGCGCCGTACGAGTCATAGAACGGCTCGAAGGTCAGCACCTCATCCCCGGGCCCCACGAATGCCAGCAGCGCGGCCGCGATCCCCTCCGTGGCGCCTGTGCTGATGATGACCTCGGTCTGCGGGTCCGGGGTCAGCCCGTAGAACCGTTGCTGGTGGGCAGCCACAGCCTCACGCAATTCCAGGATGCCCTTGCCCGGCGCGTACTGGTTGGCCCCGGCCTCGATGGCGGCCATGGCTGCGGCCTTGATCTCCGCCGGTCCGTCCTCGTCCGGAAAACCCTGCCCGAGGTTGATGGCGCCGGTCTGCGCCGCCAGGGTGGTCATCTCTTCGAAGATGGTGACGCCCAGCTGGCCGGCAGGTCCCAGCAGGTTGGCGCCGGACGCCGTGCGCTGCCACGGAGCGGGCGCGGCGGGCATGGATGCGGGCAGGGAAACGTCCCGTGGTGGATGCATCCAGTCATGGTATCCCGGCCGTCGAATGCGGTAGGTTCGGTGCATGAGACGCGCTGTCTGCCCCGGATCCTTTGACCCTATCCACAACGGCCATCTCGAGGTCATCGCCCGTGCCGCCGGCCTCTTTGATGAGGTGATCGTTGCGGTTTCCACCAATTATGCGAAGAAGTACAGGTTCAGCCTGGGGGACCGCCTGGACATGGCGCGCGAAACGCTGGCTTCCCTGAAGGGCATTGTGGTGGAGCCCGTAGGGGAGGGCCTCCTGGCTGAGTACTGCCGCCAGCGTGGTGTCTCGGCGATCGTGAAGGGCCTCCGCTCATCGTCCGATTTCGACTACGAACTTCCGATGGCCACCATGAACCGCCAGCTCAGCGGCGTGGAAACGGTGTTCCTGCCGGCCGAGGCGCACTACCTGCATTTGTCGTCCACGCTCATCAAGGAGGTGGCCAGCCTGGGTGGCAGTGTGTCCGACTATGTGCCCCGGTCGGTACAAAAAAGGCTGCTCGCGGGCGGGTCGGCGCCCGATCAACCGCCAAGAGGGTAAGCTTGTCCGGTACTTCGACGGCTGTCGGCCGCCTGGTTTGAGTCCCTGCGGTTCTTCAGGCTAAGATGGTACGTCGGTCATATGTTCAACAGGAGTTCTCATTAAACGAGATGCTAGTTCGCCCTTGGCGTTCGACGTCAAGGATCTCGGGCGCAGCCCGGGCAGCATGCGGACACTGAAAGAACATGTACCCGCACCAAGTGATCTTGGTGTGGCACTCATTGGCGTTCAGGAAGGCTCGGACATCGAGCTGGATCTGAGGCTTGAGGCCGTACACGAAGGAATTCTGGTATCAGGAACCGCGGTCGCCGAAGTAAAAGGCGAATGCGGCAGATGCCTGGATCCCCTTGCGTATGACCTTGAAGTCAATGTGCAAGAACTTTTCTTCTACGACGGCGTTGTGCTTTCGGACGAAGAAGACGAAGAAGAGCAATATCGAGTCGAGCGCGATCTGATCGATCTTGAACCGGTGTTGCGGGACGCAGTTGTAACCATGCTGCCGTTCCAGCCGGTGTGCCGGGAAGACTGCCAGGGCCTTTGTTCCGAATGCGGAGTACGCCTGGAAGACGAGCCGGGGCATCACCACGAGGTCTTGGATCCTCGCTGGGCTGCCCTAGCTGACTTGGCTAAGCCTGACCGGCAAAACTGATTTGTAAGTGTTTTTCTAGAGAGAAATGAGTTAGCCGTGGCTGTCCCGAAGCGGAAAATGTCTCGCTCGAATACCCGCTCCCGCCGCTCCCAGTGGAAGGCAACTGCCCCCCACCTGGTGAAGACCGTAGAGAACGGCCAGGTTAGTTACAGCCTGCCGCACCAGGCGAAGGTCGTCACCGACTCGGCTGGCACTGCGTTGTTCCTTGAGTACAAGGGCCGCAAGGTCGCAGACGTCTAATCGGCCGCTTGGGCTGACATGATGTCTTCAACTGAAGAGCTTCTGAAGCGTCTCGGTGTCTCCATTGACGCCGGGACGCTTCGTCTTGCTCTCACACACCGTTCCTATGCCTACGAAAACGGCGGCATCCCCACCAACGAGCGGCTCGAATTCCTGGGCGACTCCATCCTGGGCTTCTCCGTGACCGATGCCCTGTACAGGGACAACCCCACGCTGCCCGAAGGTGACCTTGCCAAACGCCGCTCTGCGGTGGTCAGCACGCGCGCCCTCGCCGGCATCGGCCGCAGCCTTGGCATCGGGGACTACATCTACCTGGGCCAGGGTGAAAAGCTCACCGAGGGCAAGAACAAGGCCTCCATCCTGGCGGACACCATGGAAGCGCTCATTGGTGCCACTTACGTGTCCAACGATATTGAGACCGCCCGCCAGCTGGTGATGCGCCTGGTTGGCCCGCTCCTGAAGGACGCGGCCGCCCTCGGCGCCGGCACGGACTGGAAGACCAGCATCCAGGAACTGGCCGCCAGCCGGCAGCTTGGCACTATCTACTATGCCGTTGAGGGTGCCGGGCCGGACCACGCCCGTACCTTCAAGGCTGTCCTGAATATCGGGGGCAAGCCATACGGCAACGGATCAGGCCACTCGAAGAAGGAAGCGGAGCAGGAAGCTGCCGCGGACGCCTGGCGTCAACTCTCCCCAGGCGCGGTAGCCGCCGTGGCCTCCGTATCGGAGGGCGCATCACCAGAGTCCTCCCGCAGCGTCTAGGCTGAGCCGTGCCCGAACTGCCTGAAGTCGAAGTGGTCCGCCGCGGACTGGTGAGTTGGGTCCGCGGCCGGACCATCACCGCGGTAGAGGTGCTGGACCCACGCTCCCTCCGCCGCCATGCCTTGGGCCCTGAGGACTTCAAGGGCAATCTCCAGGGCACCACAGTTGTGGACGTGGTGCGCCGCGGAAAATTCCTGTGGATGCCGCTGAACGAGACCCTGGGTGCCGCTGGGGCACCGCCTGTCGCCCTGATGGCCCACCTTGGGATGAGCGGCCAGCTCCTGATGCAGGACAACGACGTTCCGGACGAGAAACATCTCAAAGTCAGGCTGCGCCTGAGTCCCGTGGACGGGATGCCTGAACAACTCCGGTTTGTTGATCAGCGGATTTTCGGCGGGTTGTTCGTCACCGGCATGGTTCCTACGGACGACGGCGGCCCGGGAGGCCAGTCGGAATCTCCCGTTGCGCTGATCGCCGAGGAAGCGTCCCACATCGCCAGGGATCCCCTGGACCCTGCGTTTTCCTTTGACCTGTTCTACAGCCGGATGCGGAAGCGGAAGACGGGCCTCAAACGCGCCATGCTGGATCAGGGGCTGGTCTCAGGGATCGGCAACATCTATGCCGACGAGGCGCTGTGGGCGGCGACGGCCGGCGGGGCGCGGGCACTGCGGCGCGACGACGTCGGGACCCTGCGGGTCGGCGCCCGCGGGGATGCGGTCATCCTCGGCGCAGCCTCCTACGCCCACCTCGTCTACCGGCCCGGCGTCCCCCTCATTGCGGCAACCTGGGTCGGTGGCAGGAGGCTGCATGGTTAGGCCGTCGATGGGTCCGCTGGGTGGATCCGGGATCAGCGTCTCCAACCTCTCGCTCGGCTCCTGGCGGACCTTTGAACGGGTGCCGCGGGAGGTCGGCGTCGCGGTGATGGGAAAGGCGCGCGAGAGCGGCATCAACTTCCTCGACGATGCCCGCTACAACGACGAGACGGGCACCGCGCCGATCAAGTCGCGCTACTCGGAGGTCGTCTTCGGCGAGCTCTTCCGCGCCTCGGGCTGGAAGCGCGACGAGGTGGTCCTGGCCAACAAGCTCTGGTGGGAGTTCTGGCCCGAAGAGGATGCCGCCGCCGAGCTGGATGGATCTCTCGGCAGGATGGGCATGGACCACCTCGACCTCGTCTACGCCGAGCGCCCGCCCGAGGGCTTGGGCCTCGATGAGGTGGTCCGCCAGGTCGGGGGTCTCCTGACGGCGGGCAAGGTGCGAGCCTGGGGCATACTCAACTGGCCTGCCGCCCAGATCGCCGAGGTGGGGGGGATCGCCGCCGAGCAAGGCGTGCCGACGCCCGCCGCTGCCCAGCTTGCCTACAGCGTCGCGATGCGGTCTCCGGTGGAGGATGCAGAGATGGTGGCCGCACTGGAATCCTGTGGGGCGAGCGCGGTCGCCTCCTTCGCGATGCTGGGCGGTGTGCTGACTGGCAAATACCTGGATGAAGGCGCCCAGGGCCGCTGGACCGGCGAGCTGGACGACCCGCGCCTCCGTTCGGGGCACGACGCCGCGGTTGCGCTCCGCGAGCTGGCGGCGCGGGCGGGAACCACGGCCGCCGCCCTCGCGATCGCGTTTCCACTCCTCAACCCGCTGGTCGCCAGCGTCCTCTTCGGCGCCACCAGCCCGGAGCAGGTCGCGGCCAACGTCGAAGCGCTGAAGCTGTTGGAAAGTCTCGACGACGCCACCCTGGCGCAGCTCCGTGGCATCGGCGCCTCCAATCCCTGACCTGTCCCTCGACCGCGCCCTTGGCGCGCTCTACGGCCTCGCCATCGGCGACGCGTTGGGGATGCCGACCCAGGAGCTGAGCCGGGCCGAGGCCACGCGCATCCTCGGACCGTCGCCTGGTTATCGACCGGGTCCGCCCGAGAACCCGATCTCGCACGGACTGCCGGCGGGTTCGGTCACCGATGCTCGGTGTGCTGGTCGCGCTGGTCGTCGGCTTCCTCGGCCAGTACCTCCTTGCGAGAGGCGCGGTGGCACGCCAGGAGACGGCCGCCTCCGAGGTTGCCGTTCGGGTTTGACGCTAGGCGTCGGTCGAGATGAAGACGTTCTTCACCTCGGAGTAGCCGTTCATCGCGTGCATCCCCAGCTCGCGGCCGAAGCCCGACTGCTTGAAGCCGCCGAACGGCGTCACGACCCGGACCGAGCTGTTGGAGTTGACGGAGAGCACGCCCGTCTCCATCCCGCGGGCGACCCGCAGAGCTCGGGCGCCGTCGCGGGTCAAGATCGAGCCGGAGAGGCCGTAGGGGGTGTCGTTGGCGATCCGGACCGCCTCC
>DIZT01000072.1 GCA_002427975.1 Micrococcaceae bacterium UBA6021 | reverse complement strand
GTGTATAAGAGACAGGCTCCGCACGGTGCGTTCGGAGTAGCCTTCCCGGCGCAGCATGCCAACCCTGGCCACGCCGCCCACTGATTTCAGAAAGTCCAAGGGATCCATGGATCGAGCTAGCCACGGTTCGGGCCCCGCGTGGACGGGCGAATGGTGCCATGTGGATAATCCGGGGCTGTGGGGGAACGGTCCTACGACGGATTGTGCACGATCAATCGCACTGGCCCGGGGTCAGGCCGCGCCGTTCCGGGCCTCGCTGCCTGGTCCAAGGCGATGATTGAGCAGAATTCGGCAAGGACCGGCCTGCCACGCCCTTGCCCGGTTGACGCACAATATAAGCATGCGCACATTCGGCGTCGAGGAAGAGCTCCTGATCGTGGATCCGGAAACCGGAGTGCCGCTTGCCCTCGCGGATGCGCTGCTCTCCAGCCGGAGATTGCCGGCCGACGACGCCCCGGAAAATCCCCGTGCCCTGCCGGCCAAGGAGGACAAAACCGCCGACGACGACTGGACGGGCCTGAGTGCCGAGCTGAAGCTTGAGCAGATCGAGACCCAGACGCGTCCCTGCCTTGAGTTCGCTGAGCTGCTGCCGCGGATCCGGGCCGGCCGCCGGCTCGCGGACCAGGCGGCCCTCAGGAACGGCGCCAGGGTGGCTGCGCTGGCCACGTCCCCCTTCGGGTCCGCCAGCCACACCACACCGGACGCGCGCTATGCCCGGATGCTGGAGCGCTTCGGCCTGACGGCGCAGGAGCAGCTGACGTGCGGCTTCCACGTCCACACCTACATCGAGTCCCCGGATGAGGGCGTGGCCGTGCTGGACAGGATCCGCGACAAGCTGGCCGTCCTCACGGCCCTGAGCGCGAACTCGCCGTTCTGGAACGGGATGCCCACCGGATTCGAAAGTTATCGCACCCAGGCCTGGAACCGCTGGCCCACGTCCGGCCCCTCCGGCATCTACGGCACGTACTCCGCGTACCGGCGGGTGGTGACGCGCCTTTTGGACAGCGGCGTGATGCTGGATGAAGGCATGCTCTACTTCGACGCCCGCCTGTCCCGGAAACAACCGACCGTGGAGGTCCGGGTGGCCGATGTCTGCCTGCGTGCCGAGGACGCCGCGCTGATCGGCGTGCTGGTGCGGGGCCTGGTGGAATCGGCCAGCCGCGAATGGCGGGGCGGCGTGGAGCCGGCCCCGGTCCCCACCGTGCTGCTGCGGATGGCGACCTGGCAGGCGAGCAGCAGCGGCCTGGGCGGCGATCTGCTGGATTTCGGCACTTTCAGGCCGGCGCCCGCCGTCGACGTGGTGCGATCTTTGGTGGACTATCTGGCGCCGGTCCTCGCTGAGCAGGGCGAACTGTCCTTTGCCCGGCAGGGCGTGGAGGACATCTTTGCCCGCGGCACCGGCTCAACCGAACAGCGCAGGGTGCGGGACTCAGCGTTGGAAAAGTCAGGACCCGACGACGGTGGGATGGGGGCCGTGGTTGCCCACGCCGTGGGTGTCACGATGCGCGGGACCTCCGGGTTGGCTGAGGCGGACGAAGCCCCGGAACTGCTGCGGGTGCGCCAACCCTGATCCGCCTGCCGTCACCCTCATGCCGGCGTCCGGTCCGGCCGGACGCATTGTCCGGGCCCTATCTGGCGCAGCTCCGGAGCATCGCCCCCCGGCAAGCAGATCGTCGTCACGGAAACGGCCAGCACGGAGACCGGCGGAAGCAAGCCGGACTGGAACGCGGCGTTGATCCCGTAGCTGAGGACGCAGCCGGACGTCACTGGCTTCGTGTGGTTTAACTTCAACAAGGAGACGGACTGGCGGATCGATAGCAGCGCCGCCTCAGCCGTGGCCCTCGCCGCCGCGCTGGCTGCCCGCCGCTAGCCCGGGTTCCTCATAGCGCATCAGCTGGACACCTACTGCGGTCTCAACCAAGTAGAAGACAAACGGCGGAATGTCTTTGGTGCCGGCCAGGATGGCACCAAAGAGGGGAGCGCTGGCAGCCGCAGTGACGCCGGTCCAGGGTTTCAGGGGCAAGAACAGCAGGCCGGCGCCCAGCGCTGCGAGGCCGCCGATGTGCAGCCCTGAATAGGTCAGGAAGGGCCAGCTGGGACCACGCCGGTAGGCGAACTTTTCCAGGTCTGAGGCGCGGTCCGCCAAGGCCAGGACGAACAGTGGTGCGCCCGCGAGCAGGGCGGCTGCTGCGCCGGCGGCCAAGGACTTTGCGGGGCGGGACCTGATGGCCTGGGCGAACCGGACGAATCCGATGGGGACGGCCATGGTCCCGGCGGCCGCCAGGAACTGCCCCGCCACCCAGAGCCCCTGGTTGCGCCGGAGCATCGCCAGGCGTGCGGCCGGGTCACGTTTGGCGTGCACGTTCCCCACACAGGAGATTCCGATTCCCCAGCAGGTGCTGGCTGCGACGATGACTGACCCTGCCCTTTGGTAGGGCTTATTCGCGTTCATTGCCTGGTTTCCTGCATGGCTGGCTCCCGGTCCGGCGGATGCGTTGGCCCAGCAACATCGCGGTGGTGACCTTGAAGCTACGCCGCAATGCGCCAGCGGTCAACGGCAGTGCCCGAACGGGCAGATACGGTCCTGGTTTTCGCTGTGTGCGGGCCCCAAATGTCCGTTCGCGCCAAAACACGACGACCTCACGCACCGACTGCCAGGCGCACACCCAGCGTGAGCATTACGGCGGCGACGAACCCGTCCAGGATGCGCCACGAGGAGGGCCGCGCGAAAAAGGGCCGCAGGGCCCGCGCCCCGAAACCCAGCGCGCTGAACCAGGCGATGCTGGCGGCGATGGCTCCGGCCCCGAACCACCACCGCAATTCCTGCGCCTGCTGGTTGGCCACCGACCCGAGCAGCAGCACGGTGTCCAGGTAGACGTGCGGGTTGAGCCAGGTCAGGGCCAGCACCGTGCTGAGTGCGGCGCCAAGGCCGACGGCGGGCTGCCGCCCCGATGCCGTCAACGCCCCCGGACGCACCGCGCGGCGCGCCGCCATGACGCCGTAGCCCACCAGGAAGGCGGCTCCAGCAAACCGGACCACGTCCACGATCACGGGGTTCGCCTGGAGCAGCGCCCCTACCCCGGCAATGCCCGCTGCGATAAGCAGCGCGTCGGAGACGCTGCAGATCAGGACGACGGCGGCCACATGCTCACCGCGGATGCCCTGCCGGAGGACGAAGGCGTTCTGGCTGCCGATGGCCACGATGAGGGCCAGGCTGGTGCCGAAGCCCAGCGCGCTGGGGCCTATAAATGCAGTCAGATCCATATCCTCCAACGTACGGCCGGACTTATGATTACTCCAGCTAAATATTCTTAGCTCCATTAAGGAAAGCTAATGAAAATGTTCCAGTTCGAGCAGCTCCGCACGTTCGCGGCAGTCGTGGACGAAGGCACCCTGGAGGCAGCGGCCCGCAGTCTGCACGTCACGCCGTCGGCCATTTCCCAGCGGCTTAAGGCTATGGAGGACGCGGCCGGCCAGATCCTGCTGCAGCGCACCAATCCCGTAAGGCCCACAACAGCAGGGGAAGCCATCCTGCGGTTCGCCAGGCAGGTGCGGCAGCTTGAGTGGGACGCCCTGCAGGAGCTCGATGAGAGGCGGGACCGGCCGGCGGCGCCCCTGCCCTTGGTGGTCAACGCGGACTCACTCTCCACCTGGTTCATGCCCGCGCTGGCAAGCCTTCCGCCGGATCTCGGTGCGTGCTTTGAACTCCGCCGGGAGGATGAACAGCATTCCACCCAGCTCCTGCGGACCGGGAGCGTGATGGCCGCGGTAACCGCAACGCCGGAACCGGTCCAGGGCTGCAGCGTGGAACCGCTGGGTTCACTGCGATACCGCGCGGTGGCAAGCCCCGGGTACCTGCGGCGCTGGTGGCCGGACGGGCCGGAACTGGTTGCAGGAAGCCAGGCTCCGGTGGTGGACTTTGACCGCAAGGATGACCTGCAGGACGGGTTCTTCCGTAAGGTGACCGGCGCGGAACTGACCGCACCGCGGCACTATGTGCCGTCGTCGGCCGAGTTCGCCCAGGCTATCCGGCTGGGACTGGGATGGGGGCTGCTGCCGGAGCAACAGTGCCTGGCAGACCTCCGCAGCGGTGCCCTCGTGGAGCTGGCCCCCGGGCGCCCTGTTGACGTGTTGTTGTACTGGCAGCGCTGGAAGATCGATTCCCCGGTGCTCAAGCAGCTGACCGCCGCGGTCCGGGAGACGGCCTCCCGGCAGCTCCGCCAGCCAGCCACGTGACCCGGAGGCCGCACCCGGTCAGATCTGCTTCAGCGCCTGCTCCAGGTCGCCGATGAGGTCATCCACGTCCTCCAGGCCCACGGATAGCCGCACCACGCCGTCGCTGAGCCCGATGGCGGCGCGGCCCTCGGGACCCATGGCGCGGTGCGTGGTGGTGGCCGGATGCGTGATGAGGGACTTGGCGTCGCCCAGGTTGTTGGAGATGTCGATGATCCGCAAGGCGTCCAGCAGCGCAAAGGCGGCGTCCTTGCCCGAGCGGCTGCCCGTCGTCGCAAGTTCCAACGTGAGGACGGTGCCGCCGGCCTTCATCTGCTTGGCCGCGAGCTCGTACTGCGGGTGCGACTTCAGCAGCGGGTACTTGACCCAGCTGACGGCCGGCTGATGTTCGAGCCATTCGGCAAGCCGCAACGCGGACGCGGAGGAGTGGTTCACGCGCAGCGCCATGGTCTCCAGGCCCTTGGTGAGCACCCAGGCGTTGAACGCGGAGAGCGCCGGGCCGGTGTGCCGCATGAGCTGCTTGACCGGGCCGTCGATGAACTCCTTGGTGCCCAGGATGGCGCCGCCCAGGACGCGTCCCTGGCCGTCGATGTGCTTGGTGCCTGAGTACACAATGACGTCCGCACCCAGCTGGCCGCAGCGCTGCAGCAGGGGAGTGGCAAAGACATTGTCGACGACGACGGTTGCCCCGGCGGCGTGCGCCAGCTCGCTGACGGCGGAGATGTCAACGATTTCCTGCATCGGGTTGGACGGCGATTCGAAGAACACGGCGGTGGTGGGTTCCGATAATGCGGCGCGCCACTGCTCGAGGTCCGGGCCGTCCACGAACACGGTTTCCACGCCCCAGCGCGGCAGGATCTCGTTCAGGATCACAAAGCAGGAGCCGAACAGTGAGCGCGCGGCCACCACCCGGTCCCCGGCCGCCAGCAGGGCACCCAAGGCAGTGAAAACCGCTGACATGCCCGACGCCGTCGCAAAGCACGCCTCGGTGCCTTCGAGCAGGCGGAGGCGTTCCTGGAAGGTGGCAACGGACGGGTTGCCGTACCGGGAGTAAACGAAGCGTTCGTCCTCGCCCGTGAAGGCGCGCTCGGCGGCGGCAGCGGACTCATAGACGAAGCCCGAGTTGAGGAAGACCGGCTCGGTGGTCTCCTGGAAGTTGGTGCGGTCCAGCCCGCCGCGGACCGCCTGGGTCTCGGCGCTCCAGCCGGCGGCGTCTTCGTTGAAGGTCACTTAGTTATTCCCAGGTTGGTGGGCAGGCCGCGGTTTTTCCAGCCGTTGACTGTGCGCTCGCCGTAGCGGTCCGGCTCGCCTTCGAAACCCTCCAGGACGTTGTAGGCGGTGAAACCGGCCTGCGTCGCGGCGATCGCGGCGGCGATGGAGCGCTGGCCCGAGCGGCAAAGGAATACCAGCTCGGTACCGTCGTCCTCCGGAGCCTGCTGCGTCAGGTCGGTGATGAAATCCGGGTTGGGGATGCCGCCGGGGAACGTCCACGGGATGAACAGCGGATCGTTTTCGGTGGCCCTGGTGTCCGGGATGCCGATGTGGGCCCATTCGCCTTCGGTGCGGACATCCACCAGAATGGCGCCCTGCTCGAGTTTGGCCCAGGCCTCCTGCGGCGTGAGATCGCCGGCGTAGCTCACGCGTGGCCCTCGCCGTCGAACTCGAGGTCTTCCACGGCCGTGGCGACGGCGGCATCCGCGCTCGCGATCGCAGCCGGGAGGATCAGTGCCTGCGCCACAATGACGCCGGTGCCGTTGAACGTTGCGGCGGGGCTGCCGTGCAGCACATAGCCCTCGGCCAGGGCGGCGGATATCCGTTCACAGAATGCCCGGTCGTCAGGTCCCGTGATGAGCCGGTAGGACAGTTTTTCTTCAGGGGCAGGTGCGTCAGACACGACGGATCTCCTTCTCTCACGCTTGCAGCTCGAATGGGTCGATATGCCGAGTATTCACCTGAGGCACCCCGCCGCGAAAGGGAGGGTTGCCGACCGGCCAGTCAGGGCTTGGCGCCGGTTCTCATTACTCCCCAAAAACGTAACACCCGCCCCGCCCGGCCGCACGGCCGCCGTCGTCATGTTCCGTAATCAACGCGCGCTTCCGTGACCCCGCCGTGCTTCCGCAGCCCCAGCGAACCGCGAAACCCGGTGAGCAGGTCACCGTCAGCGCACCGGACACCACCTGAGACGCCCGCTACGGCGCCGACGCGCAGATCCAGGTGGAATTGCTGGATCCGTACGGCCCCACCGTGCTGGAAGAGCTCGCTCCCATGACCGACGACGGCGGCTTCAGTTTCGTGTTCACCGTCCCGGCTGGCGTGGCTCCCGGGAAGGCCGGGGTCACCGCCTACCCGTACAACGTGGACTGGTGCGACGACACCGGGGTGAACAACCGGGCCGCGCAGGCGGCGCAGGACCTGGTCCGGGTCTCCTGTGCGCAGCGCCTGGTGCCGCTGGTGGTGCTCGGGCCCGGAAGCTGAACCGGATAAGGATGCGTCGGACCATCTGCCGGGACCGATAGAGTTTGCGGGGGCGCAGGCCACCGAATCTGCAGCAGCCGTCCCTGGGGGGTCCACATCAGCACGCCAACAATCACGTCGCCGGCCAACAACGCCAACCCCGTCCGGCGCAGACGTCTGCGCGCCGCTGTCGTGCTCCTGCTCACCGTCCTGGTGGCGATCCTGGCGGTGGTGATGCCCGCTGGCCCTGCCCGCGCCGCGGACCTTGATCCGGCGCCGGGAAAGCCGCTGCTGGGCGCAGTCCTTGATTGGGGCCGGGACTCGGCGGCCGGCTTTGCCGAGCGGCTGGGGGCGACGCCGGCCCTGTTTGGCCATGATGTCTCCCTTCCGGTCGGGGCCTCGGAACCCACGAACATCCGCCAATTCCTGGACCAGGCTGCAGCCTTGGGCTCCCATGCCATGCTCACCGTCAAGCCCACCGTTCCGCTCGATCAGATCGATGCCGGCGTGGTCCGGACATTTGTCGCCGAGATCGAAAAAATCTCGGCGGACTTCCGGGGACAGTTGCTGGTGCGCTTTGCCCCCGATATGAACGGCAGCTGGGTTGACTGGGGACAACAGCCGGCAGCGTATCGGTCCGCGTTCCGGGCGGTGGCGGCCGGGTTCAAGGAAACCAACGACGCCGGAACTGTGATGGTGTGGCAGCCGTACCTGGGGCGGGACTACCCCTTTGACCGTCACCGCAACGCCCCGGCGCCCGGAAGCGATGGCTTCGCACTGCTGGACACTAACGGCGACGGCGCGTGGGACGGTGCCGACAATGCCTACGCGCCTTACTATCCCGGGGACGACGTCGTGGAATGGGTGGGGCTTTCGGCGTACCACGATGACACGGCCGGCCAGGCCGCCGTCAACACCGTGCCCGCGGCCGGGGAACTGACGCGGATGCTGACTGCGTCCGGAAACGAGGACTTTTACGCCACCTACGCGAAGCAACGGGACAAGCCGTTCCTGCTGCAGACGGCCGCCTTTTACAGCCCCTCAACCGGGGGCGCCGCGGAGGCCGAGATCAAGGGCGCCTGGTGGGACCAGGCGCTGGGCGCTGCAACGGCCGGGGGGTTCGGCAAGACCGCCGCCGTGGTCTGGGACGAGCGATCCAGCACCAGGGACACCGGCGTGGTCAGCATCGACTGGACCATCACCGGAAACGCCGGCGTGGCGGAGGCCGCTCATGCACGGCACGACGGGTCCGGCCTGGTGACGGGACCGGTCACCCAGATCGACGCCGGACAGGCCTACACGCAGCCGAACACGCTGTCCGGCCCGGCTGCCTGGAGCATGGGCGCGGCCCTTCTCATCCTCCTCCTGGCGTTGTGGCAGGTCCCGCGCAGGGTATCCGCCCTGGCACCGTGGGGCTACACCGACCCGTCAGCGAGGGACTCGAGGGTGGACCTGCTCCGCGGCCTCGCGATCGTTTTTGTGGTGGTGGACCACCTCGGCATGACGTCACTGTTCCAACTGTTCACGCAGGAAGCCATCGGCTTTGTCTCCGGTGCTGAGCTCTTTGTGCTTTTCTCGGGGCTGGTGGTGGGTATGGTCTACGGGCCCCGGGTCAAGGACGATTTCGGAAAGGTGGTGGACCTTACCTCGCGGCGCGCCGGCAAGCTTTACCTCACCGCGCTGGTGGTGCTGATCGGCGTCTTCCTCATGTCCCTGCTGCCTTCCTTCCAAACGGGCGCCCTCACCACCTTCGTGGACCAGGGCACCGGCGGGGCCGGCCACAACGGCGCCGGCCGCACCTACAGCCTGTACGCCGGGATGGAATCGCTCTTCCAGTTCCCGGTTCCGCCGCAGGTCGTGCCGGCCATCCTGCTCCTGCAGTTCGGCCCCTGGCAGTTCAATATCATGGGCCTCTACGTTGTCCTGCTGCTGGTCAGCCCGTTGATCCTCGCCGCCCTCAACCGCGGTAGGACCATTTGGGTGCTTGCTGTGACCTTGGCCGTTTACGCGGTGGGTACAATCACGCGGGTCAGGATCCTGCCGTCCCAGTTCGAGGACTCGTTTCCGCTGCTGGTGTGGCAGGGGCTGTTCGTCATCGGCCTGGTGGCGGGATTCCACCGGCGCCGTATTGTTGCGTGGCTGTCTTCGCATGTCTGGGTGGTGGCGGCGTGCACGGCGGCCGCCGGCGCCTTCGTTTTCCTGTCCTGGGGCAATCCGTACCTGTCAAACGGGTATGACCTCCGGCTCGCCATCATTCCGGACACCGTTTACCGGAGCATGTACGACGCCTTCTTCGGGCGCACCTACCTGGCGCCTGGCCGCCTTTTCAACGTGATGGTCCTGGTGGTGGCCGCCTACGCTTTCCTGACGGTGTATTGGAAACCCGTGGAACGTGCAGTGGGCTGGTTCCTGATTCCGCTGGGCCGGGCCACGCTGTACGTCTTCATCGTCCACGTGGTCCTCATCGCCGTCGTCGGTAACATCCCGGCACTGGGCCTGACGGACGTGTGGATCAACACCGCTGCCTACGTCGTGATCCTGGGCCTCCTCTGGGTGATGGTCCGTACCCGGTTCCTGTTCCGCATCATCCCCACCTGATCACGCCGTTGAACTGTGGGCGGCGCTGTGCCGGGCCGTGAGTTCCCGCTTGAGGACCTTGCCGCTGGGACCGGTGGGGAATTCAGTGACCAGGGTGATGATCCGTGGGTACTTGTAGGCCGCCAGTTCCGCCGCGGCGAAGTCCCGCAGCTCATCAATGGTGGCGCTGCTGCCCGGATTAAGGACGACGGCGGCCGCCACCTCCTGCCCGTGCGTTTCGTCGGGGACGCCATAGACGGCAACGCTCAGGACAGCCTCGTGCCGGCTGAGGACTTCCTCCACCTCGCGCGGGTACACGTTGAAGCCGTTCCTGATGATCATCTCCTTCTTCCGGTCCAGGATCCGGAGGTAGCCGTCCCCGTCCTTGGTTCCCAGGTCCCCGGTCCGGAACCAGCCG
>DIZT01000265.1:4679-5743 GCA_002427975.1 Micrococcaceae bacterium UBA6021 | reverse complement strand
TGCTCCATCTTCATGGCCTCCACCGAGAGCAGCAGCTGGCCGGTCACAACGGCGTCGCCGTTGCTGACTGCCACGGAGACCACTGTGCCGGGCATGGGCGAGCGGACTTCCGGATCCGCAGCGCCTTCCTCACGCTGGATGGCGGCGAGTACCCGGGCGAGCCGTGACTCCCGTGTGAGGACCTCCAGCCGGCAGGACCAGCCATCGTTGCCCACGTAGACGGACTGTGGACGGCCCTGCCGCGGATAGCCCTCCCCGGAGGCGCCCAGGGCGAACCGCAGTTCCTCGCCGTCGATCTCCAGGAACACGTTCTCTGACGCGAGTCCGATCACCACCACGAGGTACTCGGGGCCGTCCCCTACCCTGACCCTCGCGTGCCCGAGGTCCGCATTGCCCTGCCAGGTGACGGTTACGGTGGCCGTCCCGCCGCCCGGAGTGCCGAAGGTCATCCGCCAGGGCGCCGGTGCGCCCAGCCGCCAGCCCGTTGTGGTGTTCCACGGCGACCGCAGCGACTCCGATGCCTCGGCCAGGACCCAGAACTGCATGGCTGCGGCAATAACCTCGGCATCCCCGGCGTGGCGGAATGCGAAGCCCGGCATTTTGCGCTCGATCAGGCCGGTGTCCAGGCGCCCGGCCCGGACGTCGTCGTCGTTGATCAGCAGGCGCAGGTATTCGACGTTCGTGTCGACTCCGAGCACGGTGTACCGGGCGAGGGCCGTGTCGAGTTTGTCCAGCGCCGCTTTGCGGTCCTGTCCCCAGGCAATGACCTTGGCGATCATCGGATCGTAGTCGCTGGAGATTTCCAGCCCTTCCACCAGCGACGAATCGATCCGGATGTCCGGGTCGGCTGAGGCCGGCGTAGCGGAAGGGCGATCATCCATGGCAGTGAAGATCGCGCCCCGCTCATCCAGAAGCACCACCTCGCCGCCGGACGGCAGGAAGTTCCGTTCCGGGATTTCCGCGTAGACGCGGGCTTCGACGGCGTGCCCGTTGAGTCCGACGGCGGCCTGGCGGACGGTCAGTTCCTCGCCGGCGGCGATCCGCACCTGCCATTCGACCAGGTC
>DIZT01000265.1:4253-4603 GCA_002427975.1 Micrococcaceae bacterium UBA6021 | reverse complement strand
ACGCCGGTCACCATTTCCGTCACCGGGTGCTCCACCTGGAGGCGGGTGTTCATCTCCATAAAGAAGAACTCGTCCGGGGCCTCGTCGGAGACCAGGAACTCCACGGTTCCCGCGCCGCTGTAGTGGACGCTCCGGGCCGCCTGGCAGGCGGCTTCACCGATCCGGGCACGGGTGGCGCCGCCGTCGTCCAATGCATCCAGCAGCGGCGACGGCGCTTCCTCAATCACCTTCTGGTGGCGGCGCTGCAGTGAGCATTCGCGCTCCCCCAGATGGATCACGTTGCCGTGGTTATCGGCAAGGACCTGCACTTCGATGTGGCGGGGCGTGCGGACCAGCCGCTCCAGGAAGAG
>DIZT01000265.1:1729-4155 GCA_002427975.1 Micrococcaceae bacterium UBA6021 | reverse complement strand
TCGAGGTCCTCGTGGCGTTCCACGATGTGCATGCCTTTGCCGCCGCCGCCGGCTGAGGGTTTGATGAGCAGCGGGAATCCGACGGCGGCCGCGGCCTCCATGAGCTGCGCGTCAGTCATACCCGGCTCGGCGATGCCCGGTACCACCGGGACTCCGTAGCCGGCCACATGGTTCTTGGACCTGATCTTGTCCCCCATGATGTTCAGGGATTCGACGCCGGGGCCGATGAAGGTGATGCCTGCGGCTTCGAGCGCGCGGGCAAAGTCGACGTTCTCGCTGAGGAAGCCGTAGCCGGGGTGTACGGCCTCGGCGCCGGTGTCGCGGCAGGCCCGGATGATGGCACCGATGTTCAGGTAGCTTTCCGCGGCGGCTGCCGGGCCGATCCGCACGGCACGGTCGGCTTCGCGCACGTGCCGGGCGCCGGCATCGGGATCGCTGTAGACGGCCACGGACGCGATGCCGAGCGCACGCAGGGTGCGGATCACGCGGCAGGCGATCTCCCCGCGGTTGGCCACGAGGACCGTCTTGAACAGCGGCTTATGCTGCGTGCCGGGTGGTATGGCGGGCGAAGAAACGGTCATGACGGGCTCACATCCGGAACAGGCCGAAGGAGGTCTCCGGCAGCGGGGTGCGGGAGACGACGTCGAGCGCCAATCCCAGGACGGTGCGGGTGTCAGCGGGGTCGATCACGCCGTCGTCCCAGAGGCGGGCGGTGGAATAGTACGGGCTGCCCTGGTCCTCGTACTGCTGCTTGATCGGGGCTTTGAAGGATTCTTCTTCTTCGGCGGACCACATCTCGCCCCGGGCCTCGTACTGGTCCCGTTTGACGGTGGCGAGGACGCTGGACGCCTGGTTGCCGCCCATGACGGAGATCCGGGACGCCGGCCACATCCACAGGAAGCGCGGCGAGTAGGCCCGTCCGCACATGGAGTAATTACCGGCTCCGAAGGACCCGCCGATCACCACAGTCAGCTTAGGCACCCGTGCCGTGGCCACCGCGGTGACCATCTTGGCGCCGTTCTTGGCGATCCCGCCCTGCTCCGAATCCTTGCCCACCATGAACCCGGAAATGTTCTGCAGGAAGATCAGGGGAATTCCCCGCTGGTCGCACAGCTCGATGAAGTGCGCGCCCTTGAGTGAGGACTCGCTGAACAGCACGCCGTTGTTGGCCACGATCCCCACCGGGTGGCCGTGCAGCCTGGCGAAGCCTGTGACCAGGGTGGTGCCGTATTCCTTCTTGAACTCGTGGAACCGGCTGCCGTCAACCAGCCGGGCAATGACCTCATGCACGTCGTACTGGGCGTTGACGTCCGTGGGCACGGCGCCATAGAGCCCGGCCGGGTCAGCAACGGGTTCGACGGCGGCGTCCACGTCCCACGCGGGTTGAGCCGGCTTTGGCAGTGTGGCCACGATGTCGCGGATGATCTGCAGCGCGTGTTCGTCGTTCTCGGCAAGATGGTCCGTGACACCGGAGATCCTTGAGTGGACCTCGCCGCCGCCGAGTTCCTCCGCCGTGACGATCTCGCCGATCGCCGCCTTCACCAGCGGCGGCCCGCCCAGGAAGATGGTGCCCTGGTTCCGGACGATCACCGTCTCATCGCTCATGGCCGGAACGTAGGCGCCGCCGGCAGTGCAGGAGCCCATCACGGAGGCGATCTGAGGGATCTTGGCCGCGGACAGCCTGGCCTGGTTGTAGAAGATCCGGCCAAAGTGTTCCTTGTCCGGGAAGACCTCATCCTGTTTCGGGAGGAAGGCGCCGCCCGAGTCCACCAGGTAGATGCAGGGCAGGCGGTTCTCCAGTGCGACCTCCTGCGCCCGGAGGTGCTTCTTCACCGTCATCGGATAGTAGGTACCGCCTTTTACCGTGGCGTCATTGGAGATCACCAGCACCTGGCGGCCGTGGACCAGGCCGATCCCCGCGATGACCCCGGCGCCGGGTGACTCGTTGTTGTACATGCCGTTGGCCGCGAGCGGGGCGATTTCCAGGAATGGGCTGCCGTTATCCAGCAGTTGGTCGATGCGTTCGCGCGGGAGGAGCTTGCCGCGGGCCACATGGCGTTCGCGGGACTTTGCCGGCCCGCCCAGCGCAGCCTCAGCCAGCATGGCCCGGAGCCCGGCCGCGAGTGCGAGCTGCGCGGCGTTGTTGGCGGCAAACGCTTCACTTGCGGCATCAAGCCGGCTGGCGAGGGTCTCCATCGACTGCGTCCGTTCCTCATCTATTGAAAGCCACGAAGGCTTCGTTGCGGGCACCAATGACAACTCGGTTAGTGCTTTGTAACTGAAATTCAGGTTAGTCTCTATTAACTGTGATGTCCAACACAGAGTGGGCGTTGCTAGAATTTGCTGACCCAAGGAGGAATACGTGCCCATCACCAGACCGGCGCAGCCTGCCCAGCCGGCTAACCCAGCCAGACCGTCTGTTCCAG
>DIZT01000265.1:0-1609 GCA_002427975.1 Micrococcaceae bacterium UBA6021 | reverse complement strand
CAGCCAGACCGTCTGTTCCAGCGACACAGCGGAGCCAGGCCAAGGAGAACCGGCGCCAGGCGTTGCTGTCAGCTGCCGCCTCGCTCTTTGCTGCCAACGGGTTCAACCGGGTGTCCCTGGAGGACCTTGGCGCCGCGGCGGGAGTCAGTGGTCCGGCGGTTTACCGCCATTTCCAGGGCAAGCAGGCCGTGTTGAGTGACCTATTGCTTACCGTCAGCCGGGAACTGCTCGACGGCGGCCGAAGCGTGGTGGCTGCGACCACGGATCCGGTCGCGGCGCTCCGGCGGCTGGTGGGGTTCCAGGTGGATTTTGCCCTGGGCAAGCCGGATGTGATCCGGGTGCAGGACCGGGATTTCAGCAATCTCACCGAGAAGGACCAGTCCGAGGTGCGGGCGCTGCAGCGGAACTACGTTGAGCTCTGGGTGGAGGTTCTGGCCCGGCTGCACCCGGCCACCGACGCCGCCGAACTGCGGATGCGGGCCCACGCGACGTTCGGCCTGATCAACTCCACGCCGCACTCGGTGCGCAACCACGGACGCAGGATCGCACCCAAAACGGCCCGGCCGCTGCTCGAGAGCATGGCACTCGCCGCACTCACGGTGGATACCCCTCAGGCTCCCCTCCAATAGGAGTTTTTGTCCAGATACCGCGAGATAAACCGCTCCCAAGTCGCAGTATCTGGACAAAAACTCACGTTCTAGATCATCGTGAGGACCATGCCGGGTTCGGCCAGGATGGTGCCGACGTCGGCGAGGAACCGTGAGCCCTGCTCCCCGTCCACCAGGCGGTGATCAAAGGACAGGCTCAGCGTCATGACCTGGCGGAGGGCCACCTCATCCTGGAATTCCCAGGGCATTTTCCGCACGGCCCCCATGGCCAGGATGGCTGCCTCGCCCGGATTCAGGATGGGCGTGCCCGCGTCGATGCCAAAGACGCCGATATTCGTGATGGAGATGGTGCCGCCGGACAGGTCTGCCGGGCCGGTCTTGCCGGCCCGCGCCGTCTCGGTCAGCCCGGTCAGGGCAACGGAGAGTTCCAGCAGGGACATGGCGTCCGCGTCCTTGATGTTCGGCACGGTGAGCCCGCGGGGAGTGGCGGCGGCGATGCCCAGGTTCACGTAGTTGAACTGCACAATCTCCTGGCTTGCCTCCTCCCACCTCGAGTTAAGCGACGGGTTCCGCCGCAGCGCGATCAGCACAGCCTTCGCCACCAGTGTCAGCGGCGTGAGCTTGTAGCCGGAAAAGGCCCGGCTGGCTTTCAGTTTCGCCAGCAGGTCCATCGTGGGTGTGACATCCACCGTGAGGAATTCCGTCGCATGGGGAGCCGTGAATGCACTCGCCACCATCGCGGCCGCCGTGAACTTGCGGACACCCTTGATGGGAGTGCGGACTTCGCGACCGCCCTGTGCTGTGGTCCGGTCCGCGGGGGCAACGAAATTCCGGACATCCTCCCGCGTGATCAGTCCACTGGCTCCCGTGCCTGCGACCGCGGCCAACTCGACGCCGAGGTCTTTGGCCAGTTTCCGTACCGGCGGCGTGGAGCGTGGGCGCTCGGCTGTCTCGGCGGGCCTGGTTTCGACAGGCTTGGTTTCGACAGGCTTGGTTTCGAC
>DIZT01000230.1:254-8925 GCA_002427975.1 Micrococcaceae bacterium UBA6021 | reverse complement strand
GCGAGGGTCTGGGCCTCGATGCCCTGCGCCGCGTCAACGAGCAGCACTGCACCTTCGCAGGCGGCCAGCGAACGGGACACCTCGTAGGTGAAGTCCACGTGGCCGGGCGTGTCGATCATGTTCAGCGCGTAGCTGGTGCCGTCGAGCTCCCAGGGCATACGGACCGCCTGGGATTTAATGGTGATGCCGCGTTCGCGCTCAATGTCCATGCGATCCAGGTACTGGGCCTTCATATCGCGGGACTTAACCACCCCGGTGTACTGCAGCATGCGGTCGGCCAAGGTGGACTTGCCGTGGTCAATGTGCGCGATGATGCAGAAATTCCGAATGATGGCCGGATCTGTCGCGGCGGGCACCGGGGCGGTGCGGGCCATGGGAGACACGCAGGGTCCTTACTGTTGGCATTCACGCGGCCACCGCCAGGACGCACCGAAGGCACCCTGCGGCTGGACCGCACATTTGGAACTTCCAGTCTCCCACGTCCGGGCGCATCGTATTGCATTCAGGTCAAACCGGTATGAGGGCCCGGCGATAGTCTTGCCCCATGCCTATCAACCTCCGCTCCTTGGCCAACGCCGTCCGGATATCCGTCAGGTTCCTGCAAAGACTTGGTTCCAGCGCGGCAGGATCTGCGGGACCGGATGCCCCGACCAAAGCCCGCCAGGACCCGCCGGGCCGGCCGTCGTCCCCCACGGCGTATCCCGGCGACTTCCGCGGCACTGCAACCATCCGGTACGCGCCGAAGCCGGACGGCAATCCCGACCCCGGCGAGATTGTGTGGGCGTGGGTTCCATATGAGGAGGACCACAGCCGGGGCAAAGACCGTCCTGTTCTGCTGGTGGGCAAGAACGGGCGGTACCTGCTGGGGGTGATGCTCACCAGCAAGGACCACGACCAGGCCGGCAACGGGTCCGGAGAGTACATGGACATCGGGACCGGAAGTTGGGACCGCCAGCGGCGGCCCAGCGAGGCGAACCTTGGGCGGATCCTGCAGGTCAGCCCCGACGCCATCCGGCGCGAAGGTGCTGTTCTGGACCGGAAACGCTTCGATCTGGTGGCTGCAGGTATCCGGCGGCGACACGGCTGGAAATAGCCCGCCAAATGGCCAGCTTCCGGGGGGTCTGCTATTCTTGATAGCTGTGTGTCCGTGCAGGTCGACGGCCACTGATGGTTGGCCGCCATAGGTATCCCCACGCCGCTCAGTCAATGGCCAATCTGAAAGCCCTCTAGACCATTTCCGCATTAAAAAGAGAGTTCACACGTGGCTAATATCAAGTCCCAGAAGAAGCGCATCCTTACCAACGAGAAGGCCCGCCTGCGCAACAACGCAGTCAAGTCTGAGCTGAAGACGGCCATCCGCGCCGTCAACACCGCCGTTGAGTCCACCGACAAGGATGCAGCTGCTGCTGCCCTGCTTTCTGCCAGCCGCAAGCTGGACAAGGCTGTCAGCAAGGGTGTTCTGCACAAGAACAACGCAGCAAACCGCAAGTCGGCCATCTCCAAGAAGGTCAACGCGCTGTAAGGTTTCCAGTTCACCTGAACTGATGATTGTGGCCGGCACCCGTTGGGTGCCGGCCACACATCTTTAAGCCCAGCCCTTAGGCCGGGTCGCCAACAGCAGGCGCCAACAGCTGGAGTCAGTGCCGGCGCACGGAGGTCGCGATGACCGTCACGGCATGCTCCACGGCATAGACGGGGTCACGCGAAAGGCCTTTGACCTGGGCATCGGCCTCGGCGGTGGCCTGGATGGAGCGGACCAGGCCCTCCGGGGTCCAGCGGCGCACATCGCGCTGGGCCTGCTCCACGAGCCAGGGCTGCATGCCCAGTTCCCGGGCGATCTGCGCCGGGGAACCCTGCGCGCCGGCTACTTTGGCCACAGTCCGCAGCTTGGCTGCCAGCGCCGCCACCAGCGGAACCGGATCAGCTCCGGTGGCCAGGGCGTGGCGTAGCGTGGACAGCGCCGCAGGACCGTTTCCGGCCATGGCGGCGTCTGCCACCTTGAAGGCAGTGGCTTCAATCCGGCCGCCGTAGTAGCGGTCCACCATCTCCGGCGTCACTGCTTCCGTGGCATCCGCGATGAGCTGGCTGCACGCCGCGGCCAGTTCCGAAAGGTTGGCGCCGACGGCGTTGACCAGCGCCTGCACGGCGTCAGAACTGATCTTCCGCCCCGCCGTCCGGAACTCTGCCGAGACGAATGCTGCCTTATCCGTATCCTTCTTCAGGGGCTGGCAGTCCACCACCGGCCATCCGCCTGCCTTGACCGCGTCGAGGAGCTTTTTGCCGCGGACTCCCCCGGCGTGGCGAAGGACCAGGACCGCCTCCGGCTCCGGGTGGGCCAGGTACGCCAGCGCATCGGCCAGGAAGGCGTCGTTCATGCCTTCAACGCCTTCGACTTCAATGAGTTTGCGCTCCCCGAAGAGTGAGGGGCTGACGTTCATGGCCAGCGTCCCGGCCTCGTAGCTGCCGGCCGCCAGCCGGCTGACTTCCACGTCGGGGAACGCCGCCCGCACCTGCGCGCGGATATGGTCCATGGCACGGATGCCGAGGTATTCCTCCGGCCCGCCCACGAGGACGATTCCCGCGGGTGTCACGTCCCGCCAGGTGGCCGTGTTGGACGCCGGAGTCCTGGTTCGTGTGGTCTGGGCTGCGGCCATGGTGGGTTCCTCCCGGAAATTCTGGTGCAGTGTCTAAGCCTGCCACGGTGCACCCCTGCCGCCAAGCCGGGGCGACGCCGGCCCGGTCCGGGCCGCGCCATGGTGGCGCGCAGGCGCCGTTCCGCGATGTCCACCATCGATTCGGTCCGGGTGTGCAGCGTGAGGACCCACCGGCACACCTGATGTGGCCGGACGGCCAGCCAGACACCGGCGAGGGTCAGCACGGACAGCAACACCATGGTCAGGAGCCCGAACGGGCCTTCGGGCCAGGGCAGCGAAGCACCAGGCAGTCCGGCCGTTAGCCGTGCGGTTCCCGCTACGCCGGCGCTGAACGTCCCCGCCACGGCGATCAGGCCGGTGGCCAGCCACGGTGCCGAGACCACCAGCGGAACGGCGGCTGTGCCCAGCAACGTCACCGGTGCCACCAACGGGGCTGCCATCAGGTTCGCAAGCAGCGCGTACGTGGAGAACTGGGGCTGCAGGAGCACAATGACCGGGCCGCACAGCAATTGCGCTGACAGCGGGACCGCCCACGTCGCCGCTGCCCAGCGTGGAATCATTGCGGGGGTCCAATCAATCATCCTTCGGCCCAGGACGATGATTCCCAGCGTCGCGAGTACGGATAGCAGGAACCCAAAGCTGGTACCCAGCCCCGGGTCCATCAGCAGAAGGCCCATCACAGCGAGGCAGAGGAAACTGAGTCCGCGGCCCATACGGCCACCCGCCAGCGATGCCACGGCGATTGAACCCATCAGCGCGGCGCGCAGGACACTGGCGTCCGGGCCTACGAGCACCACAAACATTCCCAGGCCGGCCAATGCCAGCGCCGCTGCGGGGAGCCGGGGCAGCCGCAGGCCACGTGCCGCCACCAGGAGCGCTCCCAGGATCAGGCTGCAGTTGGCCCCGCTGACGGCGGTCAGGTGTGTCATACCCACCGTCTTCATCGCCGCATTGAGTCCCTCGTCCAAGGCGCTGGTATCTCCGGTAACCATGCCCGGCAGGAGGCCAGCCGGATCGGCCGCAAGGAAGGACGCAGCGGAAACATACCGGCCACGCAGGTCCTTGGCCACAAGCTGCCAGCCCGGGGCATCAGCGTCATCGGTGCCGGCGGTTTCCCCGAAGCCGGCGTCCGGGCCCGCATCGGGGAAAGGTCCGGCGCCGGCACGGGGTGGCAACGAGGCCGACAGGACGGCTGCTTCCTGCTGGCCCGGGTCCGGTGGTTTCAGTTTGCCCGCCGTCCTGATCATTTGGCCCGGCACCAGGCTTCCCCAACCATTGCCTCCCATAACCACTACTGTGGCCCGGGTGCGGATGATCTGCCCGTTGACGGTGACTTCCTCCGTCCGCGCCGCCACCGACCACCGCGCGGGCGTCCCCGGGTTTCCCGGCACCGCCATGGCACGCGGGGATCCGGTAATTTCCAGGATGGCGACCACTGACTTGCCGGCGGCCACCGCTTCGGCGAGGGGCCCATCGTGGCGTTGCGACGAAGAGACGGCCGAGTGGGCGGCGGCGGTTGCGGCCAGCACCAGGGCAACCGCGGTGGTCATTAGGAAGCTCCGCCGGCCTGCCACCAGCCCCTTGCTTTGAGCGGCCCTGCTCAACAGGAACGCTGCCAACAGCACCAAACCGCAGCACAGCCCCACCAGGGCCACAGGGGTAAGCCAGACGCCTGCCACGGCGGCACTCCAGACGAGGAATGCGGGCAGCGCCAGCCTGACGTCGGTGCGTCGGCGCGGCGCATCCGGTGGTTTGTTTGCGCGCTCCTGGCCCCGAAGCTTCGTCCCGACACGTGCACGCAGGCTGCGGGCCGTCACCCCGGCAGCTTTGACCCCGGCAGGAGCCTTGACTCCGGCCGGCTGGACACCGGGCGCGTCCGGGACGCGAAGTCCCGGCCGTGCCGGGGCGGCGGAAGGGGCAGGTGCCGCGGGAGACCCCCGGCCCTGCACGGCTGATTCTACAAAGCGGCTCCACGGGCTGCGGCGGGCCATCTCAGACGCCCACCAGTGGAAGGAGTGTTTCGAGCATCTTGGGCCCCACGCCGTCCACGGCGTCCAACTCCTCGACCGTCTTGAAGGGGCCGTGTTCCTTGCGCCAGTCCACGATCCGCTGCGCCAGCACCGGGCCAACTTTCGGAAGGGCGTCCAGTTCTTCAAGGCCGGCCGTGTTGAGGTTCACTTTTCCTCCTGCTGGCCCGGTTCCACCGCCGCCAGAGCCCTCCCCTGCTGCACCCGCCAGGCCGGACGAACCGGCGGGGATTTCTTCGCCCGCACGGGGAACGTAGAGCTTTTGTCCGTCCGTCAGCATGGCAGCAAGGTTAAGGCGGTTCAGGTCTGCTGACGGCGTGCCGCCGCCTGCCGCGGCGACAGCCTGATGAACCCGGCTGCCGGC
The DNA here is from genome assembly GCA_002427975.1 of Micrococcaceae bacterium UBA6021. Classification (GTDB taxonomy): domain Bacteria; phylum Actinomycetota; class Actinomycetes; order Actinomycetales; family Micrococcaceae; genus Arthrobacter. Next base: position 3,880 of record DIZT01000230.1, on the reverse strand, counting down.
GGGCAGCTGCACAACACCGGGCGCCGCGACAGCCCCGGCCACATGGATGATGAGCAGGCCGGCCTGCGGACCTTCCGGCGGTTGATCCGGCGGCCCGGCACCGTGTGGCTCCTGGCTTTGGGGTCCATCCCCCGCGGGCAGGCTGCCCTGCGATGAGATATCACTCAGTGGCGTGACTTCGGGCTGCCCCGCAGCCACCTGCCACCAGAACCAGGCGCCGCCCAGCACCGCCAGTGCGCCGATGAGCAGGGCGACGCGCAGACCCACCCGCCATCGAAGCGCCGGCCCGGCCCCACCGGCCCCCTTACCGCTTTGACCGGGACCCCCGGAGGCGGCGTCCTCGCCGGGAAGCTGCGCGCCGCCGTCGTACTCGAAGACTTTCCCGCCGTCCCCGGTCAGCAGAAGACCTGAGCCGGCTCCCAGTGTGGACTGCAGCCGGTCCCGGGCGTGCCGGGCTCCCTGGCGTGCTGCTGCTCCAGCGTCCCGGCGTGACATGCTTCCCACGCTAGGGAAGCACCGCCTCCGGTGACAGGCCCGGGCAGGCCTATGTGGATACTGCCGGTGGCTCCGCGGCAGGCGGGCCGCTCTCCCCCACGATCACCGCGAGTACGCCAAGTCCGGCGTGGGCGGCCAGGACGGCGGGCAGTGAGCTGATCTGGGCGGGCGGGCAGCCGGGCAGTGCTGCGGACAGCCGGGCCGCCAAGGCTTCCGCTTCTGCCTGATTCCCGAAGTGGTGGACGGCGAGGCGGGCTTGGCCGTGAGGTCGCGATGCGGCGTCGGCGGCGGCGATCTCCTCAAGCCTCGCGACGGCTTTTGCCGCCGACCTGACTTTTTCCAGGGGGACGATCTTACCGTCGTCGACCGCCAAAATGGGCTTGATGGCGAACATCGTCCCCAGCAGTGACGCGGCCGCACCGATCCGTCCGCCCCGGCGGAGCTGCTCAAGGCTGGGCACGTAGAAATAGACCTTGGTCCGCGCGAACTGCTCCGCCGCCGCGGCGGCCACGGCTGACGTGCCGTTCCCCGCCGCGGCTGCTGCTACCGCGTTCTGCACTCCCATGCCCAGCGCCATGCCCACCGTTCCGGAGTCGAGGACTTCCACGGGGATGGTCACCCGGCTGGCCGCCAGCCGGGCCGCATCCGCCGTTCCGGATAAGCCGCCGGAGATATGGATGGAGACCACGCCTTCGTAGCCCCGGCGTTCGGCGGCCAGGTAGGCCTGCTCAAACTGTCCCGGTGACGGGCGGGATGTCTTGACCGACTTGCCACTGGCGAGTGCCAGCGCAATGGTTTCGGTGATGTCGTCTTCGCCCTCGCCGTAGATTTCCGCGCCCACCATGACGGGCATCGGGATGACGCTCAGGCGTCCGTCACCGGCACAGGCATGCACCCAGTCAGCCGGGAGTGCGGAGGCGGAATCGGTCACCACGGCGGTTCGGACGACGACGGCCGGCGCCGCCGGGGCTGGCGACGGTGGTGTGCCCTGGCGCGGTGCGGGACGGAGGGCAGCCAGGCGCTCCCGGAGCCAGAGCCATGCAGCGGCGTCACGGTCGGGCAAGAGCGCCTCCTGGTTAGGGCCGGCCGCCGGTTGGGCCCGGCGGCCGTTGCCCCGGGCTAGGCCGGGACGATGTTGACCAGTTTAGGCGCCCGCACGATCACCGTGCGGATGCCGCGGCCGTCGAGGGCGCGCTGGACGTTTTCGCTGGCCAGCGCCAGTTCGCGCAGTTCGTCTTCGCCGATGCCGGGCGAGACTTCGAGGCGGTCACGGACCTTGCCCTGGACCTGGACCACCGCGGTGACGGTCTCCTGGACCAGCAGCGCTTCGTCGTGCGCCGGCCAGCCGGCGTTCGCCACGGACGCCGGGTGGCCCAGGATGTTCCACATGTCCTCGGCCGTGTAGGGCGCGAAGAGGCTCAGGATGACGGCCACGGCCTCCGCTGCCTCGCGGACGGCGGGATCCGCCCCGCCGGCGCCGGCGTCTGCATCTATAGTTTTGCGTGTTGCGTTGACCAGCTCCATCAGCTTGGCCACCACCACGTTGAACTTATTCGTGTCCAGCAGCGCGGCGGCGTCAGCGATGGTGCGGTGCGTGACGGACCGCAAGGCGCGGTCTCCGGCGGTGACGTCGGCTCCCGGCCCGCTGCTGACGTCCTGCGCCAGCCGCCAGGCCCGTGCCAGGAACTTCGCGGAGCCCGACGGCGAAACGTCCGCCCAGTCGACGTCGTCCTCCGGCGGGGAGGCGAAGATCATGGTCAGACGCACGGCGTCCACGCCGTACTTGTCCAGCTGCTCGCTGAGGTCAACGCCGTTGCCCAGCGACTTGCTCATGGCCTTGCCGCCATTGAGGACCTGGCCCTGGTTCAGCAATGCGCTGAACGGCTCATCGGCGTCGATCATGCCGAGATCGTGGATGACCTTGGTGAAGAACCGCGCGTACAGCAGGTGCAGGATCGCGTGCTCCACGCCGCCCACATACTGCCCCACGGGCATCCAGTCGTTGATCTTCGCCGGGTCGAAAGGGCCCTCTGTGTACTGCGGGGAGACAAAACGCAGGAAGTACCAGGACGAATCCACAAACGTGTCCATGGTGTCGGTATCGCGCTTTGCCGGCCCATGGCAGTTGGGGCACTCAACGTTGACCCAGGCCTCAGCGGCAGCCAGCGGCGACGTGCCCTTCGGGGAGAGGTCCTCGCCACGCAGGTTCGCCGGCAGCATGACCGGCAGCTGGTCATCGGGAACCGGAACCTCACCGCAGGCAGGGCAGTGGATGATCGGGATGGGCGTACCCCAGAAACGCTGGCGGCTCAGCAGCCAGTCACGCAGGCGGAAGTTCACGAACTTCTCGCCCGTGCCCTGCTTTTCGAGGATGTCAATGGCGGCCGGGACGGCCTCAGCCTTCGGCAGTCCGTCCAGGACGCCTGAGTTGATCAGGGTGCCCTCCCCCGCCGTGGCCTTGCCGGAAACGGCAGGATCGTCCTCACCGGTGTCCAGTACGGCGCGGACGGGCAGGTCGAACTTCCTGGCGAAGTCGAGGTCACGCTGGTCGTGGGCCGGGACGGCCATGATGGCGCCGGTACCGTAGTCGGCCAGGACGTAGTCGGCTGCCCAGACCGGCAGTTTCTCGCCGTTCAGTGGGTTGACCGCGTACCGGCCGGTAAAGACACCGGTCTTTTCGCGCTCAGTGGACTGGCGTTCGATTTCAGAGAGCGCTTTGACCTGTTCCCGGTAGGTGTCCAGGGCCGCGGCGTGCTCGTCCGTGACCAGTTCGACGGCGATCGGCGCGTCAGCGGCGACCACGAAGAACGTGGCGCCGTAGAGGGTGTCCGGGCGTGTGGTGAAGACAGTGACGTCCTTGGCCGGCTTGCCGCCGTCGGCCTCAATCACGAAGTTGACGTGGGCACCTTCGGAGCGGCCGATCCAGTTCTTCTGCATCGCCAGCACGCGCTCGGGCCAGTGGCCCCGCAGCTCGTCCATGTCATCGAGCAGACGGTCGGCGTACTCGGTGATCTTGAAGTACCACTGGTTCAGCGACTTCTTGGTGACGGCTGTGCCGCAGCGTTCGCAGGCACCGTTGACCACCTGTTCATTGGCCAGCACGGTCTGATCCTTGGGGCACCAGTTAACCG
>DIZT01000230.1:0-178 GCA_002427975.1 Micrococcaceae bacterium UBA6021 | reverse complement strand
ACTGCGTCCAGCGGTAGTACTCCGGGTCCGAGGTCTGCAGCCGGCGCGACCAGTCCACGGAGATGGCGTAGCGCTTGAACGACGCCGCCTGGGTGTCGATGTTGGCGTAGGTCCACTCGCTCGGGTGGGCGTTGCGCTTGATGGCGGCATTCTCCGCCGGCAGGCCGAAGGAGTCCCA
>DIZT01000162.1:1825-6208 GCA_002427975.1 Micrococcaceae bacterium UBA6021 | reverse complement strand
GCAACGGCCCGTACAAGTTCGAAAAAACCGGCTCCTGGGTCCATGACCAGTCGATTTCGCTCGTGAAGAACGCTGACTACAGCGGTGCCCGCACAGCCAAGAACGGTGGCGTGACCTTCAAGTTCTACACTGATCCGGGCCCCGCATACACGGACCTTCAGGCCAACAACCTGGACATCACGGATGTACTGCCGTCCAACGCCCTGAAGACCTACGTCGCGGACTTCCCGGACCACAACTCCACGAAGCCCGTCGCCACCGACTCCACTCTGAATATCCCGGGCTACAACCCGAACTTCCAAGGTGACGCCGGCAAGCTGCGCCGTCAGGCACTGTCCTACGCCATCAACCGCGAGGAAATCGCCAAGGTGGTCTTCAATGGAACCCGCACCCCGGCCACAGGCTTCGCCCCGCCGGTCATCGACGGTTACACGGCCAACATCCCGGGCAGCGAAGTCCTGAAGTTTGATCCCGCCAAGGCCAAGGACCTCTGGGCCCAGGCTGAGAAGATCAAGCCTTACGACGGCTCGAAGCCGCTCCAGATTGCCTCCAACACTGACGGTGGCAACAAGGAATGGATTGACGCCGTGGCCAACGGCTTCAAGAACAACCTCGGCATCCAGGCTGAAATCCAGCCTTTCGCCAAGTTCGCTGAAGTGCTCAACCTCCGCAAGTCGCAGACCCTTCCGGGCCTGACCCGCGCTGGCTGGCAGGGCGACTACCCGTCGCTGTACAACTTCCTCGGCCCGGTGTGGGCAACGGGGGCATCCTCCAACTACGAGAAGTACTCGAACCCCGAGTTCGACAAACTCCTCAAGGAAGGCCTCGCCGCCAAGTCCACCACTGACGCGAACGACAAGTTCAACCAGGCGCAGGCGATCCTCTTCCAGGACCTTCCGGGTCTGCCGCTCTGGGACCAGGCACGCGCGATTGTGTGGAGCCAGAACGTCCTGAGCGCCGACACCGGCTGGAACGGTGGCATCCTCTACTACAACATCACGGCCAAGTAGTCCCCAGGATCTAACTTGCCGCCAGGCGTATGGGGGTCCGGTTAACAGCCGGGCCCCCATTGTCCTGTACGGCAGGAAGGCACAAATGAAACGCAGCTATACCCACCCGGAAGGTCGGTGATCCAGTGGTCCGCTTCATCCTTCGCCGGCTACTTCAGGTAATCCCCGTATTCCTTGGCACTACCCTTTTGGTCTACTACATGGTGTTCGCACTGCCGGGTGACCCCATTGCAGCACTTTTCGGCGACCGCCAGCCACCGCAGGCCGTCATCGACACTTTGCGCAGCCAGTACCACCTCGACGAACCCTTCTGGGTGCAGTACGGCATCTTCCTCAAAAACCTCTTCACGTTTAACCTTGGCAACGACTTCACAGGCCAGCCAATTGCAGCCACGTTGGCCCGGGTCTTCCCGGTCACCGCAATGCTCGCTGTGGAAGCCCTCATCATTCAGGCCGTCTTCGGCGTGGCGTTCGGTGTCTTTGCCGGACTCCGCCGCGGCCAGTGGTTTGACTCCACGGTGCTGGTCGCCTCCCTGGTTGTCATCGCGGTGCCCACTTTCGTTCTTGGCTTCGTTTTCCAACTGATCTTCGGCGTCAAGCTCGGATGGGCGAAACCCACCGTCGGCGCGAACGCGGACTGGGGCAACCTGCTCCTGCCGGCAGTGGTTCTGGGCCTCGTCTCGTTTGCCTATGTGCTGCGCCTGACCCGCGCCTCCGTCAGTGAGAGCATGAACGCCGACTACGTCCGGACCGCCACGGCCAAGGGACTCTCGCGTCCGCGCGTGGTTATGGCCCACATCCTGCGTAACTCCCTGATTCCAGTGGTGACGTATCTGGGGGCCAACCTTGGCGGCCTGATGGGTGGCGCTATTGTCACCGAGGGCATCTTCAATGTTCCGGGGGTAGGAAACAAGCTCTACCAGGCCGTCCTACGGAGTGAGGGGCCAACCATCGTTTCCATCGTCAGCGTGCTGGTGTTGGTGTTTGTGGTGGCCAACCTGCTCGTTGATCTCCTGTATGCCTGGCTCGACCCGAGGATTCGTTATGACCAGTAAGAACAGCCACTTCGTGGCACCCATGGAAGAAACGCCACTGCTGGCCACGGATGCCCTGAAAACCGACCAGGCGCCCCTGAGCCTGTGGGCCGATGCGTGGCGGAAGCTCCGCCGTCGTCCGTTGTTCATCATTTCCGCACTGCTGATCCTGGCACTGACGGTCATTGCACTCTTTCCGGGTCTGCTGTCCACTGTGGCGCCAAATGACGGCTGCGAGTTGGCCAATTCCGAAGCAGGTCCCAGTGCGGGGCATCCGTTCGGTTTCACGTTCCAGGGCTGCGACATTTACTCCCGGGTTGTCCACGGGACCCAGGCCTCACTCTCCGTCGGCGTCCTCTCCGTGATTTGCGTCCTGATTGTGGGTGTGACGTTCGGCGCACTCGCCGGCTTCTACGGCGGCTGGCTTGATACCGTTCTCGCCCGTCTCGGTGACATCTTCTTCGCGCTGCCCCTGATCCTTGGCGCCCTGGTCATCACCCAGCTGCCTGCATTCCGGACGAACAAGAGCGTCTGGACGGTGGTGATGGTCATTGCGCTGCTCGCCTGGCCGCAGATGGCGCGTATTACCCGCGGCGCAGTCATCGAGGTCCGCAATGCGGACTTTGTCACCGCTGCCCGCGCTTTGGGGGTCTCAAGGTTCGGTGTCTTGGTCCGGCATGTCCTGCCGAACGCGCTGGCGCCTGTCATCGTGCTCGCCACGCTGGAACTCGGCGTGTTCATTGTGGCTGAGGCTACCCTGTCATTCCTGGGGATCGGGTTGCCGGAAGGTGTTATGTCCTGGGGGCACGACATCGCCGCGGCGCAGTCCTCAATTCGGACCGAGCCGGAAATCATGCTGTATCCGGCGGCGGCCCTGTCCATCACCGTCCTTAGTTTCATCATGCTCGGCGATGCCGTGCGTGATGCCCTAGACCCGAAGAGCCGGCAGCGATGAGAGATAAGAAGTTGACAAGTCCTGACATTCACGTGGCCGAGGCCCGTTCTTCAGGAACCACGCCCCTGCTCGAAATCCGTGACCTCGCCATCACCTTCAAAACCGGAACCGGCGACGTCCAGGCGGTCCGCAACGCGCACCTGACCATCATGCCCGGTGAAACCGTAGCCATTGTGGGGGAGTCCGGGTCCGGAAAATCCACCACGGCGCTTGCCGCAATCGGACTCCTGCCCACGAACGGCAAGGTGTCCGGCGGACAGATCCTGCTGGACGGCGAAGACATCTCGCACGCCAGCGAGAAGCGGATGATTGAGCTGCGTGGCAACACGATTGGCATGGTTCCGCAGGATCCGATGTCCAATCTGAATCCCGTCTGGAAGATCGGATACCAGGTCAAGGAGACGCTACGGGCAAACGGGCGGCCCAGCGGTCCTGATGATGTTGCCAGGGTTCTGGCCGAGGCTGGCCTGCCGGACGCCCACCGGCGCGCCAAGCAGTACCCGCACGAGTTTTCCGGCGGCATGCGGCAGCGTGCGCTTATTGCCATCGGCCTGTCCTGCCAGCCGCGGCTGCTGATCGCTGACGAGCCGACATCAGCCCTGGACGTAACGGTCCAGCGGCAGATCCTGGACCACCTTGAGACCATGACCCAGGGGCTGGGTACGTCCGTCTTGCTCATCACCCATGATTTGGGACTCGCAGCCGAGCGTGCGGACAAAGTCGTGGTTATGTACCGGGGCAACGTTGTGGAGGCAGGCCCGTCGCTGGAACTCCTCCGTGATCCCCAGCACCCGTACACGCAGCGGCTGGTTGCTTCGGCACCATCCCTCGCCTCACGCCGGATCCAGGTTGCCAAGGAACTCGGTGTGGAAACGGGGGAGCTGCTCGCACCCGGCGAAGCTGCGGTGGAACCGGCCAAAGCCAATGAGGAATTCCTTCAGGTCCAGGATCTCACCAAGGTCTACAAACTGCGCTCCGGGGTGGTCAAGGCCACGGACTTCACTGCGGTGGATAACGTGTCCTTCAGCGTCAAACGCGGTACCACCACCGCGATTGTGGGGGAGTCAGGCTCAGGAAAGTCCACTGTGGCCAAGATGGTCCTGCAGCTCGAGAAGCCCACCGCGGGCACCATCCTGTTCGACGGTGTTGATACGTCAGTGCTGAAGTCCGCGGAGCTTTTCAAATTCCGTCGGCGGGTGCAGCCCATCTTCCAGGATCCTTACGGCTCCCTGGACCCGATGTACAACATCTACCGGACCATCGAGGAGCCGTTGCGCGTCCATAAGATCGGCGACAAAGCGAGCCGGGAGAAGAAGGTCCGCGAACTGCTTGACCAGGTGGCCCTGCCGCAGTCCAGCATGCAGCGGTACCCGAACGAGCTGTC
>DIZT01000162.1:0-1778 GCA_002427975.1 Micrococcaceae bacterium UBA6021 | reverse complement strand
AGCGCCAGCGCGTCGCCATCGCCCGCGCACTGGCACTGGACCCCGAAGTGATCATCTGCGACGAGGCCGTGTCAGCATTGGACGTGCTGGTCCAGGCTCAGGTGCTGAATCTCCTGGCGGACCTGCAGGCCAACCTCGGGTTGACCTATCTCTTCATAACTCACGACCTCGCGGTGGTCCGGCAGATTGCAGACCACGTATGCGTGATGGAAAAGGGAAAGCTGGTGGAGACTGGGTCCACTGACGATGTCTTCGAGTCCCCTCAGCAGGAATACACCAGGGCGCTGCTCAACGCCATTCCCGGTGCGAAGCTGATGCTTCCGCCCGAAGTGGCCTGATCCGGCCGCAGTATCCCGGGTTAGTGATGGAGCCGGTGCCCTTCAAGGCACCGGCTCCATCGGCTTAAAGTGTGCTGTTCAGTCCGGTGGGGCGAGTGCGGACGCTGCCACCGGGACCGTTATGTCCACCGGTAGGCCTTCGAGGCCCAATATACGCAGCCTGGATTCGAGCAGTCCGCCCAGGGACCGGCGGCCCGCAGCGTCCATATGGACAGCATCTGCCAGGTTCTTGGCGAGGTTGTATTTCGTCAGCCAGTCGCCCACGCCCACATACGGTAAGCCGTGCCGGGCCGCCACTGCACCGATCAGCGCGTCCACCTGGGTCCTGCGCCCCCCGCCGTAGTTGGCGCCGCGGGCCAGGGTGCCGATCATGGCCATCCTGGCGCCAGGATAACGGTCCTGGAGTGCACCGATCAGGCGGTCGGCGTTGGCCACGATCTGGGCATCGGTTGCACCTTGCGCGGCGTCGTTGCCGCCGCCCTGGATCACGATCAGCGCAGGCGTCCCGTACGGCAGCTTCCAGTCCCCCCGCTCCAAGGCGTCGATGTAGTTCCCGGTTTTGCCGTTGGCCGCCACAAATCCCGTTCCGCCCAGCCCGCAGAAATGGACTTTGTAGCCCACTGCGGCAAGACCGAGTCGCGGCCAGCCGTCAGCGGGCTCCGATTGGGAATCACCGATGAGGAGGGCGGTATGCCGCATGTCCGGCACCACCACTTCGTCACGGCCGCTCGCCGGATTCCGGTAGACGGAACCGGCAGGCAGCGCGGCAGGATCGCCGGCGCGGGCCAGGTACTTTCCAGCCGCCGGCGCCTGTACGTTTGGCGGCGCGGCGGAACCCGCGGTGGGTTCTGGGGTCTGTCCGCAGCCGCTCAGGATGGCGCCGAGGGCGAATCCAGATGCGACAAAGCGGGTCAGAGCCGAGGCTTTGCGCATCAGTGGTTCTCCGGGCTGGCTGTTGTATCACAGTAATGATGGGGCATCAAGTCACAAAAATCCAGTGAGTTTGGTCACCTATTGAGCCGTGGCGCGCAGGATTTGCCTCCCGGCGGAACCGGGCGGGTTCGAGATTTTTAGGCCAACAATAGGCTCAGCGTCTAGAATGAGGTAAGGAGCCCTGTGTTATTGGGCTAATCCGTCGTGCGTTCCGGTTGGAAATGTCGCGATATAACAGCTGACTTCACCACTGAATCGAGCACTTACGCATGTCTGAAACCACCACCAACACCGCGGTAGCCACTGCATCGCGCAGTGACCTCCGCAACGTCGCGATCGTGGCCCACGTTGACCACGGCAAGACCACTCTGGTCGACGCCATGCTCAAGCAGACCAACTCCTTTGCCGAACACAACCACCTCGAAGACCGCGTCATGGACTCCGGTGACCTGGAGCGCGAAAAGGGCATCACCATCCTGGCCAAGAACACCACCGTGGCCTACAACG
>DIZT01000075.1:9000-11161 GCA_002427975.1 Micrococcaceae bacterium UBA6021 | reverse complement strand
CGCCCCGGCGCACATCGGGCAGGGCTCGAGCGTCACGATGAGCGTCGTGCCGGTGAGATGCCAGTCGCCCCTGGCCTCGGCCGCCTGGCGCAGGGCGAGGATCTCGGCGTGCGCGGTGGGGTCGATTGTCTGGGACACACGGTTGGGGCTCTCGGCGAGGATCTCGTCGTCGCGGGCAATGACGGTCGCAAAAGGGTCGCCCACCTTCCTCGACGTTGGCACGGGCGATCTCGATGGTGCGTTGAATGAAGTCCATGATGTTCCGTGGCTGAGAGGTAAGTTCGGGCACAACCGTGGCTGTGTCCTCAATTCGAGAACACAGCCACGGTGGGGATCAGAACGGTTTGGTGGGCAGGTATTTTCCGTCGAGGGTGATCACGGCACGTGAACCGCCGTCGGGGTCTTCAATTTTCTTGATGTCCAGCTTGAAGTTGATGGCGCTGATGATGCCGTCACCGAACTGTTCGTGGACCAAGGCCTTCAGGGTGGAGCCGTAGACCTGCAGCATTTCGTAGAACCGGTAGATGGTGGGGTCGGTCGGGATACCGCCGGGGATGCTGCCGCGCAGCGGAATGGTCTGCAGCAGCATTACGGCGTCCTCGCCCAGACCCAGCCGCTCAGCGACGATTTCCGCAGCGGTTTCAGGCAACGGATGCTGGCCGAGCAGGGCGGCGGTGACGAAGGCAAGGCTCAGACCAGTGCCATCGGTCAGCTCCTGCCAGGAGAGGTCCTTGCGCATCTTGGCGTCGATGATGGCGGCGGTCAGTTCCTCGCGCGGAGCCTGGGTGTTCTGGGAATGAATCATGGTGTTTTCCTATTCTTTCGGTGATATCAGGTGGTTAGGCCGCCAGGCCGGATGTGGCCGGCGTGGCACAGGTCTGCGGGTTGTCCGCAAGTGGGACAAGGAGGCCGGTGGCACCGTCCAGGGTGTCGATGGAGCCCGTCTCGATGTCGTAGACCCAGCCGTAGAGGTTCAGCCGGTTCTGGTCCAGAGCCAGGGCGACAGAGGGATGGGTCCTGATGTTGGTCAGCTGGGCGATGACGTTCCCGCGGACCATGGCCTCCAGTCGCTCCTGCGCCGATCCGTGGGTGCGGGCGGCGTTGACGGCCTTCGCAGCGTCGGCATGGGCAAGCCAGCTGGCCACGGCCGGCAGGTTGTCCAGGCTCTTGCCGGTCGAGATGGCGGTCATCGCTCCGCAGTCGGAATGGCCGCAGATGATGATGTCCGTGACGCCCAGGACGGCGACCGCGTACTCGACCGTTGCGGAGACACCGCCGGGCTCCGGGCCGTAGGCCGGCACGATGTTGCCGGCGTTGCGGATCACGAACAGGTCACCCGGTTCCCGCTGGGTCAGCAACTCCGGCCCGACCCGGCTGTCCGAGCAGGCAATGAACAGAGCCCCAGGGTTCTGGGCGGTGGCCAGCTCCTTGAAGAGTCCAGAGCGTGCCGGAAAGGCTTCCCGTTGGAATTTCAGAAAGCCTTCGAAGATGTCTTGCATGGGCCGTCTCCTTTATGTTTTGGGGGATAACTCAAGGATGACGGAAATGAACTATAGTGTCCAAGACTTGTTTATAATGAAATCTATAAGTAATTCCTATAGTTGGAGAGTCGTGATGCTACGCCACATCCGCTACCTGACCGCGGTCGCGGAACACCAAAACTTCACCCGCGCGGCCGAAGCACTGCATGTCTCCCAACCGACGCTGTCGCAACAGATCAAGCAACTGGAGAACTCGCTGCACGTCCAGCTCTTGGACAGGTCCGGGCGGACCGTGCGGCTGACAGACGCCGGCGAAACCTACCTGCGCTATGCCCGCCGCGCCCTGCGGGAGCTTGACGCCGGAACCCGGGCCATCCACGACGTGCAGGATCTGAGCCGTGGATCGCTCCGGCTGGCGATGACGCCCACGTTCACCGCCTACCTCATCGGCCCGCTGGTCGAACGCTTCAGCACCCGCTATCCCGGCATGACCTTGAGCGTGCAGGAGATGGCCCAGGACCGCATCGAGGCGGCACTGGCCGAGGACACCCTCGATCTGGGCATCGCTTTCGCCGAGGCGCGTTCGTCCGAGATCGAGACCCAGGCATTGTTCGTCGAAACCCTTGGCCTGGTCGTCGGCACTAACCACCCCCGCGCCGGCGCGCAGACACCCATGGCCC
>DIZT01000075.1:8672-8946 GCA_002427975.1 Micrococcaceae bacterium UBA6021 | reverse complement strand
CACCCCCGCGCCGGCGCGCAGGCACCCATGGCTCTGCGGCAGTTGGAACAAGAGGGGCTTGTGCTTCTCAGTAGCGACTTTGCAACCCGGCGCCACATCGATCTGCACTTCCGGGACCACGGCATTGCCCCCCGCATCGCCATTGAAGCCGACTCCATCAGCGCGATCGTGGAAATCATCCGCCGTGGCCAGCTCGCCACCGTGCTGCCCGAAGCCATTGCCCGCGAACAACCTGGGCTCCACCCGGTTGACCTCTCGCCGGCCATTCCACACC
>DIZT01000075.1:0-8471 GCA_002427975.1 Micrococcaceae bacterium UBA6021 | reverse complement strand
CGGCGGCACGCGCGTGCCGCCGTCGTCCCCTAAACAGCCCGCCGCACACATCGAGGGATTCCCGACGGATTGACTCACGGCTGACCACTGCCCGGCGGACCGCTGAGCACGGTGGGGACGTATTCGAGCAGCTGGAGCCTACCGTCGAAGGTCCTGATACCCACCATCTCAAGCGAGACGTCCGGATAGCCGTCGTAGATCCGCTCCCGCCCGGTGCGGCCCGTGATCACCGGGAAGACGACCAGCCGGAACCTGTCCACGAGCCCAGCGGTCAGCAGCGACCGGCAGAGGCTGAGACTGCCGAGGGTGCTCAAACGCCCGGTCCGGGTCCGTTTCATCTCCGTCACGGCCTCGACCGCGTCACCGGTGACCAGCTCCGAGTTCGGCCAAGTCAGGGGCGCCTGCAGGGTGGAGGAGAATACGACCTTGGGCACGGCGGCAAGGCCGGTCAGGCTGGCCCCTTCGTTCTCGGAGAAACCAGAGCCCTCCGCCGCGGCCGCCTGTGACATGCTGGACATCAGGCGATATGTGTTTGCCCCCAGGAGGAAGCTGTAGTCCTTCTCCGCCTCTTGCTCGAGCCACGCCAGGTATTCCGGCCCCTCCAGACCCCACCAGCCGGGCCATCCCTCGGCGGAGGCATACCCGTCCAGGGATATGATCAGGTCGACCATCAGGTCCGCTGATGACGCCTTTGAAGTTGTCTCGCTCATGACCGTCTCCCCGATCTGATCGACGCCAGTGTCCGCAGGGCCCCTCGGCGAGGTACAACCGGTTTCCCATCCGGGTCTAACCCGTCACCACCCGTTCCGGTAATGCCATCCATGGAGCGATCGGACGTACAGATGCCGCCTGAGCACGTCCACCGGCAGGCTGGCATGGCTGGCGCAGGTGTACTTTCGCGGCTAACTGGCAGGCGCCACAACGTCCTCCAGCATCGACCTGTCGAAAAAACGGACCTCGCCCGACGCCTCGAAGAACACCGGAACCACTGATGTACTCGGGTCCTTGGACGTTTCGTAGATGTCAGGCCCACTTCCGTGCTTCCGCGCAATTGTTCCAACCAGCTCGGTACCACGAACCCGGACGGTTCGATATTTGTAGCTCATGTTGACCCCTTCGTCGACTAGAGCAAACCCTACCCCCGAGATATATACCTAGGATCCCGACGCCGTCATTCGCGCCACCGGCTACCGCCACAATCTGGGGAAAACGAACACCCACCTCGGCTGGGGCACCCACCGACGTCGGTATCAAGGACTGCGGCTGGTCCCAGGCAGTGCGGGAAACCGCCCATGTCCTGGACCAGCTGGAAACACTCGGCACCTTTTCGGTGTCCGCACCGCCGTCGGACGGTGGTTGAGGTACAGCTGACCTTGGCGGCTTAACGCGAGCCCGGCCAGCCGGTGTAGGACTCAGCCAGGTAGGCCTTGGCGTGCTCGGAGGAGACCACGGAGTGCAGCTCGCCGAGCTGGCGGGCGCGGCCGAAGTCGTCCGAACCGGGGACGGTGTGCAGCATGGAGGTCATCCAGTAGGAGAAGTGCTGGGCCTTCCAGACGCGGTCCAGGGCCCGGTCGCTGTAGGAATCGAGCAGCGCGGTGGAGCCGTTGGAGTAGAAGGAGTCGAAGCCTTCGAAGAGGATCTTGACGTCGTGGATGGCGAGGTTGAGGCCCTTGGCACCGGTGGGCGGGACAGTGTGCGCGGCGTCGCCGGCCAGGAAGAGGTTGCCATGGCGCATGGGGGCGTGGACGAAGCTGCGGAACGGCAGGACCATCTTTTCGATGACCGGGCCTTCCTTGAGCTCAAAGCCGTTGCCGTTGACGCGGCGGCGGAATTCGGACCAGATGCGTTCGTCGTCCCAATCGGCCACGTTTTCCTTCGGATCGCACTGGAAATACATCCTCTGCACGGTCTGGGTCCGCTGGCTGATTAGGGCGAATCCGTGATCGGAGTTGGCGTAGATCAGCTCATCCGAACTACGCGGCGCTTCGGTGAGGATGCCGAACCAGGCGAAGGGGTACTCGTGGAAGTACTGGGTCCGAGAGGCCTCCGGTAGCTGGCGGCGGCAGTGGCTGCGGGAACCGTCGGCGCCCACGAGGAAGTCGGACTGGATCTCGAATTCCTGGCCGTCGGCATCAGTGAACCCGACCTTCGGCTTGCCTTCGAGGTCGTGAACGGCGGTGTCCGTGACGCTGTACCGGACGTCGCCGCCGTCGGCCTCCCGACGCGCGGCGAGGTCCATGAACACGTCCGTCTGCGGGTAGAGCCACACGGACTCACCCACGAGTTCCTTGAAGTTAATGCGGTGGCTCTCGCCGTTGAACCGCAGCTCGATGCCGTCGTGGCGGTCGCCTACGCGCAGCACACGGTCCGACACGCCGGAGTCCACGAGCAGGTTCACCGTGCCGTGCTCCAGGATGCCTGCCCGGACGGTCTCCTGGATTTCCTTGCGGCTGCGGATCTCGACCACCACCGATTCGATGCCCTGCTTGGCCAGCAAGTGGGAAAGCATGAGGCCGGCGGGGCCCGCGCCCATGATGGCGACCTGGGTGGTGATGGTTGTGCGTGCCATGGTGTTCCTCGCTTCGTTGCGGATCCCGGCGTTGGATTGGCGGGATGAGTCTGGAATCAGTGTGGCGTGCGCGGCGTGATTGGCGTTATGGGAATTCCGTTGAACGGAAGCCGGTATTAGTCACCCAGTTGCCGGCCGATCCCCCGCGCCGCGGTCTGCAGCGCCGGAACCAGCGCCTGCAGGCGCATCTCCGCCAACGGGACCACGACGCCGAGCGCCGCCACCGTCCGACGCTTCCAGGGGTCTGGGCGAAGTTGTCCATCGTCAGTTGTAGTGCCTGGCGGACGGCGCGAAGCCGATAGCCGATAGCTCCTTCGGGGGTTCAAGTGGAAGAGCGCGTGGTGTGTCCGGCTGTCCTTGGAGCTGTTGTTTCCGTGTCGATGGTCCCCGTGCTGCCTGCGCAACGGACTGGACTTGATGGCGGCCCGAGGGTAGAACTGCATCGTTCGCGGTGGCGATCCACTCAACGAGATTGTGCGGTGATCCGGGAGAAAATTCCGCCCCGAACAGGAGAACCATGGTGTTTCCTTTGGTCCGGCCCGTGGCCTGCGCGGGAAACCACTCATGTCCGTCTTCCGTCATCAGGACGGGATGAGAATTGAGCGCAGACCCTTGCCTTGGCGGAGGTCTTCTAGGGCCGCTGCGGCCTCGTCGAGGGGCCGGATCCGGCCGATGAGCTCATCCAACGGCAGCCGGCCGGAGAGGTAGAGGTTGGCGAGTTTGGGGATGTCGACTTTGGCAACGCTGGAGCCGTAGTTGCAGCCCAGAATACTTTTGCCTTGGTCTGCCAGATCGAACGGATCGATGGATGCACGGGATCCGGCGGCGGTCATGCCGACCAGAACTGCGGTGCCCCCGGCAGCCAGCATGGACGGCATGCTCTCAATGGTGGAAACCCGGCCGATGGCCTCGAAGGCGAAGTCGACCCCTCCGAAGTGTTCCTGCAGGTAGGAGGGCACATCGATCTGGTCGGCGCGGAGCGTGGAGGTGGCACCGAGGCTGGCCGCCTTGGCGAGCTTATCGGCCGAGAGGTCGACGGCGATGATGGGGTTGGCGCCAATGAGCTTGAGGCCCATGATGATGGACAACCCGACGCCGCCGCAGCCGATGACGACGGCGGAGGACCCAAGGGGCACCCTGGCCGTATTCACCACGGCCCCCACCCCTGTGGTGATGGAGCAGCCCAGCAATGCGCCGACTTCGAAGGGCAGGTCCTGGGGGATGGCGATCGCTGCGGTTTCCGGGACGATGACGCTCTTGGTGAATGTCCCCAGCCCCAGATACGGCCAGAGTCCGTGCCCTTCGGCGTCGGTGTAGGCGGTTGACCCGTCGGGCAGGGTGTTCTCCAACGCCTTGGTCCCGGTACACAGCCAGGCCCGCCCGGCCGCGCAGTTGAGGCAGCGCCCGCACGGGGCGAACCAGGACAGCACGACATGGTCGCCCACGGCCAGCCCGTCCACTTCCGGTCCGGTGTCCGTGACGACTCCGGCAGCTTCGTGGCCCAGGACAAGTGGCTTGTCGGCAGGCCAGTCGCCGTTGACGATGTGCAGGTCGGAGTGGCAGACGCCGGTGGCCCGGATGTCGACCCTGACCTGGCCGCGCCCGGGCGGCGCGACATGGATCGGCTCGACGCCCAGTCCGGCCCCGCCACGGAAGGTGACAGCGGTTGATGGGCGGGGCGCGGACTGGATGCTCATGGGCTTTGAATCTCCTCTATCGCGGTTCGGTGCAGGGCTGGCTTTGCGGATCCTCTTTCAACGCCCGGTCGTCGGTGCTGCCGCTCCGTGGCCGAGTTGTTGATCGCTGCGGGCCACGGCGGCGCGCTCGTCGGTCAGGTCCAGCGACCGGCTGAACAGGATGTAGACGACCGAGGTGACCAAGAGTCCGACGAGCCATGCGATGTCGACACCGCCCAATGCTTCGGCAAGGGGTCCCGTGTAGCTCCAGGAACCGATCTGGGGCAGCACCATGAAGGGGATTTCTGCGGCGAGGCCAATGGCGAAGGAGACCAGGCCCCGCCACGCCCACGACCCGTAGATGCCTTTGGGGGTGAACAGGTCGGTGATGGCGTAGTGGCTCTTGCGGACCAGGAAGTAATCGACCAGGTTCGTGGCCGTCCAGGGAACCAGAAGGTACAGCATCAGGGTCAGCGCGGAGAACACTGTGCTGACGGCCCCGGAGGTGATGGTGCTGGCGACGAGGTACCACG
This sequence comes from Micrococcaceae bacterium UBA6021, assembly GCA_002427975.1. Lineage (GTDB taxonomy): Bacteria > Actinomycetota > Actinomycetes > Actinomycetales > Micrococcaceae > Arthrobacter. Next base: position 3,693 of record DIZT01000075.1, on the reverse strand, counting down.
CCGCGGTCAGGACGAGGATGGTGATGACCCGTGCTTTGCGGGTCGGTTTGATGGGACGGATGGAATCGACCGTGGTCAGCACAGTGAGCATCCCACCGTAGGCGTTCATTCCCATGGTGGCGGCCAGGGCCAGGGCCGAAAGCAGCGCGGTGGCGTCGCCGAGGTGGACGAAAACGGTGTTTCCTGCCAGCTGGAGTCCGGCGAGGCCGTCGGTGGCGCCGAGTCGGATCGCCAGCCAGGCCCCAAGGATGATCAACCAGATCGCCGAGGAGGATGCACCGAAGAACACGGCGGCGATGACGGATCGGCTTTTGGTTTTGGACGGCAGGTACCGCGAATAGTCGGAAACGTAGGGTGCGTAGGTGATGTTGTATGCCGCTGCGGCGGCGAACTGCGCCATGAACGCACCCCAGTTGAAGCCGTACTGCGTGGTGCTTTCGGCTCCACCGGCGTTGCCGGTGATGACGCCAATTGTCAGGATCAGCATCAGCGGCAAGGAAATGTAGAGCAGCACGCGGAAGGCCTTGTGCACCCAGTCATGGCCGAAGATCGCCAGCGCCGCCGCGCCCACGGCCGCGACGACGGCGATGAGGGCCGGGTTCCAGCCGAAGGCGCTGCCCAGGCCGTCACCGAGGAGCACGGTGTCAACGACGTTGAAGGCCAGATAGGTGAACAGGGTGGCGATCAAGGGAACGACCACGCCCCGGTACCCGAATTGCGCCCGCGACTGGATCATCTGCGGCAGGCCCATGGTGGGGCCCTGAGAGGCGTGAAAGGCCATGAACACGGTTCCAACTCCTATGCCCAGGACGCTGGCCACGACCGTCCACCCCAGGGACAGACCCAGCGACGGGCCGATGAAACCAATCGGGATCGAGAAGTACTGGAAATTTCCCAGAAACCACAACGGCGTCTGGTGCCAGAGCTTGCCGTGCCGTTCGTTATCGGGAACCCAGTCGATCGAGCGTACCTCGATCAGGGGTGCGCCGGGCCGTGCCCTAGGCCGGTCGGATGCCTCTATAGTCATTGGTCGACTCCGTGATCAGAAAGTGTTGAGTGAGAGGTGCTCGTGCACGGCCATGATGCCGTCGGTGCCGGCCCGGGTGAATACGATGGTTTCCCGTTCCTCGGTGGTTGCCCGCTGTCCCTGCTCCTCGGTGGTGGTTGCCACGCTGTGGGAAAAAACCGCGGTTGTGCCATAGATCTGAATGAATGGATCGCTGCTGTGGCAGCTGATCACCTTCCATCCTTCGGACACCCAGATGCGCCACTGCGCTTCGTAGTCCCCCCGGCTGGTGAGCCGTTCAGGGGACCCGTGGAAGATGAAGGTGGCCTGCGGATCAAAAGAGGCGAAATATGCGTCCTCGTCCATGGCGGAATAGGCCGCAACGATCCGTTCCGCTGCCGAAGTGACTTCTTCCGGTGTTAGTTGCAGGCTCAAAGTTCTCCACTGTCTGGTTTGGAATGTCTTGCCGGCCAGCGACTATCGTCGGCTGGACCGGCGGGGTTCTCTAAGTGATTCAAATCACTTTGCCTAGTATGCAACGCATGATGCCTCAAAGGCAACACATGTTGCTTTAAATGTCACTTCCCTGTTCAGCCCCTCCAGGAGACGCTTCAGCGGCGTGTGCAGGAATCCACCGGCGGGGAGCGTCGGGATGGACACGTTGAGCCCGCGGGCAACGGGTAGCGGACGGCGCGGCTTCGGTGAGGAGTTAATTCGCGGCTGCGACTTTGCATGAGCCCTACCCACCATCGAGTCCGTGCAGACATGGTGTACGCCGGCTACGATTTCATCGTCATCGATCAGGAACAAGCCCCGATCGACGTGCGCACCGCCTACTTCCGTACGATTCCCGCCGCTGGGGTTAAGAGGCGCAGGAGGCACCAGCCGGGCAGGCCGTTGGGGAATACTGCCAACAGCCGCCTACCTCGCCTCGGGCAACGAGGCGGCACTGTGCATCCCCCAACTCGAAAGCAAGGTCGTGATCGACAATGTCGAAAAGATCGCAGCAATTAACGGCATCGACGCACTCTTTGTCGGCGTCGCAGACCTCAGCATGGACCTGGGAACAATCCCCACCGAGCCCGCAGTCATCAGGAGCCCGCGCCGCCCTAGATCAAGGATTCGACTTCGTCATGGCCAGCAGCGACACCGCCATGCTCGCCGCCGAAGCGTCCGCCGTCGCCAGAACATTTAAGGCAACCCGCCTCTGATCGTTGGTCATCCAGTTCCCGGCGCTGTCCACCACGCACTACGCTTGGCCCTGGGCGGGCGGGACGCGCAGACTTCCGTACCTCTCCATTCGGTGCCACCGCAGGTGCACACCGGCCAAGGCGGTGACCACAGACTGGATGACGACCAGATACATGAGCTGCCGGTAGACGAATTGCTGCAGCGGAAGTGTCCATAGCGGGCGAAGCCGTTCATTGTCGAGGCGGAACGCGTAGGCAGCCATGAGGAATTGCACGACAAGGAAGACGAGCCAGAGCACGCCGATCCGGACTGGATCAAGGAAGATCAGGCCGTAGATGGCGAAGACGTCCACCACAGGTGCGAACAGTGGCAGCAACACCTGTAGTACAAGCAGGTAGCCAAGGCCACGCCGCCCGAGCTTGCCGGCCGCTCCTCCCTGCAGGACCGCGCCGCGGTGCTTCCACATAGCCTGAAGCGTGCCATAGCACCAGCGGTACCGCTGCTTCCATAGCGCCCCGAGGCTCTCGGGTGCCTCGGTCCAGGCCCTCGCGTCCTCCTGGTACACAACGCGCCAGCCGTCGCGGCACAGAGACATGGTCAGATCCGTGTCCTCGGCAAGCGTGTCATCACTGACTCCGCCAACACGGAAGAGGGCATCGCGGCGGAAGGCACCAATAGCCCCCGGGACCGTGGGCATGCACTCCGCGACGTCGAACAGCCTGCGGTCCAGATTGAAGCCAACGACGTACTCGATGTGCTGCCAGGCGCCGAGGATGCCGCCGCGGTTGGCGACTTTCGTGTTCCCCGAAATTGCGCCCACCTGNNTCGTGGCTGGCAGCGCCCAGCCCGGCATTCAAGGCGGACGGCTTGCCCCCGTTCTCTTTCCGGATCAACGTGACCCCCGGCAGGCCGAGCGCTTCCACGATGTCTGAGGTACCGTCCGTCGACCCGTCGTCGACCACGATGATCTCAACCGGATGGGTCGAGGCGACGATGGATCGAACCGCAGCTTCGATGCCGGCCGACTCGTTGTACGCGGGGACAATTACGCTGACAGGCTCGGTGATCTCAGGCCGGACCGGTACGTCCACCCGGCGCCGGCTGCGGCCGGCCGCCCGGGAGCGGCGTGCCGCGCTCCTGTGGCGCGCCGCGAATCCGACCACGAGGACGGCCCGGATGACCGTCACGGCTCCGGCCGCAACGAGCGCCCAGGAGATGGCGGTGATGACGAAGTCGCTGAGCCGGATCCCCCACACCAACGCGGTTCCGCTGATCTGCTCCCCCGCTGACGCGTCCCGCATGCTCGTAATCCCGACGGCGTCGCCCACCGTGGTGACCCGGAAGCCTTGGTCCGCGAACTTCGTGAGGGCGGAGTCCAGCGCGGCGACCGTCTGGTCCCGGTCGCCGCCGCCGTCGTGCATCAGGAGGACCTGGCCCTGCGGGCCGGACGGGGCAAGGTTCCGCTCGATCGCGGCGACGCCGGGCCGCTGCCAGTC
>DIZT01000128.1 GCA_002427975.1 Micrococcaceae bacterium UBA6021 | reverse complement strand
TACCAACTGAGCTACAGAGCCTAGGTGACTAGTCACCATGAGTGCCGCAATCTCTTCCGGCAATCAGAGCGACCCTGACGGGACTTGAACCCGCGACCTCCGCCGTGACAGGGCGGCGCGCTAACCAACTGCGCTACAGGGCCTTGATTTTCTTGCTTCGCGGCATCGCTACCGCTTTTTTCAAGGCTTCCAGCCTACCAGACGTTTTCCGCCTGCCAGACCAGTTCCCTGCGTACCCCCAACGGGATTCGAACCCGTGCCGCCGCCGTGAGAGGGCGGTGTCCTAGGCCGCTAGACGATGGGGGCCAGAACCCGTTCGGCACAAAATAAAAGGCTTCGAGCCGAGGCTCTCAGTCTTGTCGTTTGCAGTTGCTCCGAACTGGACTCTAAAACTATAGGGCCTCGGCGGGAATATCTCAAAATCGGCCCAGAGACACCTGACCCAAGCCGCCGGAACAGGCGAAGATGGACAGATGGATGCCGTCGCCGCGCTCAACGAAATCGCCTTTTGGCTGGAGCGCGGACGCGCTGCCACTTTCAAGGTCCAGGCCTTCCGGAAGGCGGCCGGAATTATCGCCGGGCTTGACCCTTCCGAGGTGGCGGCCCGGGCCCGGGACGGCAGGCTCAAGAGCATGAAGGGAATCGGCGACAGGACGTACCAGGTGATCCGCCAGGCGGTGGACGGCGAGGTGCCCGAGTACCTTGAGGACCTGCGGCAGCGCGGCGTGGCACCCCTGGCGGACGGCGGGGCCGAGCTCCACGCAGCACTCCGCGGGGACCTCCACAGCCACAGCGACTGGTCCGACGGCGGCTCCCCCATCCAGCTCATGGCAGACGCCGCCCGCCTCTTGGGCCGCGAATACCTGGCACTGACAGACCACTCCCCCAACCTGACGATTGCCAACGGGCTCAGCGTGGAGCGCCTGACCGAACAGCTCGACGTGGTGGCCACCATCAACACCGCCTCCGCTGTTGACGGCAAAAAGGACGGGTTCCGGCTCCTGGCCGGCATCGAGGTGGACATCCTGGAATCCGGCGAACTGGACCAGTCGCCGGACATGCTGGACCGGCTGGACATTGTGGTGGCCAGCGTCCATTCCAAGCTTCGGTCGGATCGCGCCACCATGACCAAGCGGATGCTCCAGGGCATCCGGAACCCCCAGACGAACGTGTTGGGCCACTGTACCGGCCGCCTGGTGGAGGGCTCGCGGGGCACGCGGCCGCAATCGGACTTCGACGCCCGGGAGGTGTTCGCCGCGTGCGCCGACCACAACGTGGCGGTCGAGATCAACGCCCGCCCCGAACGGCAGGATCCGCCGGATGACCTGATCCAGCTGGCCCTCGACGCGGGCTGCCTGTTCTCGATCGACAGCGACGCCCACGCCCCCGGCCAGCTCGACTTCCTCCAGTACGGTGCCGCGCGGGCTGCCCACAACAACGTTCCCGCGGAGCGCATTGTCACCACCTGGCCCCTGGAGCAGCTGCTGGAGTGGTCGGACGGGGATTGGCAGAAACTCGACTAGACGTGACCGATTCCCGCCAGCTACCAGCGTTGCCGCGGGGATAGATTGGCAGCATGGCTTCAAGCACCCCCTTCCGCGCCGCCACCTCGGCCGCACTTCCCGCACCACCTGGCGGCATGAGCGCCCTGGGCGTCGCTGCCGTGCTGGTCACCGTGGTGCTCTGGGCTTCGGCGTTCGTGGGCATCCGGGCCATCGGACCCACCTTCTCCCCCGGATCCCTGACCTTGGGCAGGTTGGCGGTTGCCGCCGTCGTGCTCGGCGCACTGGTACTGCCGCAACTGGCCAAAAGCAAGGTGCTGCCGCGAGGCCGGGAGTGGTGGCCCATCCTGGGGTACGGCGTGATGTGGTTCGGCGGCTACAACGTGGCCCTGAACGCCGCGGAACACCTGCTGGACGCCGGGACCGCCGCCTTGCTGATCAACGTCAACCCCATCCTCGTTGCCGTCATGGCCGGCTTCTTCCTGAAGGAGGGCTTCCCGCGCTGGCTGATTATCGGAAGCCTGGTGGCGTTCGGCGGAGTTGCGCTGATCGCGCTCGGATCCGGCCCAGGTTCCGGGGAACGTTCGACGGCGGATGTGGCGGGCGTGCTGCTCTGCCTCCTTGCCGCTGTGCTCGCCGCCGTCAGCGTCATCATCCAGAAGCCGGTGTTGCGGAAGTTCCCGGCAGGCCAGGCCACCTGGTTCGGGATCATGGTGGGGGCGGTGTGCTGCCTGCCCTTCAGCGGCCAGCTGGTGTCCGAGCTGCAGTCCGCCCCGCTGCCGGCAACACTGGGCCTGGTGTACCTGGGCGTCTTCCCCACTGCCATCGCGTTCACCACCTGGGCCTACGCGCTGTCCCTGGTCGACGCCGGAAAACTGGCTGCCACCACGTACCTGGTGCCCGGCACCACCATCCTGATCTCGTGGCTGCTCCTCAGCGAAGTCCCCTCCGTGTTGGGCCTCGTGGGCGGGGTGGTCTGCCTGGTGGGTGTGGGCCTGACGCGCCGCAGGTCCCGGTAAAGGGGCTCCATTCCGCGCTTCCAATCGCTGCGTATTAAGAAGGCCGCGCTGGGCTGAGCTCAGCGAACCGCCGGCCGCGGCACTGCCGTGCCGGCGATGATCGGCGTGGCCAGGGCAACCGCAGGGGCCTCGAACCTGCTGACTTCCGTGAATTCGAACCCGGCCTCGCCGATGGATGCCACAGTGTTCCGGTTGAGGTGGCACCCCGGCGCCACACAACGGCCCCAAAGACGGTCCAGCCTGTCCTGCCAGCGGCCCGCACGGCCCTGTCCGCGCACATGCTCCAGCACCGCGAGGGTCCCGCCGGGTTTGAGTACCCTGCGGGCCTCCATCAGGGCAAGCCGCTGATCCGGCACCGAGCACAGCACCAGGGTGAACACGACGGCGTCCGCCGCGCCGTCCGACAGCGGCAGGTGCTCCGCATCGGCGTCGGAAACCTCCACTGGAACCGATGACTCCCCCAGACGTTTGCTCAATCTGGCCCGCATGTAGCGGTCCGGTTCCACGAGGATTACCCGCTCAGCGTGGCGGAAGTGCCGCAGATTGGCCCCGGTGCCTGAGCCGACGTCCACCACTGTGCCCGTCAGCCCGGAGAGCAGCCGCGCCCGGCGCGGAGCGAGCTCCCTGCGCTCCAGCGGGCCCGACAGCCTGTCGTAAACGGCGGCAAAAATGCGATGGCGGACGGACATCCGGCTCCTCACTGGGCAGTCAAGAATCGGCTTCAGTATGCGCGCCAACCCGGCTGCGGACTAGAGTCTGCTTATGCCCGCCAACTTGCCGCCCGGACTGCCCATCGTCCCGGACGGCCCGCAAGAGCCGCGTCCGTTTGAGATGTCAGCCGACGATTTCGAAGCCGCGGTCACGGATGCCCTGGGCCTGATCCCTGCCAGACTTGCGGCGGCCATGGACAACGTGGCGGTGTTTGTCGAGGACGACTACGTTCCCGGCCCGGGCGAGGATCCGGATACTGTCCTGCTGGGCCTTTATGAGGGTGTTCCTTTGACGGAGCGGGATTCGTGGTGGGGCGCCGGTTCATTGCCGGACCGGATCACCATCTTCCGCCAGCCCATCCTGGACATCTGTGTGTCCCGCGCCGAGGTAATCCAGGAAGTGGCTGTGACGGTGGTCCACGAGATCGCCCACCACTTCGGCATCGACGACCAGCGGCTGCACGAGCTCGGCTGGGACTAGCCTTGTAGGCATGGGACACGACCACAGCCATACGCACGGCATCACGGCAACAGGCCGGCACCGCAAGCGGCTCATCGCCGTCCTGGCCATCACCCTGACAGTGGTCGTTGTCCAGGTAGTCGGCGCGGCGCTGTCCGGCTCCCTGGCCCTGCTGGCGGATGCGGGCCACATGCTCTCCGATGCGGCAGGCGTGACCATCGCGCTCCTGGCTGCCTGGATAGCCGGGCGGCCAGCGAGCGACCAGCGGACTTACGGCTACCAGCGCGCCGAGGTCCTGGCCGCCCTGGCCAACGCGCTGATCCTGATTGTCATCGCGGTGGTCATCTTCACCGAGGCCATCCGGCGGATCGGCACCGCGCCCGAGGTCCACACCGACATCATGCTCATGGCCGCCATCCTGGGCGCCGTGGCCAACCTGGTCTCGCTCCTGATCCTGCGCGGCGCCCACCAGGACAGCCTGAACATCCGCGGTGCCTACCTTGAAGTGCTGGGCGACCTGCTGGGCTCCGTGGCAGTCATCGCCGCGGCGCTGGTCATCCTGTTCACCGGATTCCAGGCCGCAGACACCATTGCTTCGGTGCTTATTGCCCTGATGATCCTGCCGCGGGCCTGGAGCCTGCTGCGCGATGTGGTGGATGTCCTCCTGGAGGCGACCCCCAAGGGTGTTGAGGTGCAGATGATCCGTGAGCACATCCTCAGCGTTAACGGGGTGGTGGACGTCCATGACATCCATATCTGGACGATCACCTCCGGCGTGCCGGTATTTTCGGCCCATGTGGTGGTGGAGGACGGTGTCCTCAATGCCCGCGGCGCCGACCAGGTCCTCGACAAGCTCACCGCCTGCCTCGGCTCCCATTTCGACACCGAGCATTGCACTTTCCAGCTGGAGCCCGCCAGCCACTCCGAACACGAGTCGCACCAGCACGCCTGACGAGTGCAGCACTACTGTGCGGACCTGGGCGATACGCCGGTCCAGATGAGCCGGAATCGCACTCTTGTTGTTTATGATATTGATGTCACCAGTGTTGCCAAAGTGCATATGGTCACATAGCTGTCATTTTTCGAAGTCGCCTGCACGAAATGTCCAAAGTCGTCTGCAGCAAAAGAATATGGGCTTCGCCGCGACGAACCATGTTTCCGTATAGGGATGCCAGTGGCAGTCAGAACCGGTGCCGGGCGCGGCATCGACCCAGAACAAACGCAACAAGTCATTGAGGCGCACGGAGCGCTGAGCGAGAACTAGACTCGAAGCGAGCCTGCCGAAGATGCGCCATGGGGTCGGGTTCCCGAGAGCGGACAATCCGAGGGCCCAAGGGGATGCCAGCATCCTTCAGCGCTTCAAGGACAAGCCGCCGATAATTGTCGGGGCTGTTCCCGTGGACCCGACCGTTTGCTGCCGAGTAGTGGGGCACCGCGACCCATCGGACGCTGGTGAGGCCCAGCGCGGCCGCGAGGACGGGCTCATGCTCCTTGAAGGCCTTCGCGGCCTTCGTGCCGATCACGATGACAAGCGGATCGGCGGCTCCTACTGCCTGCAGCTGCTCCACCAGTACCACGACGTCGCGGTGAATGGTCTTGTCACTCAGATCGAGCGTGTTCGACTTTGAGTTGACCTCGGTGAGTAGGTCCGTCATGTAGGCGCCCCAGTGCAGGGTGTCGCGGAACGCCTCAGCGAGGAAGTGGCGTTGTGCCGCGGGGAGTGAAAGTTCTGCCACGGCCTGCGCTCGACAGACGACTCTCCGGGGTTTAGCCGATGCCGGTCACCTCGAGCAGGGGCGCAGCGGGGATGGCCTCGAGGAGCTCGGTGGTTCGGACGTGGTTATCCTTGAGTTCGGTGTCCAGGACGGTGATCCGCTTGGCGAGCCGGAGGGCTTCCTCACGAGCGGTGGCAGCGGCGAGGTCCTCGCCACGCGTGCGCCAGTGGGAGATCTCGGTGATCTGGGGATCGGTGAGAGGCCTGCGGGCGTCAATGCGTGAAGGTTCTGGAACAAGGTGAACGGCACGAGACCCCAGATGTCAGCTGGTTGGACATTACGTATGGGGACTCACTCGACACGGGCGCCCACGACACCCAACGGATCATTCTCAGCGGCACAATCTTGCTGCGCGTTCCAGGCTCTCGCGAGCTCTTCGTTGTGCCCAATACCCCGATAGTCAACGCATCCGTTCAGCCGACCTTGCGTAAGTACTGGCTGTCCCGGCACGCCGACCAACCACTGCCGGAGTACACGTGGGACTCAATCACCCCCGATGAGGAAGCCCAGGCGTCCCAGGGTCACCAAAAGTAGCTGACACTTTAAGGCTCTTCAGCTTCCACCCTCGCGAGGAGCTGTTCGCTGGCATGTGTCGGTAGGTGGCCGGGTTGCCCCGACCGAACAACGCCTAGCGGGAGCGATGTTTGCGCCGGAACGACGAATTCACGGAGGAAGTTAGATGAACGAACTACCAAAAGAAGGCCAATGGGCACGCGCCCAAGCAGGCTACTACGGCCTGAGCTCTGGCTGAAAAATAAGCCCCACCCGGATGACCCGGGTGGGGCTTATTTCTTAATTAGGTCATTGGCTCAAAATGAATGCCACGGCGACCAGAAGGTCGTGCTGGTGAAGGGCTCAGGATTTCGGGGGAGGGTCGCTCCGCCGCGACCTGTTTGGTGAATCCGAGCGCCTCAGCGATGCTTGCCGAGCTCATTCCTTCGTCGTGGGCTCGAATGACAGCTTCGCTGAGGAGCTGATCAACCGCCTCGCTGAGGGTCTTGAGGTCACGAAGAGCAGCTTCGGTCTCGGGTAACTGGAGGTTGACCTGGTGCCAACGGAATTCTTGGGCGTGGCGGCTGGCTTTTCGTTCTGCACTCATG
>DIZT01000224.1 GCA_002427975.1 Micrococcaceae bacterium UBA6021 | reverse complement strand
AGGCTCTGTAGCTCAGTTGGTAGAGCGTTCGACTGAAAATCGAAAGGTCACCGGATCGACGCCGGTCGGAGCCACCACTGGGAAGCATCAGTTCTTCGGAACTGGTGCTTTTCTTCTTTAACCCGGAAGTCGCGTTAGCGATAGGGTTGGGATCAACAGAAGGGGGAGTGCCTGATGGAATACCAGAACCCACAACCCGATGCGGGCGTCGAGCGCGAGCTTGCTACCAGCCAGCCGGCCACCAGCCAGGTGCCCGTGCCGGGGCATGGCCGCACCGTGATCGCTGAGACCGCCGTAGCAAAAGTTGCCGGCATTGCTGCCCGCGCCGTGACCGGCGTCTATTCTTTGGGCTCCGCTCCGTCCCGTGCGCTGGGTGCCATCCGGGACGCCGTCGGCAGTTCGGACCATGCAGCCGGTGTCCGTGCCGAGGTCGGCGAGACGCAGGTTGCCGTGGACATCAGCCTGGTGGCCTCCTATGGCACGCCCCTGCATTCCCTGGCCGACCAGGTCAGATCAGCCGTCTACCGCGCGGTCGAGGAACTCGTCGGCCTGCAGGTCATTGAAGTCAATGTTGAAATAACCGATGTCTACGTGGCGTCTCCGGCGAAGGCCGCAGCCCCTGGTGTCGCCGAGAGGGAGGCACTGCTGTGAACCTGACCGTTGTGGGCATCGCCATGGGCGCCTTCGTGGCGTTTATGTCCTTCCAGTTCGGGCTCTGGGGCTTCCTGGTCTCGCTCCTCTTTATGGCCATCGGCGCCCTCCTGGGCCGCGCTGCAGAAGGGAAACTGGACCTGCGCGGCGTCCTGGATGCCATCATCGGCCGGCGCTCCTCGTCATGACGTCAGCCGGACCTTCCTCCCCGGGCGACGTCCTGAGCGGACACAACCGCATCAGCACGCAGGCACTGACCAGTCTTGCCAAGATGGCGGCTGCGGAAGCCCTCGGTGTGGAGCCCCAGGATGTCTGGGCGGACTGGGCGGACGACGACGGACTGCTGGCCTTGTCGCTGGTGTCACCTATCAGGATCCCGCCCTTGACGGCGGTGCTCCGCGACGCCGGCCGGGTCGCCGCGTACGGCGGCTCCATCTGGGACCGGACCGTCGCAGCCAAGACCCGGATCCTCTCCACTGTCACGGCACTCAGCGGAGCCAGCCTCAGCAGGGTGGACATCCGCATCAGCGGCGTTAAGCCAATCGAGGGAGGCCGGGTCCAATGAGCAGCGGATCAGTGGACGAAGACCTGGCGGATTCGACGCAATCGCATCGCTCTCCCGCGCAAGGGCAACCCGACATGCGCCGGGTTCTCTACCGGGAGACCCATTCCTCGCGGGCCGCGGCGGCAACAGTGGCGGCCGTGCTGGTGCTGGGGCTGTCCGGATACGGGCTTCTTGAATCTGCCCTGCACGCCATCGGACAGCCCGCTTGGCTGATCGAACCACAGCTGGCAGCGGAGCGCATCGTTGCACTGCCGGCAGGTATTCCACCGCTGCTGCTCGGCGCCAGCGGTGCCGTTGTAGCCATGGTGGGACTGTTTTTCCTGCTCAACGCCGTCCTGCCAGGCAGACGTGCAAGGCACGCGCTGCACGGTATCGGAATTTCGTCCGCCGTGGTGGTCGATGACGAGGTCATCGCGTCCGCCCTGGCGCGCAGCGCACGGCTCGCCGCCAATGTCACCCCGGAACAGGTCATGGTGGTGGTGTCCCAGCGGCAGGTCATGGTGAATGTCCGTCCCACGTCCGGCGTCCCGGTGGCCGAAAATGCCGTGCTTGCCGCCGTCCAGGCCGAACTCCGCGGGATGTCACTGGTCCCGATGCCGGAGGTCAACGTCACTATTTCCACGGCGGGAGTGATTGGAGCATGACCGCCACGCCCTCGCTTCTCAACCGGATCCTGCTGGGGATCCTCGGACTGAAATTGCTCGCCGTGGGCATCCTGCTGGTACTGCTGGTCACGGTTCCGCCCGTGGCAACCTGGTGGCATGCATGGTCGGGAACACTCTGGCGGGGCATCAACCAGGCCTTCGACAACACCCGCTTTCCGGGACGTCCGGAAAGCTGGCTCTGGATTGTGATGGCACTGGCACTGCTCGTGCTGATCGGGCTGATGGTTGCCTGGATCGCGCAGCAGGGCAAAGGCCGCAGCAACCTGCTGGTGGCGGAATACGATCCCGGGACAGTGGCCGGAGACGTGCGTATCAGTGGGGGCGTAGCGGAGCAGGCGTTGAAGCACGCCCTGGCTGAACGGCCAGATCTGGCGGGTGCCACGGTGGCAACCTACGAGGTCCAGGGCAGCCCGGCCTTGAAAATCCGGCTCCAGCCGCGCCAAGGGGTGGCGCCGCACCTCTTGGCGGCCGAGGTCTCTGCCCTCGTGGATGCGCTGGACGCAGTGGTAGGAAAAAGGACGCCGGTCCTGATTCACATCGGTGCCGGAGCCAGGACACGGTTCAGCCGCGCCGAGCGCGTCCGTTAGTGTGATGCGGGGGACATCTGATCGTGCCGATGCCGGCGGACATCGCCTGGCAAACGGCCCACCACCACTGTCCGGATGGATTACCGGGGAATCAAGGAGTACACCATGAGCGAGAACGTAACTGGCAGCGCATCGGCAAACGAAGGCGTCGAAGGCGCGGCGGAAGACGTGAAGGAGTTCTTCAGCGGTGACGTGGCGGAGAACGCCAAGGAACTCGCCGGTGACGTGGCCGAAAACGCCAAGGAACTCGCCGGCAATGTGACTGAGAACGTGAAGGGCTTTGGCGCCAGGCTCGCCGGGCTGTTCAAGGGCGGCAAGTAGGCATTTACCGTTTGAGTCTGGCTCCGAGGACGCCGCGCCCGTGGGGCTCGGCGTCCTTGGTTTTTAGGCCGTACTGAGCCCCGGTGGTCCACGTAGCGGCCAAGGAGAATCACGTGTAGTTCAGGTAGGCCGTGCAGCTCGGTGGTATTTCAGCCATAGTGTCACTGGTCAGCTGGCCACTGGTCAGAGCCACCGTGTACCCTGCGGGGACCGGTATACCAGCCTGCCCCATGTTGCTCAGGATCAGGACTTTGCCGTTCTTGAAGGCCAGTACACCCTGGGCCGGTTGATGGATGTCGGCCCACTGGAAGGTTCCGGACCCCAGTCTGTGGGCGGAACGGAACGCCAGCGCCGAGCGGTATAGCTCAAGTGTGGAACCGGCGATGCCGTCCTACCGGTCGGCTGCGAGGTCTCTGAAGGAATCGGGCTGGGGCAGCCATGGCGCGGCCGGACCTCGGACGCCGTCACCCTTGAACGCGTCCGCGAAGCCGAAGCCGGGTTCCGCTGACCTCCAGGGCAGCGGCACCCTGCACCCATCGCGGCCGATTTCAGCACCCTTGGTGCGGAAGAACGTAGGATCCTGGCGGGTTTCGTCCGGGAGCGTCGTATGCTCCGGAAGCCCCAATTCCTCGCCCTGGTAGATGTACGCGGATCCGGGCAACGCAAACGAGACCAGGGTGGCGGCACGGGCGCGCTCCAGACCCAAGGCAGCGTCCGGCTGCTCATCTCCGGCGGCGATGCCTTTGGGGAAGGTGGTGGGGTCCTTCAGGCCGAACCGGGTGCTGTGGCGCACGGTGTCGTGATTACTCAGCACCCACGTGGACGGCGCTTCCACGGACGCATCCGCGTTGAGGGAATCTTCGATGGCTTCGGCCATTCGCTCGGCGTCCCAGCCTGCCAGGAGGAAGTCGAAGTTAAAGGCCTGCTGCATCTCGTCCTTGCGGACGTACCGGACCTCGGCGTTGTCCCAGTTCAGATCCGGCTGTTCGGTATCGAACAGATGGAGGTACCACTCGCGGGGGGTGCTGTCCTGTTCCGCGACCCTGCTCCAGGCCGGGCCACCGAAGATCGACCTCCAGTTGTTCGGTGCCAGGTTTCCGTCACCGGAACCGGGGACTGA
>DIZT01000111.1 GCA_002427975.1 Micrococcaceae bacterium UBA6021 | reverse complement strand
ACTCATTTCCAAGGAGCAACAATGCAAGCAGTAGTTTCGAACCGTCTCGAGGGCCGCAGCGCAGTCATAACTGGTGGAGCCAGCGGCATCGGCCTCGCTACGGCCCGGCGCATGGCTGCCGAGGGCGCCAACGTGGTGATCGCGGACATCGAACCGACCTCCGGCCTGGCCGCAGCTGCCCAGGTGGGCGGTCTGTTCGTCAAGGTCGATGTGACCAGCGAGGAAGAGGTCCGGAACCTCTACGCGCAGACCAAGGAGACCTACGGAAGTGTGGACATCGCGTTCAACAACGCCGGTATCTCCCCCGCCGACGACGCCTCCATCCTGGACACGGGCATCGATGCCTGGCGCCGGGTCCAGGAAGTGAACCTGACCTCCGTCTACTACTGCTGCAAGTACGCCATCCCGTACATGCAGGAACAGGGCAAGGGATCCATCATCAACACGGCCTCGTTCGTTGCCGTGATGGGCGCCGCCACATCGCAGATCTCCTACAGCGCTTCAAAGGGAGGTGTCTTGTCCATGAGCCGGGAACTCGGCGTCGAATTCGCCCGGCAGGGCATCCGCATCAACGCGCTCTGCCCGGGTCCCGTGAACACGCCGCTGCTCAAGGAACTCTTCGCCAAGGATCCGGAAAAGGCCGCCCGACGCCTGGTCCATGTCCCGCTGGGGCGCTTCGCCGAGCCCGAGGAACTCGCGGCCGCCGTCGCGTTCCTGGCCAGCGACGACGCCTCGTTCATCACGGCGTCGACTTTCCTGGTGGACGGCGGGATCTCGGGGGCGTACGTCACACCGCTGGCGTAGCCACCTGCTGCCCACGCAACATCCGCGACCACTTTTGCACTCGCGCAGCCGGCCAGCCCCGCATNNCCCCCCCAGCCAGTCCGGCACGCCGGATGCTAGGCTCCCCCTGACATTTCAGGAGGAACCACCATGGGCTTTGCCGAGGAACTCAGGAACGGCTGCGCCGCGGACTGGGACGCTGCCGTGAACCACGAATTCGTAGACCGCTTGCTGGACGGGACGCTGCCGGATGGGGCCTTGCGCCACTATCTGGTGCAGGATTACCAGTTCTGCGATGCCTTCACGGCACTTCTGGGGCAAGCCGTGGCCTCGGCGCCCTCGCTGCCGTCGCGGCTGGTCTTCGCCCGGGTATTGGGCGCTTTCGCCTCGGACGAGAACACTTACTTCCAGGACACCTTCGACGAACTCGCCGTCCCCGAAGCAGAGCGGAGCGCTCCGACGTTGTCCGCCGCCACCCGGGCATTCGACGGGCTGATGCGCAGCGCCCTGGACACCCGTTCCTACCCTGACGTCCTGGCGGTGCTCCTGGTTGCCGAATGGCTGTATGGGGACTGGGCCGCCAGGGCAGGGGAACCCGAAAACTGGCCGGCGCAGGCGAAGCATGCGGAGTGGATCCGCCTGCACAACAACACCGATTACAACGCCTGGGTGCGCTGGCTGCGTGAGGAGTTCGACGCCGTCGAACCCCCAGATAAAGAAAGCCGCCAATGCGTGGCGGCCACGTTTGCTGAGGCGGTCCGGCTGGAGCGTGCGTTCTTCGATTCCGCAGTGGCTGGAGGTCATGGGAATCTCCTTTAATGTCCACCCCGATGCCTCCCAATATGATTCACATCACCGGAGCCAGCGGCGTGCCGTGCCCAGTACCTCCGAAAGGTGGTACGCCCCTACCGCCCGACCGTGTACCCGAGCTCGATCAACCCCTGGTCGTACGTCTTCGCTCCCGCCAGGTTCAGCAATGCCGGAATCATACCCGCAGGGAAGACTCCGCGTCCCGCGCCGCCCACTGCGGCGACCGAAGTAGCCTCCAGGTCTCCCCCGGCGCTGGAATTCCCCGCCTTTGGGACACGACGACGGCGCGTCGCCCCGAAAGCGCGGCCCGCCGTCGTCGTTGCTTCCCGAAGCCGGGGAAACTCAGCGGCCGCCCAGTGTGGAGCTGATGCGGTGCGCTTCCTCGAGCAGCAGTTTGCCCAGGAACTCCTGCCGTTCCGGGCGGAACCGCGGTTCGATCCCGGTGAGTGAAAGCGCGCCGACCGGCCGGCCCAGTTGGTCGAACACGGCCGCCCCCATTCCCCAGCTGCCCTCAAGCACCAGACCGGGGTTCACTGCAAATCCATGCAGCCGGGTCCGTTCCAGATTCCGTCGGACCAATTCAAGGCCGTGGCCGGTTGCAAAACCTCCGGCGTGCTGGTCCCAGCCAGACAGGATGGCGTCCTGTTCCTCGTCCGGGAGGAACGCCATGATGGCGGTCCCGGCCGAGGCCACACCCAGCGGAAAACGGACTCCCTCGTGCAACACGAAGGAGCGGACCGGGAAGCTGCCCTCTTCCCGCAGCACACAGACCGTCTCCTGGCCCCTGCGGATGGAATAGAAAGCGCTCTCGCCGGTCTCATCCGCCAGGCGGCGCAGGCTTGGCCGGGCCAGGTCCTCAAACGGGAAGCGGGCCGCGGCTACCGATCCCAGCAGGAAAATCTCCGGGCCCAGGATCCAGTTTCCGCTGCGGGCATCGTGGTCCAGGAGGCCCTCCGCGGCAAGGGATGCCAGCAGCCGGTGGACGGTGGGGCGGGTCAGCCCGGACTCCCGGACCAGCCCGGCAATCGAGCTGCCCTCCGGCTTCCGGCCGACAAGCCGCAGTAGTGACGCCACGCGGCCCACAACCTGCGCCCCTTGGACTGGATTTGTCATTCAGCTCACCAACTTTCAAGAAATCCTCCACAATGTGGACACCCCAAAGCCTAGCGTCCACGCTATGAAATATCTGCCTTGCTGGCATGATCGCCCCGTTGACCAGCTTCCGCGACC
>DIZT01000022.1:15808-16103 GCA_002427975.1 Micrococcaceae bacterium UBA6021 | reverse complement strand
GCGTGGCGCTGGCCGTGGCTGCCCGGAACGCCGGCGCCACAGTCCGGCTGGTCGCCGCCCACATGGAGGTCCCGTCACCGGCGGGCGTCCACGTGGTGACGGTTGAGACTGCCCTGGAGTTGCGCGAGGCCATGCTGGCAGCCGCTGCGGATTCCGACGTCGTGATCATGGCTGCGGCTGTGGCGGATTTCCGCCCCGCGGAGATTTCCGGCACCAAGATCAAAAAACGTGATGACACCGCTGACCCCGTCCTTTCCCTGGTCCGGAATCCGGACATCCTCCAGGAACTGGTGGA
>DIZT01000022.1:15252-15595 GCA_002427975.1 Micrococcaceae bacterium UBA6021 | reverse complement strand
GCGACCTCCTGGTGGTCAACCATGTGGGAACGGACAAGGTCTTTGGCCAGGACAGCAACTCGGTAGTCATCCTTGCCCGCTCCGGCGCCGAACCACAACTGGCCGCCGGAACCAAAACAGAGGTTTCAGTTGCCGTCATCACCCGGGTCGGCTATGAGCTGAACCATGTTTCGCCACGTGCCTGACCGAAAGCCAAGCACCGTTTCCTTAGCACGGGGACACACGCCGCCGGACGTCCGATTCCCAACCAGTAAGGTAGTTGAGTGACTTTACCGCTGCACATTCCCCACACCCACGGGGCCACGCCCTCCGCCCTCCGGCTCTTCACGTCCGAGTCGGTCAC